>JAHFPT010000102.1 GCA_023266625.1 Novosphingobium sp. | reverse complement strand
CAGGCCATCCGCCGCGCCGGGGAGACCTTGCGGCTGCTCGATCCGGCCAAAGGGCAGGCCGCCGTTGCGCCGCGCCAGAACAACCGCCACCTCTACACCGAAGCCTCGCCGCTCGATGCGGTGGGTTTTGCCGAAAAGGTCGCGCTGCTCGAACAGATCGACAAGGCCGCCCGCGCCCGCGATCCGCGCGTTAGCCAGGTCAGCGCCAGTATTTCGGGCAGCTGGACGGTGGTCGAGATCGTCCGCGCGGACGGCTTTGTTGCGCAGGATGTGAGGCCGCTGGTGCGGCTCAACGTCAGCATCGTCGCCGAGCAGAACGGGCGGCGCGAGACCGGCAGCTTCGGCATGGGCGGGCGCTGGCTGTATGACGATCTGTTCAAGCCCGAGAACTGGAACCGCGCGATTGATGAGGCCCTGAGTCAGGCGCTGACCAATCTCGAAAGCGTCGATGCCCCCGCCGGCGAGATGACCGTGCTGCTCGGCCCCGGCTGGCCCGGTGTGCTGCTGCACGAAGCAGTCGGCCACGGGCTCGAAGGCGATTTCAACCGCAAGGGCACCAGCGCCTTCTCCGGGCGCATCGGCGAACGTGTCGGCGCACCGGGCGTCACCGTGGTCGACGATGGCTCCATCCTGGGACGGCGCGGTTCGCTATCCATCGACGATGAAGGCACCCCCAGCCAGGAGAACGTGCTGATCGAGGACGGCATATTGAAAGGCTATATCCAGGACCGCTTGAACGCCCGGCTGATGGGCGCCCTCCCCACCGGCAACGGCCGCCGCGAGAGCTATGCCCACGCCCCGATGCCGCGCATGACCAACACCTTCATGCGCGGCGGCCAGGACGATCCCGCCGAGCTGCTCTCCCGCATCAAGAACGGCATTTTCGCCAAGAGCTTCGGCGGCGGGCAGGTCGATATCGTCTCGGGCAAATTCGTGTTCAGCTGCACTGAGGCCTACAAGGTCGAGAACGGCAAGCTCGGCGCGCCGATCAAGGGCGCGACACTGATTGGCGATGGGCCGAGCGTGCTCACCCGCGTCACCGGCATCGGCAATGACATGAAGCTCGACGAGGGCGTCGGCGTCTGCGGCAAGGGCGGGCAGAGCGTGCCCGCCGGAGTCGGCCAGCCGACGCTGTTGATCGAGGGGCTGACGGTGGGCGGGACGGCGTGATTTGTCAGGTGAGGTTCAGGAAACTGTGCTAGCCTCCGCCCGATTACGGCAAAGGAGATAGCCATGCGCAAGCTCGCACTCGTCCTCGCAGCCGGAGCCGCGCTGCTCGCTGGCCCTGCCCTGCAAGCCAAGGAACGGCTGACCGGCGAACAACAGCTCGCCAAGCTGCTCGAAGGCCGCGAGGCAGGGCAGCCGGTCAGCTGCATTCCGCTCAGCAGCACCAGCGATTCCCGCATCATCGACAAGACCGCGATCGTCTATGATTCCGGGCGAACGATCTATGTCAATCGCCCGCGCTATCCTGATTCGCTCGATTCCGACGACATCATGGTGACCGTGCTGCACACCAGCGAGCTATGCCGGCTCGATACGGTGAAGCTGCACGATCGCTCGGGCTTCTTCTTCACCGGCTTCGTCGGGCTCGAAGATTTCGTGCCCTATCGCCGGGTCGAACGCGCCAACTAAGCAGCCCCCCGTTCAGCCCTTGGTCTTCGAGAACACCACGCCGGTGCTCTCCTCGTAGAGCATCACGGTCGTCGCATCGAGGTTGAATGCCGGTGAAATCGGCATGGCCGGGGTGTCGCGATTGGCGAACATGTTCTCGATCACCCATTCGGGATCGTCGGTCTCGACATCGTATATTGCGAGATTGGGGTTAAGCGCGGTGCCCATCGTAACGCTGTGCAGCTTGAAGCGCTGAGCACTGGTGAAGCCGGGCAGGGCGCAGATGTCGGCGAGGTGGCGGCCAGTGTACCACGCGTTGAATTCGTCCTCCTGGCCGGGGAAGGGTTCGGAAAAGACCAGCATTTTGAAATGGCGCATGGATTAGGCTCCCTCGTTTGCGGGGTTACTGCAACAGCTCGACGCCCTCCAGACGGGCGAATTTGCGGTCGAAGGTGACGGTCTTGGTGCAGCCCGAAACTTGAGCTGTCTCGTGCAAAATATTGTCGGCAAGATCACCGTACTCAAAATCCAATGCACGCTCGACCGCAGCGCTTTGCTCGAAGGTGAGATTGGGGGAAGAGATCAATCTGCGAAGTGTTTCCACCACTACGTCCGAGGAAAATCCATATTGCGCTCGCAAAACCCAGTCGAGTTCAAGCACGGCAACAATCGTCACAAAGCCCGGGTCGTCCGGAGTGAGCGCATTTTCAAGAAGGTGTGTGGCGATTGCCCCCTGGGCAGGCTCGTCCTGAACAAGGTATCGCAGCAGAACATTGGTATCGATTGCGATCACGAGATCGAGCGCTTGTAGCTCTCGACAACAGCGCGCCCGATAGCCTCATTCATTTCCTCGATGGAAACCGGTGGGCCGTCATATTTCAGAATGCCCCTGAGCCGCCTGATGTCGCCCGTCTTTGCTGGCTTCGGCGTCAGCACAATCTTGCCATCGCCGGTTTCCTCAACATCCATCTGCGCGCCCTTGACCAACCGCAACTTCGCCCGCGTCGCGGCGGGAAGGGTGATCTGGCCCTTGCTGGTCATGGTGATGGTGGGCATGGGGCGGCTCCGGGGTTGGCGCCTTACATAGCGTAAGGAGAGCATTTCGTCAACATCGGGAGGCGGAGGCTGGCTTGCTATTCGGGGGCTAAATTCGTTCAGTCGAGCGTTCGTCCGAGAATGATTGCGTCTTGGCTATCATAGCCGATTGCCTCGTAGAAGCCCTTGGCGGCCAGGTTGTCGTTACGAACCATCAATCGGATGCGCGGGCAACCGAGTTTTCTCAGCCAGCCCTCGGCAGATGTCATCAGCGCTCGACCGACCCCGCTTTTCAAGCGATTGGGATCGGTCGCTAAATAGTAGACCCAGCCTCTGTGCCCGTCGAAGCCAGCCATGACGCTGCCGACCAATTTGTCGCCATCGCGGGCAAGCAGAATTGTCGAGGTTGGGTTGGAAAGCGCAAGATCGAAGTCGTTGCCCGGGTCATTCCACGGGCGCGTCAAGCCCGCCGCCAGCCATAGAGCGATTGCGGCCTCGCGGTCAGTAGCCGAGGCGGATTCAATCCTCACTCCCACTCAATCGTCCCCGGCCTGGACAATATCCGTGCAGCCAAAATCATCGCCCTTGAACAGCAATGGCAACCCGCGAACCTTGGCCAGCGCATAGCTGAACAGATCGCCGAAATTGAGCTGAGCACGATGGCCGCTGCCCTTGCCATAGACGATGAACGCGGCGTGGGCGGCGGCGATCTCGTCTGCTCCAGGCGGAACAATTTCGAAAACGGGCTGGGCAAGAAATTCATCCAGTACGCGAACCACTTGTTCGCCCTTCCGCCGATAGACAACTACTCGCGCCTCAACAACGCTAACGGCGCTTACCAAAGCCAAGTCTGCGCTCATTATCGCTGAGACAAAATCCGAGCATTCCGGTTCGTCAAACACTATGGCGACGAGCGCGGATGTCTCGACGACAATCATATTGGCAAGCCGTTTTCATCCCATTCAAGTGGATCAAATGCGTCCGCGCGATCAGGAATAGCATGCATCTGTTCTATCAGTTCTTCCATTCGCGCACGCCGCGCCGCGCGTTCCTCGGCCGCAACCTCGGGCAAAGCCACCAGCCGCAACTTCGGCACGCCTGCATTTTGCACAATCACCTCTTCCCCGCGCAGCGCAGCGGCGCAGAGTTCGGAGAACCGCGTCTTGGCTTCGCCGATGTTGACGTGTATGGTCATGGGGAGAGGTTACGCTTGACCAAGGGGGTTGGTCAAGGTCAGCATCGGGTAGCGTTGCAACCAGCGCTTGGACCTGACTCGCCGTTCGAAAATGTCCCGTTTTTCGATTGCAAACCGCGTCGTCGGGCGAAGCTTCAATTCCATCAGATCGTCCAGTCCCAGCGGCGCAGCTATTTCGACCAGGCCACCATATACCAATCTGGCTGCGATAGCGGTCGCGGTCTCCGGCCAGAACCTCATCGCATCTACGGCAGAAGCGTAAGGTTCATCGCCGTTACGAATATGCATGCGCGCTTGGTTTTTGACGGACCAAGCAACGTCAGGTCGAGCAACCCGCAACTGATTTTCGAATTTCCGGTCAGCGGATTCATCTACATTATCGGCATCGAACCAAATGACATCGACATCTCCTCCCGGCTTGGAGGGCGGGTGTCCGTGGAGGTGATCCCAAACCGCAGTTCGCACAAATCCCGCGCCGATCCAGCTATCCGGCAGATCAAGAGTTCGAACCAAATCCAGCAATTCCAAGCGGAACTGGTCGCGCGCTAGCAACTCGGCAACCAGTTGCACTCGGGCGTTCACTCCCACTCGATTGTTCCGATAGTGACGTGACCCCCAACCTTCATCCAGTTGCGATTAGAGTCTCGTCATCGTTGTTGCCCGGCCTGGAGCGGCGCGAGAAATACAGAAATACCACGCCGCTCGTCAAGGCCGCGAAAAAGCACCAGACCGAAGCAAACCATATCGAATAAATAACATAGGCCGCGATCATGGAGCCAATGAGGGCACCACCGAACAATCGTACCATCTTGTGGCTGGACAGCAGCGGGGCAAGGCAAGTGGCGACGGCGTAAAACGTGAAGGCGATTGTGTGATGAGGGTGAGGCAGATGGTACCCGATATGCGCAACCTTGATCGTGGCTGAGACCGGCTGCGTGACGATTGCGGCGAGGAAGAACACGCTCGTTGCTGCGCCGGCTGCCAATGGAAAGAGAATTATCCTGCGCCGCAATATGCCTGGTTCGATCAGCCAGACCGCCACAGGCACATAGATCGGCCACAAGACGTTCGAAAACAGCAGATAGACGATCGCCAGCACATGGGTCGTCAGGGTTTGCGCGGGCAAACCCAGCCACAGGCCTCCCTCGACCAGTTGCTGTATCCCGAAAATCATCGGGATGGCTGCATAGGGTACCTCGGCTGGAGTGGCTGCGTGACGAACGGTGATTGCCCCAAGGGCAAGCAGGGCGATACCGGTGCTCAAACTGGCAGTTGCCGAAAAACAGATGATCGTCCCTCCCAAGCGATGTGATCGAACCGAATGCCAAATTGTTTTATGCTGGCATTTGGGAGCAAGCGTCAGGTCTTCCAAGTTGCTTATCACAGTGATTGGCTCACGGTGCAACGTCCGTCCTTTCCGGCCATAGCCGGTGGCTTTTCAGCAATCGATGCACGAGACTGACGGCCCGCTCCCGGCCATTTTCAGTCAGTAATCGCCTTGCGCGTCCAGCTGACGATTGCGGCAGTGGACATTGCGCCGGATTGCCGGGCGACTTCCTTTCCTTTGGAAATCAGGATCAGCGTGGGAATTGAGCGAATGGCATATCTGGCGGCAACTGACTGCTCGGCTTCGGTGTCAAGCTTGGCGAGCCGCACATTGGGTTCAAGTTGCTTGGCAGCGGCAGCGAAGGCGGGAGCCATTTGCCGGCATGGGCCGCACCAGGAGGCCCAGAAATCAACGAGCAAGGGAATGTCGCTCCTGGCTGCATGTGCATCGAAGTTGGCAGACGTGAGGACCATGGGCTGGCCCTGAAAGAGCAGTGATCCACATCGGCCGCACTTGCCGCCTGCGTCCAGCTTTTCCAGCGGAACCCGGTTGGAGGTTGCGCACGCCGGACAGGCGATCATTTTGGCATTGGACAGCGTCATTCGTCAGGCCGTTTCCAGTTGTGCGAACTTCGCGGGGATGCTCGTGGGGCACCGACCGATCGATTCACTGATAGGCGGAGCCAGCCGCAACAAGGCGGGGGATATCGCGTTCGAGCATTGGTGCCATTTCCGCGACACGGCGATCGCCCTCTGACGGCTTGGCGTAGCCGCAGCGCAGGCCGAGATGTGCTGCGAGCTCGGGGGTGAGCGCTCCTGCATCGGCGATCTGCCGAAAGGTTGGTGCGCCGATTTGTTCGGCGATCCCTGCCAGATGCGCACCATCGAGGCCAAGGAAGCGGATCATGTTCCCGCCCAGGATCGCACGCACTTCGTTTTCGGGCACGCCCTGGAATATGTCGGCGAAATAGTCGATCGTATTGGGCCAGGTGCCCTCGCCATGCGGATAGTCGCGGCCGAACGCCATCGTATCGACGCCGATCTCGTGCCGCATCGCGAGTTCGGCCTTGTTCATGAACGACAGGCCGGCGATGCAGTTGGTGCCCCAGTATTCGCTCGGCGGGCGCTTGGCCGGCAATGTGTCGCGGTGCCGTTCCCAGACCTGATCGAGCAGCTTCAACGTCGCCGGGATCCAGTCGGCCCGGATTTCAGTCACCATCATCTTCAGCGTCGGATGGCGGTCGAACACGCCGCCGAGCATGAACTGCCAAACGCCCTGCCGCGAACGCAGATCGCCGAAGACGCCGCTGTCGTTGTACACGGTGGAGATGAGCTTGTGGATCAGGTCCTGCGGGCCGCCGTTCTCGGCCTTCACCTCCGCCGCCGCCGCTTCGACTTCGGAGAGCATGAAGCCTTGAGGTATGCCGTAGCCGGCATGCGTGATCAGCGTCAGGTTACGCTCGGCATAGGCGGCGAACACCGGATCCCATTCGGCCTCGAAGACCGGGATCTGGGTTGGCAGCGCGCAATAACCGGGAGTGAACACTCCGGTGAAGCCGCTGTCCGCCATATAGTCGGCCTCGTCGAGCACCGCCTGCCGATCAAGCCCGGAAAGCGGCGCGCCGATCAGCAGCAGGCGATCACGGGCACTGCCGAAGGCATCAGCGCACCAGCGGTTGTAACCGCGAGCGCCGGCATCGACGGCGGGAATCGAATAGGTGCCGTTGACCGTGTTCCAGAACAGGTCGAACGAGCGGAAATCGCCGGGAAACACCAGTTCGGCGGCGATGCCTTCCCGGTCCATCTCCGCCAGACGGACGCCCAGGTCCCACAGGCCGAGGTGGCCGCGCTCGAAGCGTCCGTCCTTATCAAAGACCGGCCTCGCCGCAGCGGGCGTGCGCAAATCGGAGAGCATCTGCATCGTACCGCGGAACAGGTGGTGCTCCTCGCGCAGGCGCGCCAGATATTTGTGGTATTTCGGTTCGAGATATTCTGCCCATAGTTCGGGCGACATTCCGGCGTGGCTGTCTGCCGACGCGATGACGAGTTTTTCCATCAATTTCACTCCACCGACAGATTGAGGGCGCCCGATCGCAAAAGAGGCTGGGCGATAACATAGCAGCGGACCGCAGCAGCAACGACGGACCTCGGCCCGGCGTTGCTGCGCGGCCGCGTGCTGCAATCAGGCGAACACCTTTGCACGCCACAGGTCTTCCTTCATCGCGCGGTCGATTTCGGGAATCCGCGTTTCGCGCTCGGGCTGCCCGAGGTATTGGGCGCGGTTGTCGAAGTGGGCGATCAGGTCCTCGGGCAGAGGCGGGTGCTCACCGAAGATTGCATCCATCGACGGGCCGATGCGCTGCGCGATTGCGTCGAGTTTGGCCTTGTCGAGCTTCAGAAAGCGCATGGCATTGCCGCCCATGATGCCGATGGCCTCGTCCTTCGGAATGTCATGCAGGGCGTCGCGCAGCCAGGGGATCGTATTGGGCCAGGTGCCCTCACCGTGCGGATAGTCGCGACCGAATGCCAGCAGTTCGACACCCAGATCATGCCGCAGATCGACTTCGCAGCGACGGATGAACGACAGCCCGTTCATGCAGTTCGACTTGTAATATTCACTCGGCTTGTGCTTGGCGGGGATGCTGCCCTTATTCAGTTCAAACTGCTCATCGAGGTATTTGAACGTCGGACCAAGCCAGTCGCCATAGATCTCGCTGAGCATCAGCCGCAGTCTGGGGAAACGGTCGAACACCCCGCCCATCATCATCTGCCACATCGCCCGGCGCGGCTTGATGCTGGAGAAGATCTTGCCCTTGAAGAATTCGCTGCGCAGCCGATCGATCGCCTCGCCGACATCGCCCTGTTCTTCGTCGATCCGCGCGCCGAGGCGCTGGAAGATTGCGCCCAGCTCGCCCTGGCCTTCGCCCTGCCCAGCATGCATCCACAAGGTGATGTCGTGTTCCTGGCAGCGCGCCCAGAACGGGTCCCAGTATTTGTCGAACAGCGGCGGCTGACCGGGATAGGCGACATAACCGGGAACCGAGGTGGCCTTGAAGCCCTTTTCGGCGCTCCAGTCGAGCTCGGCGAGCAATTCATCCATATCGCGCCAGGGCGCCGCACCGATGTTGCTGATCAGGAACAGCCGGTCCGCCGCGGGGCCGAACTCATCGAACAGCCAGCGGTTATAGCCCTTTACGCCCGCCTGGCAGAGTTCCATCGTGTGGGTCCAGTTCGACGACTGGTAGAACAGCCCCGAAGCGCGCGAATCGCCGCTATGGATGAATTCGCCGGCGATCCCCTCGCGGTCCATTTCCTGAAGGCGGAGCTTGAGGTCCCAGGCACCGAACCCGCCGCCATCGCTCATGGCATGGTCGAGATCGAACACTTCGAGCAGGTGTGTGTTGTGCAGACGCTTGTGAAAATGCCCGGTGATCTGGGTGTAGGACCGGTTTTCCTCCAGCAACTGCGGCAGTTGATCGTGATAGCGCTTGTCGAGATATTTCGGCCAGGCTTGCGGTGGCATCTGCGCATGCGCGTCGACCGAAACGATTGTCAGCTTTTCCATGTTCTTCTCCTTCGTTCTTTTCGAACTGTTCCGCCAATCTGGCGGGCTGGCAGCTTCGTGCTGTGTCGTGGGTACTCAGAAACGCGAATTGACTTTGTTGGGATGATTTCCGGCCTCTCGTTGACGGGTCATACCACAACATGCCGCAATCGCTGACCGAACTGTCATGGGGGCCGTTGCACCCGTCCGGCCGAGCGCCAGCCGGGGCGGCGCGCAGAACTGAGCGCATGGGCACCAAGACCTGATATCAGTGCTTGCGCCATCATGACCGAAACAATTGATAGGATGGATCGGTCTTGTCGCGACGCCCGATGTCAGGGGGAGTGTGTCCCGTATCTTCGATGGGCGGCAGAATTTCTGATGGATCGGTAATCGACATTCGGTGAATGACCTTCCATTCACCCTCACGACGCTCAAACCGGTCAAGATAACGGACAAAGGTATGCACCCGGCGCCCGCTCATCAGCGTGTGATTGCCGGTGCAATAGGTTTCCGCCACTGCCTCGTCGCCATAAACCTCGATCAATTGCGTTCCGACATTATGGCGGGTGACCTTCATTGCGCGGCTCAGTATCTCCACGATCCCGGCTCCCACCGTCAATCCGGTGAATTCGTGGCCATCGTGCTCATCCCATGCGTCCGGATGGTATGCGGAATTGATCAGTTCGGCGTCAGCCCGATCAATACCCCGGCAATAGCGCATGATCGCTTCGCTTATCGCCTGTTTGTCGAGCATTTCCTGTACATCGGCATCGCGATAATGGTTTTGTTCTGAGGCCATATCGTGCGTTCCTTTTTCCCAAGCTGGCATGACGTCTGTCCGATCATTCGCCGCGATAGGGCACGGCGACCATTGTGTTCGCGACCGTATCATTGGCGGCATCGTAGGGGCATTTCGGATCCGTGATGATCGAAAGTCCCGTGTCGTCAAAAATCGCCGAAAGATTGTCGCGGACATCCTCGATGGTCAGCTGTGGATCGCGAATCCCCTTGGTCGCGCCGATCAGCCGGGCAGAAACGGAGCCACCGGCCGCATGCAGCAAAGTACCGGAGACCGCGCATGTCTCATGCGCAAGGTAACCGAAGACGGGCGACACAAGTTCGGCCGGAAGGTCGTTGCGGTATCTGTCCAGCATTTCGGGGTCGCTGAAGCTCAGGAAGCGCCCGACCGAATTTGTCGCGGCGCCCGGACTGACAGCATTCACCTTGATGTTATGCTCCGCGCCCTCCGTCGCGAGCCCGCGCGTCAGTCCGAACATGCCGAATTTCGCAGCGCCATAGGCGGTCACCAGCGGCATGCCCATCATGCCGCCCGAGGTCGTGTTGACGATCCGGCCAAAGCGGGCCTCCAGCATATGCGGCCAAACTGCGCGGCACATCCAGATCGAGCCCATCAGGTTGACGCCGATGATGCGCTCTATGTCGGCGGAGGTTATCTCGTCGAAGCCTGCGCGAGCGCCGATTGTTGCGTTGTTTATCAAGATGTCGACGCGGCCCCATGCGTCGAGCGCCGCCTTGACGATGGACTTCGCGCCATCTTCGTCAGCCACGCTGTTCAGATCGGCGATGGCCTCACCCCCTGAGGCGATTATCTCGGCCACGACTGCCTCGGCATCGGCAGACGCGCCGCTGATACCGTCGCGGCTCACCCCGATGTCATTGACCACGATTTTTGCGCCGCGTTCGGCCAAAAGGCGCGCATGGGCACGGCCAAGACCAGTGCTGCCGCCCGCACCAGTGACAATTGCAACGCGGCCTTTGAACGTAAGTTTACTCATGATCAACTCTCAAAAACACATGGCCGTCAGGCATTCGAATACGGGGTCAATTTACGCGATCGATGTGGCTTCTGCGCGCGGCGAGATAGAAGTGGAGCGATGCCCACGGCAACGTCGCGCCAATGACTATCAGTGCGTAGCGCAGGCTTTCCTTGCCTGCGACCGGCTCGAAACTGTCACTCAGCCAGCCGATGACAAACGGACCGACACCCATTCCGACGATCGACGTCATGAACAGGGTCAACGACACCGCCAATGCCCGCTCCCGCGATCCGGCAAACGAGTGTACGGCGCCCATGCCTACCGCGTTTGAGCTCGAGATCAGGAAGCCGATCGGCACCTTCGCAGCCAGTACGACCCAGGCAGATCCACTGAACATGGCAAAGAGGAACATCGGCGCCGCAATCAATGTAGCCAGGGCGGGCAGCCACAGTTCCCAGCGCATGTCACGCCTCATCATCTGCATGGCAACGAAACCGCCGCCCACCATGCCGATCACCCCGGCGACCATATTGATCAAGCCCAGGGACACTCCGGCCTGGGCCATGCTCATGCCAAAACTGCGGATGAGAAAAGTTGGAACCCACTGGCCAAAGGCCCCGGCAGTCATGCCGGCCACCGAAATTCCAATGATCAGATGCACAAACGCGGGTCGGCGCAGCAGTGTCGCGATGGCCGGCAGCAGCGCCACGCGAACCGTAGCCGGCGGTTCGCGCCGCGCCGGTTCCTTCAATGTCATGACCGCAAGAAGTGCCAGAGGAACTCCAGCCAGGCCGACGATCTGAAGCGCTGCGCGCCAACCAAGCATCTCGCCGAGAAGACCTATGACAATCAGGCCAACACTGGTCCCCACCGCCGAACCGGCCTGGAAGATCGAAACAGCCAGGGTGCGTCGCTCGCGCGGGAAATAATCACCGATTATCGAGTGTGCCGGCGGAATGCAGCCCGCCTCGCCGATACCAACCCCGACGCGCGCCAGGAACAGCTGCGGGAAACTGCGCGCGAGTCCGCTGACTGACGTCATCACACTCCAGAGCGCCAGGCAGGCCGACAGCAGCCTGACCCGCGAGGAACGGTCTGCGAGCCGGGCGAGCGGAATGCCCAGCGTGCAATAGAACAACGCGAAGGCCAGCCCGGAAAGCAACCCAAGCTGCTTGTCGCTCAATGAAAGATCGAGCTTTATTGCCTGGAGCAGGATCGCCAGCGCCATGCGATCCATGTAACCGAACATGTTGATCACACAGAGCACACCTAACACGTACCAAGCGTGCGCGGAAACGTGGGCAGGCAAGCCACCTTCTGACATGTCTCGCATGGTCGGCGTATCCGCACTTCCGTCGATTGCGGCCTGAGATTGCCGAACTAACATGTCGATCCTTCTGGTCGGCTGTGCGCACCTCTGACTCAGCGATCAGGCTATTTGCCCAACCACTAGCGGCCGAAGCGAAAACGCACCCGGAGCCCATACATCGGCGGCTCACCGGTCACGCTGCTGACAAACCCGAGCGAATCGTACAGGTCTGTGACGTAGGTGTAGTACTTCTCGTTGGTCAGGTTCGTGGCGAACAGGGAAATGTCGAACGGCGTGCCGCCGACATCACTCCAGCTCAGGTTTGCATTCAGTGTGCCGAAATGCTTGATTTGGCTTCGGGCTGTGAGCCCTGCAACATAATCCCCGGTATAGGAATAAGTCAGACCACCAGTTATCTTACCCACATCGTCAGGAATAAATGGCAGCGTATAACTTCCGGTAAGGCTCCATTTGTTCCGGGGTGACAGGATTAATGGCTGGCCGACGCCCACCACGGCGCGAATGACAAATCCCGGTGGAGGTATTGGGTTTACAATACCCGTCAATTCCGTGCGGAGATATGTATACCCGCCCGAGATGTCGAAGCCTGCAAACGGCGATATTTTCCCATCAAGCTCGAAGCCATATATTTTCGAAGTTCCACAGGCGCAAACAGCGGCCGAAGATGTATTTCCGGAAATGAATGAAATCGAAAACTGTTGATTGCGGAAATCGTTGTAGAACGCCGCGACGTTAATGTTGCCGGGCATCGCCCCACGCCAGCTGGCTTTCAAACCAGCTTCATAGGTATCAAGCTTTTCTGCACCAAACTTATCATTAGGGGCCAATGCTTGCGCATTCGCAAGTCCCTGACGATAACCGCGGGAATATTTGCCGTAGATCATGATATTTTCGGTCGGATGATAATCCAGGTCAAACACCCAGGTCGGCGCATGGGTAGTCTGATTGGCAGTGGTGATGCAATCCGGCAGCACGGCGATGAGCGAATTGGTACATTGAATAGCCGTGAGAGCGCCAGTATTTGAGAATCGATATGATTTGATCTGGGCAAGCACCTGTGATTCGTCGTGGGTGTAACGCACGCCCGCCGTGAATTTAAGCTTATCGGTGAGATTATAAGTGCCTTGCGCGTACAGTCCCCAATCCTTGAATGAAACGCGCACTAGGCTTGAAGAAAGTCTCCCGACCGCACCATACGGTCCGACACAATTTCCACTGGCCGGAACGAAACTTGTGCACGAAACCAGGCTCGGCCCGCCCGTCCCCACCCGGTCGTCCAACGGATTCGCTACCTCATAATAAATGCCTGCCTGCCACTGCAGTCTTTTGTCAAAGGCATGGCCTTGCAGCTGAAATTCTTCGGTAAGCCCGGCTTGATGATTTGCGGAGTATCCAGCTGCGTCAGAAATGACGGCAAAGGTCAATGGCACGCCAACAAGTTGTGGCAAAGTAAGCGTCGCTCCCACAATTGCATTCTGCTCGGAGATAGTGGGTACCATCCAGAATGTTCCGAATGCATCCTGCGAGATATTGTCCTTCAATTCTCCATAGCTCAATATGTTCTTGACGGTGAGGTTGTCTGAGGCGGTCCAGGTAGTGGTGTTGATAATTTGCCACGATCGTATGCCCGCCCGGGGTTGTGCTATGATACCCGAAATAGTGTAGAAGTTATTTGTCGCGGCTTCGCGGGCCATCTGCGCACAGCTCATAAAACCTTGCGGAACGCCGCCCACGATCTTGGTCGGATTGCAGTCCGTAACCTTGTTGGTGTGGCCATTTCCGTCTGATTTCAGATAGGATACGATCGTGTAATTCTCGATATCAGGGGTCAGATCGACCACGAGGCTGGCGCGCAGCGCAATATATTTGATATCGGTCATGTTTGGTCCGACACCGATGTTTTTCTGGTATCCGTCCCGTTGCATCCGATCGACGCCCAGTCGCAGACGCACCGTATCGCTCAACGGTGCATTTATCACGGCCTGCACTCGGTTCATGCCGTAATTACCGATGGAACCTTCGAGATACCCTTCGAAGTTTGAACTGGGCTTGTTCGGCGTCAACAGTATGGCACCGCCAGTCGTATTGCGCCCGAACAGCGTACCCTGCGGCCCCTTGACTACCTGTACATTCTGAAGGTCGAACAAGGCACCCGGACCGGCGCCGTCGCCGGTCTGAAAGCCGCTGGCGCCGCGCAAGGCACCGACGCCGGCAAAATATATGCCTACCGATGGCGCTGTAGAGCCTTCCTGCGTAAAGCCGCGAATGGAAAACGTTGTATTTTGCGACCCAAACCGCTGGTTGCCGAACAGCGACGGGGTGGTTTCCGCCAGTTGCCCCAGGTCAGTGACGTTGCGCTGGGTGATTTGTTCCTGGTTGAAAACAGCAATCGAAATAGGAACGTCGCTGAGACGCTCATCGATACGCCTCGCGGTGACGATGATTTCGTCTGACTCGTCAGCTGGTTTTGCCAGTACTGGTGTCGCGCTAAGCACTAATGCGATGAACGCCGACGACGCAAATAGATTTGGCTTGGGCCCCACAGTCAAACTCCTCATCTTGTGTTTGTTTTTAATTATTATATTGCTTTTTAGATTTTTTACGCCGCGCGTTTGCAACGCGCGCCGCCTTGCCCACCCTTGTCGTTACAATCCCACACCCTGCCGTGACGCCAAAAATTGGGCCTCCTGTCCAAATTGGGAATCATATTCCATAATTCCTACGCCTGAGGAACTGCGTGTCAATGGCTATTTGTGGCGCGAACCCGGGATCGATCCGAACAGGAAAATTCCAGTTATGGGTGGGAGGCGTGCGGCACCGGAGTGCCCGGCCTCCGTCCCTACCGCCGCCCGCTTAATCCTTGGGCCTCCGCAAGCGCTGATGACGCAAGTCGCTGAGCCACGTGAAGCCCGGGGCTTGATTCTCAAATGGGATCAAACTATCAGCTTTGATCGAAAAAACGTTCGGAATTTGCCGTGCAAACGCTAATATTCAATCGTAAAAGTAATCATATAAAAGAGTTGCGGGAACGGAAAAAGGCCGACTTGCATCTTGCCATTCAGGACGCTGCGCTTTCGTTGTTCGCGGAGCAAGGCTACGATGCTACGTCCGTCGAGCAAATTGCCGAACGGGCCGGCACATCGACGAGTTCCTTTTTTCGCTATTTTCGAGGAAAGGCCGACATCCTTCTGGATCGGCAGGGCGCGCACCTGCCGGCTTTGCGGCAACGCATCATAGACCGGCCCAAAGCAGAAAACGGCCTCGTTGCCGTTTCACGAGCGATACGCGATGCAGTGCCCTCGGAGATCGATCCGGTGCGCACGGCCCGCGTCACGCGCGCAATCGCAACATCGCCCTTGTTGAGGGGCATATTCAACGAAGTTAGCCCGAATTGGATAGTCGCGATCAGCGAAGGTCTGGCGGAGCGCAGTGGCCCCGGCGAGGATCCGCGGGATTTTCGACTGCCGGCCCGGCTAATTCTTGCCACTTTTGGCGAGACCGTCGATGCATGGCTGGCTGACGATTGTCGAACCGATCTGGGTGAAGCGATCGATGCGGCATTTGCAGACATGAAGCTGATTTGTGCAGATTGGGGCGAGCGCTGACTCTGCACCGATTTTACTAAAATTCCCGACCAACAAGCGGAAGGTCTTGTCATAGCGATCACAACCGCCAGGTCCGGAATGCCCTGGCGCTTCAGGCGAAGATGCTGCTCGCGGCGATGATGCGTGGCACCTCGGGCTTCAGCATCGCAGCCATTTCTCCGACGCGCTTGTCGCCTTCGCTCTCATTGCTGTAGCCGCAGCGGAGATCGAGATGGGTCTTGAGCTCTTCGCTCATCATCGGCCCATTCGCGATGTCCTGGAACGTCGGCGCCTTGATGCGCTCAGCGACCTTTGCCAGTTTGGTGCGATCAAGCCCCAGGAAGCTGACCATGTTTTCGCCCATGATGCCGCGCACGTCGTCCTCGGAAACATTTTTCATGATGTCCGAGAGATAGGCGCGGGTGTTTGGCCAGGTGGCTTCCGAGTGCGGATAGTCGCGCCCGAATGCCATCTGCTTGACGCCGATCTCGTGGCGCATCGCCAATTCGGCTTTGTTCATGAAGGACAGGCCAGCCATGAAATTGGTCTGCCAATATTCACTGGGCCGGCGCTTGGCATGCAGGCGATCGCGATTGTCTTCCCAGATTTTATCGAGCAGCTTGAGCGTCGCGGGAACCCAGTCGCCGCGGATTTCCGTCATCATCATTTTCAAATTCGGATGACGGTCGAACACGCCGCCCAGCATGGTTTGCCACATGCATTGGCGGGATCTGGGATCGTTGAACACGCCGTCCGGGCGGAAGATGGTTTGCCCCAGCTTTTTGATCATCAGGTTGATGTCGCCGTCTTCAGCGCGGACTTCGGCAGCGGCGGATTCGATCTCGCTGAACATGAAGCCCTGCGGCAAGCCCCAGCCGGCATGGCTGATCAGCGTCAGATTGCGCTCGGCATAGGCAGCCCAAAGCGGATCCCAATAGCTTTCAAAGAGTGGGATTTGCGAGGGTATTGCGGTGTAATTCGGCGTGAATACGGCGGTGAACCCGTGATCGCCCATCCATTTCGCCTCGGCCATCATCGCGTCGAAATCGAGCCCGGTCAGCGGCGCACCGACAAGCAGGAAGCGTTCTTTGGCCGGGCTGAAATTGTCATAGGTCCAGCGGTTGAACGCGCGCGCGCCTGCGTCCATCGCAGGGGCCGGATAGGTGCCATTGGACGAGTGATAGAACATCTGAATTGCGTGGTGATCGCCCTGAAACAGAAACTCGGTCGCAACGCCCTCGCGGTCCATTTGCGCCAGGCGGATATCGCGGTCCCAAACACCCTTGAGGCCTTCGTCGTACACTTTGTCGGTGTCGAAGATCTGCTTGGAATCGCGATTGATGCGATAGTCCCGCAGCGGCTCCATGGTGCCGTTGAACAGCTTCTGCTCTTCGCGAAGCCGTTGAAGGTGCCGGTGATGCTCCTTCTCGAGATATTGCTCCCAAAGGGTCATCGGCATGGTGGTGTGGCCATCTGCCGAGGCAATGATGAGTTCGTCCACTTTAACCTCCGATAATCGTTAATCTCTGTCTCTATCCGGCGCGCCGCAGCACGTCAGGGTAGGGCGTCTGCGGGCGATTGAACTCATAAGGATGTGGCCAGCGCAGATAGCGCGTGGTCCAATCCTCGCGATACTGAATCGCCTTGACGATATCATCCGGCTGCCATCCTTCGAGGAGTTGCTTTCCGGTAAGATCATAGACCGGACGCTGCAATTCGACGAGGAGTTGAAGGCTTAAGGCAATCCGTCCGGTCATTGTCTGGGTGTCGCCGGTGCACAGCGCCAGTGCTGCTTCCGCCATCGTCTCCATCGGCTCGCAGATCGAAGTGTCCTTCACGATCGAGCTACCACTCTTGTTCCGCTCGGTAAGGATGGAGCGCTGCGGCGCCAAAGTGTTCATGCAGATGCCCTTGGGCAGCATCTCTACCGCGCCTAGCACGGTCATGGTGTTCACCGCGCCCTTCATCGCGCCATAGAGCGTACTCTGCCATGTGAGCTTGACGTTGAAGGGAGGGCCGGGCGGCAATTCGGCGCCCATGCTCGACATGTTGAGCACATGGCCGCGACCTCGCTCGGCCATGCTATTGGTGGCCTGCTGGATCATGATCCATGGTCCCCAGAGATTGACCTCTCCGTTCGATTGCATGTCCTCCAGGCTAAATTCCCCGAAGCGCTTTAATTCGTTCTTGACGGCGTTGTTGACCAGAATATCGATTGGCCCGAACGCTTCTTCGGTTCGCGCGATCAGCGTGTCGCGCCCTCCCTTGGGATCGCCAATGTCGCAGGCAAGCACCAGTGCTTCGCCGCCCATTTCACGGATGCGGGC
>JAHFPT010000101.1 GCA_023266625.1 Novosphingobium sp. | reverse complement strand
GAGCCGAAATTGCCTTGGCCATCGACCAGAGGCACCCGCATCGACCAATCCTGCGCCATGCGGACCAGGGCGAAGTAGATCGCGGTGTCGCCGTGCGGATGGTAATTGCCCATCACGTCGCCGACGATCTTGGCGCATTTGCGATAGGGCCGCCCGGCGACCATGCCGCCTTCCTGCGCGGCAAACAGGATGCGGCGGTGAACCGGCTTCAGTCCGTCGCGGACATCGGGCAGCGCACGGGCGACGATCACACTCATCGCGTAATCGAGATAGCTCGTCTTCATTTCGTCGACAATATCGACGCGCTGATACTCGCCTGGCGGCGGGGAGGAATCGGGAATGTTGGTGTCGTCGCTCACGCGGAAATATCATATCCAGTTGGCGGGAAGGGTGAAGCCAAGGCCCTAGGACATGCCTTGGCAGAACGCCAGCCGGATGGGGGCAATCGGCCCGCTAGCTCCCTGCTTTTCCACATATCCGGCTCCCCGGCTGGATGCGTGGGATAAAGCCCATTCAATCGTGGTTCACTGCGCGCGCCCTAGCAGCGCGCGAGGTTGCCAAGCCGATAAATCCCGGCCTATGGCGGAATGGTTCATTTTGGTGCGGCGGAGCCACTTCCGACCGCGATCATGAGGAGAGTATATGATGATCCGCAACCGCAAGCAGGCGCGCGCAGCCCTGTTCGCCCCCACAGCCCTTCGTGCCGTTCTTGCCCTCGGTCTGGCGAGCGGCGCTGCCGCATTGACCACTCCCGTCATGGCTGCGCCAGCTGCGCCGAAGTTGAACTTCACCAAACCATTCGTTGCGGTTGCTGGCCCTCTCAGTAAGGCGGTGGACGAAATCAAGAAGCGTCCTGAATATATCGGTGCACAAGGCAGATTGACTGCAACGACAGTCGCCCTGCAGCAAGCAAGGGGAAGTGCGGCAATTGCCCAGGCGCGCAGCACTCGCGAAGCTGCACTAACTGAGCTCCGCGCAACAATGAGTGCCGAGATTTCTCAGCTTGACGCCGTTTTTGCTGCGATAGGAAATCAAGATGACCGGTTCTCGGCGGGGCAATTGGCTACGAATTTAGGAACTCTGGCTCAGGACCAAGCACTCCAGCGGCGAGGGGTCTTGGCGATGATTGAGAGTGGTAAGACAAATCCCGCAGACCTTCCCAGATTCCAATACTTTGCTGGCTCATTTGCATTTGATGCCAAAGACTTTGCAGCGGCACGCGTTGGCCTACAGGCTGCTGTCAACGGCGGGTATCATGACAATGATGCCGATGCCCTGCTTGCCGAGTCCTATCTTTCGGACAATCAGGTGCCGCAGGGTCTAGCCGTGCTCAAGCAGGCAATCGAAACGCGCAATGCCACGCCGAACAAGGCTCCGGCCGGCTGGTATCGCCGGGGTCTGGGCGCTGCATACAAGGCTCAATTGCTGGAACAGGCCACCGATTTCGCCATGAGCCTGGTCAAGGCTTATCCGACAGCCGACAATTGGGCTGGAGCGATTACGGTGGTGCGCGAGATCGGCAAATTCCCGGCGCAGGAAACGCTCGATCTGATGCGGCTGATGGGCCGCACCAATAGCTACGCCGAAGAGCGCGACTATATCGAATATATTCAGGCCGCCGATCCCCGCCGCCTGCCTGGCGAGACGCTGAAGGTGATCGAAGCGGGGATTGCGGCGGGTAAATTGCGCGCCAACGATCCCTTTGTCAGCGAAGCCCGCACTATCGCCAACGGCCGCATCGCCGCCGACCGGGCCTCACTGGTCGCACTCGAACGCGATGCCCGTTCGCCTGCCGCCACGGCATCGACAGTCAGCGGCGCTGCCGACGCCTTTTTGAGCTATGGCGATGCCGCCAAGGCCGAAGCGCTGTTCAATCTGGCACTGGCCAAACCAGGTGCTGAGCAGGATCGTGTGCTGACCAGGCTTGGCATCGCCCAGCTCGATCAGGGCAATCTTGCCGGGGCCCAGGCAAATTTCGCCAAGGTCAATGGCCAGCGCAAATATATTGCCCAGCTTTGGGGTATCTATGCTGCGCAGAAGGCGGCGCCTGCTCCCGCAGCTGCGCCCTGAGGTGATTCTACTTCCTCCCCTCCCCTTCAGGGGAGGGGATCGAGGGGTGGGGCATGTCAGTCTGGGGTTGAGCTTAGCGGACAAGCCCCACCCCAACCCTCCCCTGAAGGGGAGGGGCTTAAGGTTTCAGCGCTCCTATTCGACCGGGCTGAACGCGCCACTTGCCTCATCCAGCAAATGCAGCAAGCCATCGGAAATGGCGAAGAAGGCCCCGGTCAGTTTCAGCACGCCGTCGCGCTCCTTGCGGCGGATGCAGGGAAATGTCCGCAAATTCTGCAAGCTGACTTGAACCCCGGCAAATTCCATCGCCTGCTCGGCAGCGCGGCCTTCGGTGCCGAGCCGCGCGGCGATGGGGTGGCGTGCGTCGTCGAGCAGCGCGATCCAGTCGGCGATGAAACCGCCTTCGCCGGGCTGGGCGCCGTGCATTTCCTGGGTCAGGGCCGCCTTGCAGCCGCCACACATACCGTGCCCCATCACCACGATATGGCTGACTTCCAGCACCTGGACAGCAAATTCCAGCGCGGCCGAGACCCCATGATGGCCGGGCGTCGTCTCGAACGGCGGCACCAGCGCGGCGACATTGCGTACCACGAAGATTTCGCCGGGATCGACATCGAAGATCTGCGCCGGATCGACCCGGCTGTCCGAACAGGCAATGATCATGACGTCGGGCTTCTGCCCATCGCGCAGCCGTCCCCAGCGCTCGCGATTGGGTGTCCAGCCGGTTTCGCGGAAGCGGTGATAGCCTTTGATCAGCCGGGAAAGTTCGGGCGGGGAAGCTTGCGTCATGCGGCGCTTCATGGCCCCGGCAATTCGCTCTGGCAAGCGGCGGACCTTGCGCCTATCGGGGCGCGATGAACGACCTTTCCTCCACCCCCGCTCGTCCTGAGCATGTCGAAGGGCAACGCAAGCCAGACTGGATTCGCGTCAAGGCACCGACTTCGAAGGCCTTCGGCGAAACCCGCGACCTGATGCGCAGCCTCAACCTCAACACGGTATGCGAGGAAGCGGCCTGCCCGAATATCGGCGAATGCTGGACCAAGAAGCACGCCACGGTGATGATCCTGGGCGATACCTGTACCCGCGCCTGCGCCTTCTGCAACGTCAAGACCGGCATGCCGGGTAAGGTCAATGCCGATGAGCCCGAGCATGTTGCCGAGGCTGCGGCGAAGCTGGGGCTGGAACATATCGTCGTGACATCGGTTGACCGCGACGATCTGCCGGATGGCGGGGCAGGTCAGTTCGTCAAGGTCATCGCCGCCTTGCGCCGGACAACGCCGCAGACCACCATCGAAATCCTCACCCCGGATTTTCGAGGGAAGATGGAAGCGGCTGTGGAGGCCATCGTTGCTGCGGGCCCCGACGTCTATAATCACAATCTCGAGACTGTGCCCCGGCTCTACCCCACCATTCGCCCCGGTGCGCGCTACTATGCCTCGCTGCGGCTGCTCGAACAGGTCAAGCGCCACGATCCTGCGATCTTCACCAAATCGGGCATCATGCTGGGGCTGGGCGAAGAGCGGCTCGAGGTGCATCAGGTTATGGACGATATGCGCTGCGCCGTGATCGATTTCCTTACGATGGGCCAATATCTGCGGCCAACACCAAAACATACGGCTGTGATCGAATTCGTCACGCCCCAGGCCTTCGATGCCTATGGAGCCATCGCCCGGGCCAAGGGCTTTCTGCAAGTCGCCGCCAGCCCGCTGACGCGTTCGAGCTATCACGCTGGCGACGATTTCAAAGCGATGCGAATGGCGCGTGAGGCACAATTGGCGAATGTCAGATGATCCCGCACTACCCCTTTCCAATCCCCGCTCAGCCTGAGCTTGTCGAAGGCCCCGAGGGGCCATGCGCTGCCGTTGTGCGCGGGCTTCGACAGGCTCAGCCTGAGCGGGGTTAGTAGTAGTTCCAATGCCCAGCATTCACGAAACTCGCCAACTCCCCTATAGCGCCGAGCAGATGTTCGATCTCGTCGCCGATGTCGGTCGCTATGCCGAGTTCCTGCCCTGGGTTGCAGCGACCCGGGTCAAGTCGGATTCCGAGCATGAGATGGTTGCCGATATGCTGGTTGGGTTCAAAAACTTGCGGGAGAAATTCACCTCGCGGGTCGAGAAAGTCCGGCCCGAGCGGGTACAGGTGCATTATCTCGACGGCCCGATGCGCGATCTCGACAATATCTGGCTGTTCCGCCCGCTTGGGGAAAATGCCTGCGAAGTGGACTTCTCGGTCAACTTCAGCTTTCGCAACGCCCTGTTCGAAAAGCTCGCGGGGCAATACGTCGATCGTGCCTTCCGCAAAATGGTCGCCGCCTTCGAGGCGCGCGCAGCAGACCTCTACGGCAGCAGCAATTCGAGCGCGACCAGCGCCGCCTGACGCCGCACTCCAGACCGGCTCGATCCGTCGAGCCGCTGTTCCTCGGCATCGACCTCTTCGCTGTCACTCCCGCGAATTGCCCGGGCAAAGACCACAGTGCCGACCGGCCTTTGCGCACTGCCCCCGTCCGGTCCGGCGATGCCGCTGATTGCCACTGCTACATCGGCGTTGCTGCGCTTCAGCGCGCCCTGCGCCATGGCCCAGGCAGTGGCGATCGAGACTGCTCCGAAAGTGTCGAGAATATCCTCGGGAACGCCCAGAATTTCTCGCTTGGCCTCGTTTGAATAGGTGACGAAGCCTCGGTCGAATACTGCCGAAGAACCGGCGATCTCGGTCAAAGCCGCCGCCACCAGCCCACCCGTGCAGCTTTCAGCCAGCGCGATGGACCGCCCCGCAGCCAGGTTTTCTGCGACGACGCGGGCGGCAAGTTCCGCAATGTCATCGGGGAGGAGGTAGACGTCCATTACGCCGGACAGATGCTGAAACTGCCAACCTTGGCCCGCCCGGTTTTGGCCCCAAGACCAGCCGCGACGGCAATCAGCTCGGCGGTGTTTTCCGGCGGTAGCGGGGCCAGCAGCCGCACTAGCCGGTCGATCACGCCGCAGCGCTCGGCGGGCAGTTGCTGGCCGACCATTCCCGAAATCAGCGCATCGAGCATCGGCTGCAGCGAGCTGTCGGGAAGCGACTTGAGCAGATTGCTGGCCTCGGCATTGGTGGAATTCCCGCCGAGTTTGAGAAAGGCGGCCTTGGCGGTGGGCCAGGCAGCCGGTTTGGCGACGGCATAGCGCGCAGCGAGTTGACTGCCATTACGCCGGAGCCAGGCATCGGCGGGCAGGGTGGTGGCACAGCGCTCGGTTGTGCCGGTGATGATGCTGGGCAAGGCATAGCTCGACAGCGCGGTGAACTCCGCCGAACTCAGGCACGGCGGCTCAGCCGCCTGCGCGGCAATTGGCGCGAGCGCGAAGGCAAGGGAAGTCAGCTTAGCCAAGGAACGCATTGTCGGTGCTCCGTTCAAGTCAGGACCAGGGTGGCAACAGCCTGGGCGGCAATGCCTTCGCCCCGGCCGGTAAATCCGAGCTTTTCGGTTGTCGTCGCCTTGACGCTTACCATGGCGCTGTCAATGCCCAGCAGTTCTGCCAAGCGGGCACGCATCGCTTCGCGGTGGGGGCCGATCTTTGGCGCTTCGCAGATGATGGTAAGATCGACATTGCCAATCCGGTAACCTGCATCGCCGACCAGTGTGGCAGCATGGGCGAGGAAGAGATGCGAAGCCGCACCGCGCCATTGCGGGTCACTGGGCGGGAAATGCTGGCCGATATCGCCCGCGCCGATAGCGCCGAGCAGGGCATCGACCAGTGCATGGATCGCCACATCGGCATCGCTATGACCGGCCAGGCCCTGGGGATGATCGAGCTTGATTCCGCAAAGCCACAATTCCTCGCCATCGGTGAGCCGGTGGACATCGTAGCCGGTGCCGACCCGCAGCGGCGGGGCGTTAACGGCGAAGTCGGAGGCATACGTGAGCTTGTGCAACATCTCATCTCCGGTGACCAATGCGACACCAATGGCGACCGCTTGCGCCACCTGCGCATCGTCTCCGGCGACCGGGTCGCCTGTCCAGGCCCGGTGTGCGGCGAGAATCGCGCCATAATGGAACGCCTGCGGCGTCTGGACACGGCGCAGGGCGTTGCGGTCTGCCGGGCCTGCCATCATGCCGTCCTCATCGTGCGCGAGACTGTCGACCACTGGCAGTACCGGGATGGCTGCTTGCTGAATGGCAAGGGCATCGAGCAGGCGGGTAATCACTGCCGAAGGGAGGGTTGGGCGCGCAGCATCGTGGATCAGGACGAATTCGGGTGGATCGCTTGCCAGCGCCTCAAGCCCCAGCCGCACCGATTGTTGCCGCGTTGCGCCGCCGGTGATCAGTCGGACTCCGGCAATGCCCGACAGCGCAGCCAGGGCAATCTCTTCCGCGCCCTCGGGAATGGCCACGATGATCGGCGCAATACCTGCTGCCGCCAGCGCTTCGACAGAGTGGCGCACCACAGGCTTGCCTCGCCAGCGCGCGAACTGCTTTGGCAGCGGCTGACCGGCGCGCAGGCCTTGACCCGCCGCAACGACGACAGCGGCAGTCAGGGGAGGGGGGGAGGGCGCGTTCATGTCCCGCGCCGGTAACCGCTTGCCGATGCTGCGGCAATCCACTATGCGCTGCCCAAATTTTAGGCACACCAATGAATCCTCTCCCGTCCCCGCCTGTATTGCCCCCGATCCGGATCGGTCCGGTAAGCGTGGATTGCCCGGTAATCCTGGCCCCGATGACCGGGGTCACCGATATGCCGTTCCGCAAACTGGTGCGCCATTTCGGCTCGGGCCTCAATGTCACCGAGATGATTGCTTCTCCGGCGATGATCCGGGAAACCAGCCAATCGCTGCAGAAAGCGGCATGGCATGCGGTGGAAGAGCCGGTGTCGTTGCAGCTGGCGGGCTGCTCACCCGCCGAAATGGCCGAGGCGGCCAAGCTCAACGCCGACCGCGGCGCTGCGATCATCGATATCAACATGGGTTGCCCGGTGAAGAAGGTGGTCAATGGCGAGGCGGGATCGGCGCTGATGCGCGATCTGCCGCTTGCCGCTGCGCTGATCGCAGCGACAGTCAAGGCGGTCGATGTGCCGGTAACGGTCAAGATGCGGATGGGCTGGGATCACCATTCGCTCAATGCCCCGGAACTCGCCCGCATTGCCGAAGATCTCGGCGCAAAAATGATCACCGTGCACGGCCGCACCCGCTGCCAGATGTACAAGGGTGAGGCTGATTGGGCCTTTGTCCGCAAGGTCAAGCAGGCGGTGTCGCTGCCGGTGATCGTCAATGGCGACATCTGCACGCTTGCCGATATGGCGCGGGCGCTGGAGCTGTCCGGTGCCGACGGCGCGATGATCGGGCGCGGGGCTTATGGCAAGCCTTGGCTGCTCGGCCAGGCGATGCATTGGCTGCGGCATGGAACGGAGTTGGCAGAACCCGCATTCGAGGCACAATTCCAGCTTATCCTCGGACATTACGACGCCATGCTCATGCATTATGGCAAGGATATCGGCGTCAAGATGGCGCGCAAGCATCTCGGCTGGTACACCAAGGGCCTGCCCGGCTCGGCCGAGTTCCGCAACCGGGTGAATTTCATCGACGATGCCGCAGCGGTGGTGCGCGCGCTCGGCGAATTCTACATGCCCCTGCTCGCCGCGCCGCAACCTCAGCGTCAGGCGGCATGAGTTTGGTTCCCGACGCCCAGCAGCAATTGGCCAGCCTGCCGCTGGCGATCCTGCTGCTGGCACCGGGACAGAAGATCGCCTCAGCCAATCCGGCCGCCGAACAGTTTTTCGGCCAGAGCCTGCGGCGGCTGGCGGGCCTGACGCTGTCCGAGACGCTACGTTTCGACGAGCCGCGCCTCGCCGAACGGCTGGGCGACAGCGAATCGCCCGTTTCTGCCCGCCAGATCGAAGTCATCGTCATTGGCGTGGGCACCCGGCGGCTCGATGTCACGGCCGCACCGGTGGTAGACGCTCCGGGCTGGCAGGTGCTGACACTGCATGATTCAAGCGCAACCGAGGCGATGGGCGAGGATGCCGGCGGGGCCGAGGACGCTTTGCTGCGCGCGCCCGAAATTCTCGCCCATGAAATCAAGAACCCGCTGGCCGGTATTCGCGGCGCGGCGCAGTTACTCGGCCGCAAGCTGGGGGAAGGGGACCGGGCGCTGACCCGGCTGATTGCCGACGAAGTCGACCGCATAGCCAAGCTGATCGACCAGATGCAGACCCTGAGCCGCCGTACCACGGCAGTGCTCGAGCCGACCAATCTGCACGAGGCGATCCGCCGCGCGATTGCTGTGCTTGGCGCGGCGGGCGGGAAAGGCGCGCGATTCGAGGAAGAGTTCGATCCCTCGCTGCCGCCGGTAACCGGCAATGGCGATGCGCTGGTGCAGGTGCTGATCAACCTGCTCGCCAATGCCCGCGAGGCTTGCGAGAGTGTTCGCAAGCCCCGGGTCATCGTGCGCACCCGCTTTGCCAGCGGATTGCAGCTCCATTCCACCGGCAGCGGCCCGCCGGTGCGCCTGCCGATCGAGCTCAGGGTCAGCGACAATGGGCCGGGCGTTGAACCGGCGATGCGCGATCATATTTTCGATCCCTTCGTCACCACCAAGAAGACCGGGCAGGGGCTGGGGCTGGCGCTGGTGCGCAAGCTGGTCGGCGAGATGAACGGCAGGATCAGCTATGAGCGCGACGAGGCAGGTGGCTGGACACACTTCCGCATTCACATGCCGCTCTCAGGTGAGGATCGCGCGCGCAGCGACAAGGGAGCGAGGGCGGCATGAGCATCCTGCTGGTCGAGGACGACGAATCGATCGCTATCGTCATCACCGCCGCGCTCGAGGCCGAGGGCTTCGCGGTGACGCGCTGCGGCACTATCGGCGAGCGCGATCGGCTGCTGGCGAGCCAGCGCTATGACGCGCTGGTCAGCGATGTCATGCTGCCCGATGGCGATGGCATCGCCACGCTTGAGGCGGTCCGCACGCAGCATCCCGCGATGCCGGTCATCATCCTGTCGGCGCAAAACACGCTCGACACCGCCGTGCGCGCCAGCGGCACCGGTGCCTTCGAATATTTCCCCAAGCCTTTCGATATAGACGAACTGGCGCGCACGGTGCGCCAAGCGGTCGGTACGGGTGCTGCAGCGACTGCCGAAGCGGAAGATGACACCGCCAGCCAGGCACTGCCATTGGTCGGCCGCAGCGCGCCGATGCAGGCGGTCTACCGGATGATCACCCGGGTGCTGCGCAACGATCTGACGGTGCTGGTCCTTGGCGAATCGGGTACCGGCAAGGAGCTGGTCGCCGAGGCGATCCACCAGCTCGGCCATCGCAGCACGGGGCCATTTGTGGCGGTCAATACCGCCGCCATCCCCGCTGAGCTGATCGAAAGCGAGCTGTTCGGGCACGAGAAGGGCGCGTTTACCGGGGCTGTTGCCCGGCATATCGGCAAGTTCGAGCAGGCCGAAGGCGGCACGCTGTTTCTCGACGAGATTGGCGATATGCCGATGCAGGCACAGACCCGGCTGCTGCGCGCATTGCAATCGGGCAGCATACGCCGGGTCGGCGGGCGCGAGGAAGTGCGGATCGATACCCGCATTGTTGCGGCGACCAATCGCGATCTCGAGCCGATGATCGCCGCCGGCCAGTTTCGAGAGGATCTCTACTACCGCATCAATGTCGTGCCGATCCATCTCCCATCGCTGCGCGAACGGCCCGACGACATCGATGCACTGGCCCGCCATTTTCTGCAGCTGGCCGCCAGCGAGGGGCTGCCACGCCATCGCCTGTCGGACGCCGCCGCCGCGTTGTTGGCGCGCCAACCATGGCGCGGCAATGTCCGCGAACTCAAGAACTTCATCTTCCGCCTGGCTTTGCTGGCGCGTGAAGAACAGATCGATCCTGCGTCTATCCAACCGCTGCTGGAGCAAATCCGAACGCCGGAAGCCGAGGGGATTGCAGATCTCGATGCGGCTGTCGCTGGCTGGCTGGGCGAAAACCGTCCGCTTCCGGGCGCAATTTATGACAGTGCGCTGGCGGCATTCGAGCGGCCGCTGTTCGCAGCAGTGCTCAAGGAAACTGGAGGCAATCAATTGCGCGCGGCGCAATTGCTCGGCATCAACCGCAATACGTTGCGCAAGCGGCTGGGTGAATTGACGATCGATCCGGAAGGTTTCGCGCATCGCTCCTGAGGCGCTTCTGGCGATTTTCCTTGCAGATGGGCAACAGGACTGTTGTAATGTAGCAACTATGTTGGCTGAAACCTCACCGCGCAAGCGGCGCTGGCCGCGCTGGTGGCGGCGCGTGCAAGTGGCAGCGCGGCGCGCCAACTTTTTCGCGATCATCCTAGTGGTCGCAATTGTCACATTCCTCATCATGACAGCGGTGACCGTGAGAACGCTGCTATGGCAGCCGGTAGGCGGCCAGCTGCTTTCGTATAATCTGACGGCTTCCTTGCTGGTCGGCACACTGGTGCCTGCCATGACGATCCTGGTCCTGATAGGCAGGCTACTGGCGCTGCGCCATGCGGCCGAAAGTTTCGGCGGGCCGGGCCGGATGCATGTGCGCCTGGTGTTCCTGTTTTCGATGGTCTCTGCAATTCCGACACTGCTGGTCGTGATCCTGGCGTCCTGGCTGTTCCAGTCGGGGGTCGAATTCTGGTTTTCCGACAATTCGCGCGGGCTGCTGGAAAACGCCAACAAGCTGGCGCGCGGCTACTACGAACAGACCCAGCGCGACGTCAGCAATGAAACCATTCAAATGGCCAGCGACTTGCGCGGATTTCTCAGCGCGGAATCGATCGCCAGCCCCTCATTCGCCGAATTCTATTCAAATCAGGTAGTCTACCGGAGGCTCGATGAATCGGCGATTGTCCAGAAGGGTGAGGACGGCCAGCTACGCACTGCGGCCATCGTCGATCCTGAAAGCAACACCAGCCGCCATCGGATCACCCCCGAAGCGATGCGCCGCGTCGACGACGGCGAAGCGATCGTGATTAACGCCAGTGCCAACAAGATCGAGGCGGTAACCCCGATCGACCGGCGTTCTGGCGTCTATCTCTATACCGCCCGGGTCTCCGATCTGCTGACTCTCAGCCAGGGCCAGCGGGCGCAAAATATCGTCAGTGCCTATGAGGTTCTGACCCAGCGCGCGCGCGTGCTGCAATTGCGCTTCAACGTTGCCCTGTTTGTGCTGTCGCTGGCGCTGGTCGGCTTTTTCGTCTGGCTGGCGCTGCGTTTTGCCGACCGGCAGGTAAAGCCGCTTTACGAGCTGGTCGATGCCGCGCGGCGGGTTGGCAGCGGCAATTTCGCGCTTAGGGTCGAGGGCCGCACCGGGGCCGACGAGATCGGCCTGCTCAACCGTGCCTTCAATCGCATGACCGCACAGCTCGAAAAGCAGACCCAGGCGTTGGTCAGTGCAAACCAGCAACTGCATGACCGCAGGGCGCTGATCGAGGCGGTGATCGAATCGGTAACCGCAGGCATCGTCTCGACCAACCGCGACGGCCAGATCCTGCTGATGAACAGCTCGGCGCAGCGTTTGCTGTTCGACCGTCCTGGGCCAGGGCCACTCGGCATCAAGCTTGGCGATGTCGCGCCGCAGATCGCCGCTCTGGCCGAAACCAGGCTGACCAGCGGTATTGTTCAATATGCCAAGGGCGGGGAACTTCTGACTTTGGCTGTGAAAGTGGGCCACAGCGGCGCTGGCAATGTCATTACCTTTGAAGACATCACCCGCCAGCTGCTCGACCAGCGCCAGGCCGCCTGGTCGGACGTTGCGCGCCGCATCGCCCATGAGATCAAGAACCCGCTCACCCCGATCCAGCTCGCCGCCGAGCGGCTCAGCCGCCGCTATCGTCAGCAGATTTCCGACAAGCCCGAATTGTTCGAGGAACTGACCAGCACGATCATTCGCCAGGTCGGCGAATTGCGCAAAATGGTCGATGAATTCTCGTCCTTTGCCAGGCTGCCCAAACCCGCATTTCGCAGCGAAGACCCGGTCGATCTCGCGCGGCAGGCGATGTTCCTCCAGGAAGTCGCGCGCCCGGACATTGCCTTCACCTTCACCGCGAAGGGCGAGGTTCCGGCCGTGGCCTGCGACCGCCACCAATTTGGCCAGGCAATGACCAATGTCCTCAAGAATGCCGTCGAAGCGATTGATGCACGTGCGAAAGTCGCAGGTTCCGGCTTTTCTGGCGAGATCGCCGTCGCCATGGGACGAGACGGCGATACCATTTTGGTGACAATCAGCGACAACGGCATCGGCCTGCCACAGGACCGCGAACGGATTGTCGAGCCCTATGTCACCACCCGCGAAAAAGGGACCGGCCTTGGCCTCGCCATCGTCAACAAGATTGTCGAAGAACATGGCGGCGAAATGACTTTCGCTACGACCGGGAGTGGCGGTGCCAGTGTTACCATGCGCTTCGCCTGCGATCCGCTGGCAGGCAAGCGCGGGGCGGAAGCTGCGGAATGACAAGAGCATCGTGCGAAAAAGTGGGAACCGGTTTTTCGCAAACAGCGATGCGACAACAAATTTGTGTATTTTCCATGGAGGCTCAATGGCGCTCGACATTCTGATAGTTGATGACGAACGCGACATCCGCGACCTGGTCGCCGGTGTGCTGAGCGATGAAGGCTATGATTGCCGCACTGCCGGCGATAGCCAGGCAGCGCTGGAGGCGGTCGATGCGCAGCGCCCGTCGCTGGTCCTGCTTGACGTCTGGCTGCACGGCAGCCCGATGGACGGTCTTGAGGTTCTCGATGCGATAAAATCGCGCGAGCCGGATTTACCGGTGATCGTGTTCTCCGGCCACGGCAACATCGATACGGCGGTGGCGGCGATCGGCCGTGGCGCAGTCGATTTCATCGAAAAGCCGTTCGAGGCCGAAAAGCTGCTGCATCTCGTCAGCCGCGCCACCGAGACCGAACGCCTGCGCCGGGAGAATGCACAGCTGCGCCAGGGCTTCGCCACCGCAGATGAATTCACCGGCAACAGCCCGGTGATCAATCAGGTGCGCGCAACCCTGAAACGCGTCGCCAATACCGGCAGCCGCCTGCTGATTTCAGGCCCGGCCGGAGCTGGCAAGGAAGTCGCCGCGCGGCTGCTGCACAGCTGGAGCAACCGGGCTGATAACGCCTTCGTCAGCGTCAATTCGGCCAGGATCACGCCCGAGCGGTTTGAAGCGGAGCTGTTCGGCCTGGAAGCAGATGGCAATCTCGTGCGGCCCGGCCTGCTTGAGACGGCCGATGGCGGCACGCTCTATCTCGACGAGGTCGCCGACATGCCTGCCTCGACCCAGGCGCGCATCCTGCGGGTGTTGACCGATCAGGCGTTCGTCAGGGTCGGCGGCCACCGGCAGATTCGCGTCGATGTTCGCGTCGTTTCCTCGACCTCGCGTAATCTTGAGGAGGAGATCGCCGCAGGGCGATTCCGCGAGGATCTGTTTTACCGGCTCAATGTCGTACCGATTGGGGTGCCTTCGCTTGCCGATCGGCGCGAGGATATTCCAGCGCTGGCGGGCCATTTCTTCGCCCGCTATGCGCGCGAGCAGGGCATTCCGCCGCCTGAGGTGGGCTTCGAGGCGATGGCAGCGCTGCAGGCTTATGACTGGCCGGGCAATGTCCGCCAATTGCGCAATGTCATCGAGCGGACCATCATCCTGGCACCGCGCGACCGGCTGGGACAAATCGAGGCCGACATGTTGCCGCCGGAAATTCTCAGCGAGCGTTTGCAAAGCGATTCGCGGCTGTCGGTACTGATGGCGGTACCGCTGCGCGAAGCACGCGAAAGCTTCGAGCGTGAATATCTCAAGGTCCAGATCCGGCGCTTTTCCGGCAATATTTCCAAGACAGCAGGCTTCATCGGCATGGAGCGCTCGGCGCTGCACCGCAAGCTCAAGCTGCTGGGCATGGGCGAGCGCCGCGATGAGGAGGAGGACGAATAAGCACCGTCATCGATGTTTCACATTTACCTGTCAGTCATCTGCCGGTAAGTATGGACCCCCTACCGGTCGAGTCAGCCATGACCCGGCCAGATTGCGGACCGCATCAGCGGCCGCCAAAAAAAAGGAGCCGACTATGACCGAACGCACTCTTTCCGCGCGTGCCCGCCCCGCGCCGCCTGAAGTGGCCGAACCCGAAATTGCCGAAGTGATCGAATCCTCCGGCCCCGAATCGTCCGGCAGGGGCCAGAGCCTCCAGGATCAATTCCTCAACCTGCTGCGCAAGAACAAGACCCCGGTGACGATGTTCCTGGTCAAGGGCGTCAAGCTGCAGGGCATTGTCACCTGGTTCGACAATTTCTCGATCCTGTTGCGCCGCGACGGGCAATCGCAGCTGGTCTATAAACATGCGGTCTCGACGATCATGCCAAGCATGCCAATCGATTCGCGTCAGTTCAATTCGAGCGGTGAAGGCAGCAAGAAAATGCGCCTGCTGCAGGATGTTTTCCTCGCCTCGATCCGCAGGGAGGGGGTGCAGGTGACGATGTTCCTGGTCAATGGCGTCATGCTGCAGGGCCGGGTTGCTGCATATGATCTGTTCTGCATGATGCTTGAGCGCGATGGCTATGTGCAGCTCGCCTACAAGCATGCCGTTTCGACGATCCAGCCACTGACACCGGTCGATCTCACCGGCGACTGGGACGGCGAGCCGGAAGAGGCCGACTGACCGTCACCGACGATCTTGCCGGTGAAGTAACCCGCGGTGCACGGGCTCTGGTCATTTGCCCACAGCTGCGGGGCAGGGGCGGGAGTGGTGACGCCGAGGCTCGGCTGGAAGAAGCGCGCGGGTTGGCGCTGGCGATTGGCCTGGAGGTCACCGAGGCGACACTGGTGCCGGTGCGCACGCCCCGGGCAGCGACGCTGTTTGGCGAGGGCCAGGTGCGCAATATCGCCGCCGCCTGCGAGCAGAACCAGGCTGAACTGGTGATTGTCGACGGTGCGCTGACGGCGATCCAGCAGCGCAATCTCGAGGAGAAGCTCAAGCGCAAGGTGATCGACCGCACCGGGCTGATCCTCGAAATATTCGGCGAACGCGCGGCGACGGCAGAAGGGCGGCTCCAGGTCGAACTGGCCCATCTCGATTACCAAGCAGGGCGGCTGGTGCGCAGCTGGACGCATCTCGAGCGCCAGCGCGGCGGCTTCGGTTTCCTCGGCGGGCCGGGCGAAACCCAGATCGAGGCCGACCGCCGGTTGATCCGCGACCGCATGGCCAGGCTGCGCCGCGAGCTCGAACAGGTTAAACGCACCCGCGGGCTTCACCGCGAAAGGCGCGGCAAGGCACCCTGGCCGGTGATCGCCCTGGTGGGCTACACCAACGCCGGGAAATCAACTCTGTTCAATCACTTGACCGGCGCCGACGTCATGGCGGAAGATATGCTCTTCGCCACGCTCGATCCAACCATGCGGGCAGTGCGCCTGCCCGGTGTCGACAAGGCGATCCTCTCCGACACGGTCGGTTTCATCTCCGATCTGCCGACCCAGTTGGTGGCCGCTTTCCGCGCGACGCTGGAGGAAGTGACCTCGGCCGATGTCATCCTGCATGTGCGCGACATCGCCAATCCCGATTCGGATGCGCAAAAGGCTCAGGTTCTAGCCATTCTCGAGGAACTTGAGCTGATCGGGGAAGGAGGCGGCGAACCCAGCATCCCGATCATCGAAGTCTGGAACAAATGGGATTTGCTCGATGCCGGGAGGGCGGGTGAACTGGAGTGCACCAGGGCCTCGCGCGGCGACGAGATTATCATTCCTATCTCAGCACTTACGGGCCAAGGCTGCGACCAGTTGTTGGAAGTGATCGGTCGACTCCTGACAGTGAATGCGCGGTTGCATCACTTCGTGCTACCGGCCGGTGCGGGACGGCAGATCGCCTGGCTGCATGCGCACGGTGAAGTGGTGGCAGACGAGGATGCGGGCCCAGTCGAAGGGGGCGGGGAGGAGGGCCCGCAGCGGCGGGTCAAAGTGCTGCTGACCCCGCGCGATCTAGGCCGGTTTAGCCGCCTCTAGAGCGGGTTGCGTGATATCTGAATCACGCAACCCGCTCTAGGTATTTGTTGTCGCATCGTTATTTGCGAAAAACCGGTTCCCACTTTTTCGCACGATGCTCTAAGCATTTGACTGCCTGCCACAGCGCTTCCTGCTCATCGAGAGTCAGCGCGGCAAAGTCGCGGCTTTCGGCCTTGGCCAAACCTTCCATGGCGCGGAAGCGGCGCTCGAACTTGGCATTGGCGGCGCGCAGCGCATCTTCGGGCGCAATGCCATAGGCGCGCACCAGATTGACCGCAGCGAACAGTAAATCTCCGGCTTCCTCGACCTGGTGCGCGGCATCGGCTTCGGCCAGTTCGGCCATTTCTTCGCGCAGCTTGTCCGCCGGTCCTGCCGTGTCCGGCCAATCGAAACCCTGCCGGGCTGCGCGCTTCTGTAGTTTCTCGGCGCGCATCAGCGCGGGCAGCGCCTGGGCAATGCCATCGAGCGCGCTTGTCGCACCCGCAGCCTCGCGCTCGTCAGCCTTGAGCTTCTCCCAACGCTCGCTCTGGCGTTCGTCAGTTTCGGCGCCGGTATCGGCTGCGTCGCCAAAAATATGCGGATGGCGCGCTTCCAGCTTGGCACAGATCGCCGCTGCGACATCGGCGAAGGTGAAGTCACCGGCTTCTTCAGCCATGCGCGCGTGGAATACGACTTGCAGCAACAGATCGCCCAGCTCATCGCGCAAATCCGCCATGTCGCCGCGCGCGATCGCATCGGCGACCTCATAGGCTTCTTCGATCGTATAGGGTGCGATCGAGGTGAAGTTCTGCGCACGGTCCCATTCGCAGCCCGAAGCGGGGTCGCGCAAGCGGGCCATGATCTGGAGGAGGTGGTCGAGTGGCTTGGCGAGTGGCTGGATCATATTAGATTGATAATATATATTATGTTAAATGTAAGAACGGCCTGCGGGGCTGCCCTGCGGGGGGAACCGGCGTTCAATAGCCCATCCTCGTCAGCACAAACGCCAGGCCCAGGATGATCACGGCCCAGCCAACCGCCATTGCCGCCTTCTGCTCGAACGATAGCCCGTGCGATTGCAGCGCGCGGTAATTGAGCAGCAGCCAGCCTGACATCGCGACCAGAGAAACCGCGATTGTGCCCAGCATCATGCCGCCAACTCCATCCCGTCAAAGCCGACCAGCACATGCGGCGGCACTTCGCGCGACAGCGTGGCATAATCGAGGCTCTTGTCGAGATGTGTCAAGACGGTCTGTCCAGCCCGCACGGCTTCCGCCAGCTCCAATGCCAGCGCGAGATGGGCATGGGTCGGATGCGGCTCGCGGCGCAGGCAATCGGTGACGAGGATGTCGCAGCCGTCGAACAGCTCGACCATTTCGCGGGTAATCGCGCTGAAGTCTGTCGCGTAAACGATGGATTTACCGTCACATTCGAAGCGGAAACCGGTGCTGATTGTATGGCCGTGCGGCATTTCGCAGCTCGCTACACCAAAGCCCGCACAAACGCGCAGTCGTTCGAGCGTTTCGAGCGAGACAATCGTCGGATAGCCGAACTGTCCGGCAAAAACATAGTCAAACCGCTGCCTCAATCTGCGCACGGTTTCATCCGAGCCATAGCCCGGCAGTGGTCCGCCTCGGCCATAGCGGAACACGCGCAGGTCATCGATGCCGTGGCAATGATCGGCGTGGTCGTGCGTCCAGAACACGGCGTCGAGCCTGTCGATTTTGTTGGCAAGCAGCTGGCTGCG
>JAHFPT010000100.1 GCA_023266625.1 Novosphingobium sp. | reverse complement strand
GCGGCCGCACTCAAGATCGTCGCGGTGGCCGCCCGCCGCATGGCGCGCGAGACTGTGCGCGAGGCACCTGTGCTGGCCAGCTGGCAGGCGCTGATCGATTATCTCACCATCGATATGGCGCATCTGACGGTCGAGCGGGTGCGGGTGCTTTATCTCAATCACCAGAACATGCTGGTGCACGACTGGCACGTCAGCGACGGCTCGATCGACGAGGCAGTGATCCACCCGCGCGAGGTGATCCGCAAGGCGCTCGACCTCGGCGCCACCGCGCTGATCCTGGTCCACAACCACCCCAGCGGCGCAGCCCAGCCAAGCAAGGCGGATATCCAGATCACCAACCGGATCGCCGAGGCGGGCCGGTTGCTGGGGATTGTCGTGCACGATCATGTGATTATCGGGCGCGAGGGGCATGTGAGCTTCAAGGCGAAGGGGCTGATTTGAGACCGGGAGGCAATATTCTCCCCGGCACGTGGAGGGGGACCATCCTCAGGATGGTGGAGGGGCACAGGCAGGTTTTCTTGAGGCTGAGAGGAGGCGCTATGCCGAGGGTGCCCCTCCACCAGCTGCGCTGGTCCCCCTCCCCGTGCCGGGGAGGAATGCCATGTGCGTAGCCGCCATCGCCTGGGCCGCGCACCCGGACTGGCCCCTGATCGCCATCGGCAACCGCGACGAATACCACGCCCGGCCCGCCGCCCCGCTCGCACGTTGGCAAAACGGAATGCTCGCGGGTCAGGATCTGAAATCGGGCGGGACCTGGCTGGGCGTATCCGAAACGGGCCGCTTCGCCCTGGTCACCAATCGCCGCGGCTTCGGCGACCCGGACCCGGACAAGGCCTCGCGCGGAGCGCTGGTCACTGACTTGCTCACCGCCAGCGGGCGCTATGCCGATCCGGCAACCGCCGCGCTCAATGATTTCAACCCCTTCAACCTGATCCTCGCGGATAGCAGCGAGGCACATTTCCTCTCCAACCGCCCGGAGGAAGTGCGCACCAGCCTGCCCCACGGTATCTACGGCCTGTCCAACGGCGCGCTCGACGAGCCCTGGCCCAAGACCTTGCAATTAAAGGCCGCGTTGCTCGACTGGCTGACTGCGGACGGGCAAGACTTCGCTCCCCTCTTCGCCGCATTGGCGAACGACACGCTTTCCGGCATCGGCCTCCACACCAGCACCCCCTCCGACGTGCCGCAGGAAGCTCCCGAGACCCCGGTGTTCATCCGCAACCCAGTCTATGGCACGCGGTGCAGCACGGTGGTAGCAGTGGACCGGCGTGGCGCAGGCACGATAATCGAGCGACGGTTCGATGCGCAAAGTCGGGCGGCGGGCGAGACCAGCCTGGCCTTCGCCTGGCGCGGCTGACGCTGGCGCTGAGACGGGGAGCCAAGCGATGGAACTCTACGAATCCGAACTGCAGGACGCCAGGGCCCATATCGCCGCCCCTTGCCATCGTCGCCCCCTCCCCCTAGCCGCTCCAGCATAAGAGCAACCGGAGTCGAACATGGTCCCCCGCTACGCCCGCCCCGCGATGATGGCCATCTGGGAGGCCGAAGCGCGCTATCGCATCTGGTTCGAGATCGAAGCGCATGCCACCGACAAGATGGGCGAACTTGGTGTCGTTCCGAAAAGCGCGGGCAAGGCGCTGTGGGACTGGTGGGCGACCGATCCCAAGATCGACGTCGCCGCTATCGATGCGATCGAGGCGGTGACCAAGCACGATGTCATTGCCTTCCTCGATTGGGTCGCGGGCGCTGTCGGCCCTGAAGCGCGGTTCATGCATCAGGGGATGACCAGTTCGGACGTGCTCGACACCACGCTGTCGGTGCAGCTGGCGCGGGCTTCGGACATCCTGCTGGCCGACCTCGACGCGCTGCTCGCCGCGCTGAAACGCCGGGCGGAGGAGCACAAGTACACCCCGACCATCGGCCGCAGTCACGGCATCCATGCCGAGCCGACCACCTTCGGGATCAAGCTTGCCGAAGCCTATGCCGAGTTCAGCCGTGCCAGGGCGCGGCTGATCGCCGCCCGCGCCGAGATCGCCACTTGCGCCATTTCGGGCGCGGTTGGCACTCTCGCCAATATCGATCCGGCGGTGGAAGAGTATGTCGCCGCAAAACTGGGGCTGGAGATCGAACCCGTCTCCACCCAGGTGATCCCGCGCGACCGCCATGCCATGTATTTCGCCACGCTCGGCGTCATCGCCAGCTCGATCGAGCGGCTGGCCACCGAAGTGCGCCATCTGCAGCGCACCGAAGTGCTCGAGGCCGAGGAATATTTCTCGCCCGGCCAGAAGGGCTCCTCGGCGATGCCGCACAAGCGCAACCCGGTGCTGACCGAAAACCTCACTGGCCTGGCCCGCGTCGTCCGATCGGCGGTGGTGCCCGCGCTGGAGAATGTCGCGCTGTGGCATGAGCGCGACATTTCCCACTCCTCGGTCGAGCGCTTCATCGGCCCCGATGCGACGATCACGCTGGACTTCGCGCTGGCCCGGCTGACCGGCGTGATCGACAAGCTGCTGGTCTATCCCGAGCGCATGCGACGCAACCTCGACCGCATGGGCGGCCTCGTCCATTCGCAGCGGGTGCTGCTGGCGCTGACGCAAGCCGGGCTCAGCCGCGATGATTCCTACCGGCTGGTGCAGCGCAATGCGATGAAAGTCTGGGAAAGCGACGGGGCGCTGTCGCTGCTCGAACTGCTGAAAGCCGACCCGGAAGTCAGCGCGGCGCTCTCATCCGCCGAGCTCGAAGACAAGTTCAACCTCGATTACCACTTCAAGGCCGTCGACCGGATCTTCGAGCGCGTGTTTGGGGAGTAAGTCGTCTTCCCCGCGCAAGCGGGGATCGCTGGCCGCCAAGCAGGACCTGGAGGCCAGCGGTCCCCGGTCAAGCCGGGGACGACGCACCCTTCCCTTCGCCGCCAATCCCGCCTAGCATCGCTGCCAGCAACAACGGCGAGAACAGGAGGCTTTCGATGCAGATCATCCGCACAATTGTCTGGGTCCTGGTTGTCGTCGCGCTGGGTCTGTTTTCGTTCAACAACTGGAACCCGGTCGAAGTCAAAATCTGGGAAGGGCTGATCCTTGAGACCAAGCTGCCAGCCCTGGTTTTCGCTGCCTTCCTGCTGGGGTTGTTGCCGATGTGGCTGCTGGCAAAGGCCGGGCGCTGGCGGCTGAAACGGCGGATCAATGCACTGGAAAACTCTGTGCGCGCCAGTGCCGCCCCGCCGCCGCCCATTGCCACTGCAACCCAGCTAGAGGCCGCAAATTCCGCAAATTCGCCTGAAAGCCCCGCTACCTGATATGTCCAATCCCATCTACCTTGCCCTCGACCTGCCCCGCCTCGACGCCGCCGAAGCGCTCGCCCGCAAGGTCAAGGGCCATATCGGCGGGCTCAAGCTCGGCCTCGAATTCTTCTGCGCCCACGGCCATCACGGCGTCCACGAGATCCACAAGCTCGGTCTGCCGATCTTCCTCGATCTGAAGCTGCATGACATTCCCAACACAGTCGCCGCCGCGATGCAGGCAATCCATGTGCTTGAGCCCGCCATCGTCACCGTCCATGCTGCCGGCGGCCGGGCGATGATGGAAGACGCCAAGGCGGCGGCGGGCGAGCATTGCAAAGTGGTGGCGGTCACCGTGCTGACCAGCCTCGACGAGAACGATCTGGCGCGCACCGGCATTGCCGGCAATCCGCACGATCTGGCGCTGCGACTGGCCGAACTTGCCCAGGAAGCCCGGCTCGACGGTATCGTCTGCTCTGGCCACGAGGTTGCTGCGGTCCACAAGCAATGGAAAGACGGCTACTTCGTCGTCCCCGGGCTGCGGCCTGCCAATGGCAAGGCGCATTCGGCCCTTGGCGACCAAAAACGCACCGTCACCCCGCGCGAGGCGCGCGATGCCGGGGCCAGCGTGCTGGTGATCGGTCGCCCGATCAGCCGCGCCGACGATCCGGCAGCAGCGGCGCGGGCGATCGAGGCGACGCTTTAGTAAGAGCTGCTTTTGCCCTCGTCGCCCACCAGCGGATCATTGGCGTGCTTGGCTGATTCGCGCTGCATCTTGCCCATCTCGGCGCTCATCTTGAGCGCTTCGCTTTGCGCATGCATCAGGCTGCCATCGACGCCATCGCCCGGCCAGCGCGATGCGGTGGCACCAACGCGGGTCGAATCGAACGCTCGGTCGGTCAGCGTCGCATCGACCATTTCGAGGACCCGGGCGCGGATCATGTTGTGAACCATGCCGGCGGCTGCCCCGTCACCGGCCCCGCCGCCTTCGCAGGTTACGGTCACATGGGTCTGGTCGGCCTTGCCGCCTGCCGGAGCCAGCGCCATGCTGCATTTGTGATAGGCCATACTGCCGCTGGCTTCCCAGGTGACCTTGTCGGTGCCATTGCCGAAGACCTTGGTATCCAGCGCATAATAGACGCCGTCACGCGAAGAGGGCACCAGCTTTGCCGTGCTCAGCTTGGCATAGGCGGTGCTCACCGGCATCGCGAATTCATCCGCCGGGCGCGGACTGGCGAAGAAATAGACTGCTGCCCCTGCGACGGCGACAAACCCGAGTCCTGCAAAAATATTCATGACCCTATCCCTGCTGCTTGTTCCTGGCTGGCGGGATAGGTGCTTATCCTGTAGAAATTATTAACCCTGCTTGCCAAGCCGCCGTTCACCGCGCGGCAAGGCAGCGGCTGGCATTTGCGCCTGCGAATGTATGAAAAGCCTGCGAATGAATGAAAAAAGGAATGCTCTTCATGCGCTTTCTGCCCGCACTTGTGCTCGCTCTTGCCGGGGTTCCCGCGATGTCTGACGCCCAAACCCTCTCCCCCGCCCCGGTGGTCGCCTCCGGCAATGCGGTGCTGACCGTCGCTGCCGAAGGCCGCTCGGCGCACAGGCCCGATCTTGCGGTTTTCACTGCCGGGGTCACCAGTTCGGGCAAGAGTGCGGGCGAGGCGCTCGCCGCCAATGCGAGCGACATGAGCCGGGTGATCGCCGCGCTTAAGCGCGCGGGGATCGCCGACAAGGATGTGCAGACCAGCAATCTCAGCCTCAATCCGGTCTATGCCGATATGAGCCGCCAGCCCGCCAGCCCGCTCGAACAGCAGGTGCCGCGCATCATCGGCTATCAGGTGAGCAATCAGGTGACTGTCAAGCAGCGCAATCTCGCCGACTTTGGCAAGACCATCGACACGCTGGTTTCTGCTGGCGCCAATCAGGTCAATGGCCCCAGCTTCCAGATGGACGAGCCCGACGGCGCGCTCGATGAGGCGCGGGTGGAGGCAATGAAGAAGGCGCGGGAGCGGGCGGGCCTCTATGCCCGCGCCGCCGGGCTCAAGGTCGTGCGCATCCTGTCGATCAGCGAGAGCGGCGGCTATGTGCCGCAGCCGCCGGTGATGTACGCCCGCGCGATGATGGCCGACGGGGCTGGTGCGCCGACACCGGTTGCGGCGGGCGAGGTTTCGATGAATGCGAATGTGACGGTGCTGTTCGAACTGGCACCTTAATTGATGATCAATGCAGGAGAGTTGATGTTATACCCGGCAAGCTGAAGGTCTTTGCCGTTGCGCAGATATGTGAAACTCTCCTGGGCTTGGCCTTTCTCAAACTTTGAATTCATTTCAAGCATGATGAAGGTGCCCTGTGTCGTGGCATTTGTTCTCCATCCTGCCTGCTCGGCAGCCAAAACCTTACCGAGCTTGCGGTGAATTGCTGCAAGCAATTTTTCAAAATCCACTTCCTTGGTCACTTTCCGCATTTGCGGAGCAGTTTCCTTCCATATGTCCCCGTAGCGCTCGGCGTCCAGATCCGCATGGAATACGCTGACCATGGCCTTGGCATCATCGACTGACTCCTGAACGCCGCAAGCGCTTAGGATTGCGAGACAGCCACTCGCTAAGATCGCGCGAAACAAACTCATGGTGCTTTGCTCCTCAATTCCATGCCATTAGGCTAAACATGAATTTCAGATCGAACTGGCAATGACAAGACCGGCTACCAAAATCTGCGGCATTACGACCCCGCAAGCGCTCGATGCCGCGATAAAGGCGCGCGCCGATTACGTGGGCTTCAACTTCTTCCCGCCGAGCCCGCGCTATCTGTCGCTGACCGATGCGGCCGCACTGGCCGCCCGCGCCCAGGGCCACATCGCTCGCGTCGGCGTGTTCGTCGATGCCAGTGATGCCGCGATTGCCGAAGCTGTCACCGCCGCAAAGCTCGATGTGCTCCAGCTCCACGGCGAGGAAAGTCCCGCACGCGCCGCGCAGCTCAAGGTGCAGTTCGGTCTGCCAGTGTGGAAGGCGCTGACGATCACTACGAGCCGCGATGTCGAACGCGCCGTTGCCTATGCCGGGGCCGCCGACCTGATCCTGTTCGACGCCAAGACGCCAAAGGGCTCGGCGCTGCCGGGCGGTATGGGGCTGAGCTTCGACTGGAGCCTCGTCGCCAATTGGAAAGGGCCAATCGCCTGGGGCCTCGCCGGAGGCCTCACCCCGGACAACGTCGCCGAAGCGATCCGCCTGACCGGCGCGCCGCTGGTCGATACATCCTCCGGCGTCGAGAGCGCCCCGGGCGTCAAGGACGTGGACAAAATCGCTGCCTTCTGCAAAGCGGCCCGGCGACCATGACAGACCAGCCCAACTCCTTCCGCAATCAGCCCCCCGCGCAGGCGAATAGCCTGCGCCAGCAGCCAGACTCGCGCGGCCATTTCGGCCAGTTCGGCGGGCGCTATGTCGCCGAAACGCTGATGCCATTGGTGCTCGAACTGGAAGCGGAATACCGCCGCGCCAAGCGCGATCCGGCGTTCCAGGCCGAATTCGACGACCTGCTCGAGCACTATGTCGGCCGCCCCAGCCCGCTCTATTTCGCGCCGCGCCTCACCGAGGAGCTTGCCAAGTCTGCCCTGCCCGGGAAGGGAGCGCAGGTCTGGTTCAAGCGCGACGAGCTCAATCACACCGGCGCGCACAAGATCAACAATTGCGTCGGGCAAATCCTGCTGGCGATCCGCATGGGCAAGACCCGGATCATCGCCGAGACCGGCGCCGGCCAGCACGGCGTCGCCACCGCAACCGTCGCCGCGCGCTTTGGCCTGCCTTGCGTGATCTACATGGGCGCCAAGGATGTCGAGCGGCAGGCGCCCAACGTGTTCCGCATGAAGCTGCTTGGCGCGGAAGTTATCCCGGTAACTAGCGGCGCGAACACGCTGAAAGACGCGATGAACGAGGCGCTGCGCGACTGGGTCGCCAATGTGCATGACACCTTCTACATCATCGGCACCGCCGCTGGCCCGCATCCCTATCCCGAACTGGTGCGCGATTTCCAGAGCGTGATCGGCAAGGAAGCGCGCGAGCAGATGCTGAAGCGCACCGGACGACTGCCCGATCTGCTGGTTGCAGCGATCGGCGGCGGCAGCAATGCCATCGGCCTGTTTCATCCCTTCCTCGACGATGCTTCGGTGAAGATGCTCGGCGTCGAGGCGGCGGGGCATGGGCTGGACAAGGAACATGCGGCGAGCCTGGCGGGCGGGCGCCCCGGGATCCTCCACGGCAACAAGACCTATCTGTTGCAGGACGAGGACGGCCAGATCACCGAGGCCCATTCGATCAGCGCCGGGCTCGATTATCCCGGCATCGGTCCGGAGCATTCGTGGCTGAAAGAGATCGGCCGGGTGGATTATACTTCGGTCACCGACGTGGAAGCTCTCGACGCCTTCCAGCTGCTCTGCCGCACCGAGGGGATCATCCCGGCGCTTGAGCCTGCCCACGCGATTGCGGCGGTGAAGAAGATTGCGCCGACGATGGGCAAGGATCAGATCATCCTGGCCAACCTGTGCGGGCGCGGGGACAAGGATATTTTCACTGTCGCCGAGGCGCTGGGGGCGGAGATTTAATAGCCCTCTCCCCTTCAGGGGAGAGGGTTGGGAGAGGGGGACTCTGAGCCATTCGCGACCCACGTCTTACAAAATATGCCAATGCTAATCGCAAGCAAATGTCAGAGCCTGCGATGCGGATTTGGCTGCAACTGCGCGCGAAGCGGTTTGTGGCGACGAAGTTCTACCGTGAAAAGGTGATCGGAGAATACATTGCCGATTTTGCCTCCAACAAGCCGAAGCTGGTTATCGAGATTGATGGGAACACACACGATGTGGATGATGATCGTGACCGGATCAGAACGCGTTATTTGGAGCAGCGGGGATACCGGGTAGTGCGCTATACGAATTTGGACGTCATGCAAAATATCGAAGGTGTCTTGATGCATTTGACAAATGTGATTGCGGAAATGCGGCCCCCTCTCCCAACCCTCTCCCCTGAAGGGGAGAGGGCTTAGTGACGATGACCCGCTTCACTGCCGCCTTCGCGCGCGGCCCCGCGCTCGTCGCCTTCGTCACTGCGGGCGATGGCCCCACCCCTGCGGTCCTCGACGCCCTTGTCGAAGGCGGTGCCGACGTAATCGAGCTCGGCATGCCGTTCACCGATCCGATGGCCGATGGCCCGGCGATCCAGGCGGCGAATCTGCGCTCGCTCGGCGCGGGGACGCGGACGGCGGATATTTTCCGCATCGCTGCCGATTTCCGCACGCGCCACCCGGACACCCCGCTGGTGCTGATGGGCTATGCCAACCCGATGTGTACGCGCGGGCCGGAGTGGTTCGCCGCCGAATGCGCCAAAGCGGGCGTCGATGGCGTAATCTGCGTCGATCTTCCGCCCGAGGAAGACCCGGAGCTTGGCCCGGCGCTGCGCGCGAGCGGCGTTTCGCTGATCCGGCTGGCGACGCCGACGTCCGACGAGGCGCGGCTGCCGGTGATCCTCAAGGATACCTCGGGCTTTCTCTATTACGTCTCGGTCGCAGGCATCACGGGCAAGCAGCAGGCGGCGCTGGGCTCTATCGAGGACGCCGTGGCGCGGCTGAAGGCGGCGACTGCGCTGCCGGTTGCGGTCGGCTTCGGCGTGCGGACGCCGGAGCAGGCGAGTGCGATTGCCAAAGTGGCGGACGGCGTGGTTGTCGGCTCGGCGCTGGTCGAGCTGGTCGGGCAGCACGGTGCCAATGCCGCCGGGCCGGTGCGGGAATTGACCAGGGCGCTGGCGGACGCGGTGCATGGGGCGCGTGGCTGAAATCCTCCCCGGAACGGGGAGGGGGACCATGCGCAGCATGGTGGAGGGGCACGTGCGGAGAAGCATAACCTCTCGATGTCATTCCGTGTGGCCTGTGCCCCTCCACCCCGCCGCTTCGCGTCGCGGTCCCCCTCCCCGTTCCGGGGAGGATTTGTGAGAGACTTCGCCATCTCGGACAATCCGGCGGTCCAGGCCCAGCTCGACCGCCTCGGCGCGCTGTCGCTGCCGCAAGGCCGCTTCGGGCTGGAGACGATCACTGCGCTGCTCACCCGACTTGGCGACCCGCAAAAGCGCCTGCCCCCCACCTTCCATGTCGCCGGGACCAACGGCAAGGGCTCAACCTGCGCCTACCTGCGCGCCATGCTGGAGGCGCAGGGCCTCACCGTCCACGTCGCCACCAAACCGCATCTGGTGCGCTATAACGAGCGCATCCGCGTGGCCGGAAAGCTGATCGAGGACGATCTGCTTGCCGCACTACTCAAGGAAGTGCTCGATCTTGGCCACGATCTCGAGCCCAGCTTCTTCGAAGTCACCGCCGCCGCCACCTTCCTCGCCTTCGCGCGGCAACCCGCCGATGCCTGCGTCATCGAAGTCGGGCTGGGCGGGCGGTTCGATGCGACCAATGTGCTGGTGCGACCTGCCGCCTGCGGGATTGCCTCGCTGGGTATCGACCACGAGGCTTTCCTGCTGCGCCCCGAGGACGGCGTGCCGCAGGAGCCACTGGAGCGAATCGCGTTCGAAAAGGCCAGTATTGCCCGGCCCGGGGTGCCGCTGGTGACGCAGGCCTATCCCAAACCCGCGCGCGAAGTGGTGATCCGCACCGCCGAGGCGCACGGAGCCAAGCTCTATATGCGCGACCGCGACTGGTCCGCGCCCGTGCGCAACACGATCCGTTATCAGGACGATGTCGGTGTATCGCAGTTCCCGCTGCCGACGCTCGCAGGCGCGCATCAGGCGGATAACGCAGCGCTGGCCGTGGCGATGCTCTACCACCAATCGATGATCCCCGTTTCGTCGCGCGCGATGGCCGAGGGCATCCGCAACGCCCGCTGGCCCGCGCGTTTGCAGCTGCTGGGCGAGGGGCCATTAACTGTGCTGGCACCGGGGCGGAAGGTGTGGCTGGATGGCGGGCATAATCCCGATGCGGGGGCGGTGATTGCGAAATTCTTTGCAGATTCGCCGCCATTCCACCTCGTCATCGGCATGCTGGAAAACAAGGACCCCGGCGCCATCGTCGCGCCGCTCAGGGGTCAATTGCTCAGTATCTCAGTGGTCCCCGCACCGGGTCACGATGCCCATGCGCCCGGGGACTTTGCCCAGCACACGGAGCTGTCAGTGCGCGGCTTCGCCACTGTCGAGGATTCTCTCAAGGCAATAAATAGAATAAATAGGGACAGTCCCCATTTATCGGACGACATACTGATCGCCGGCTCGCTCTATCTGGCGGGCGAAGTGCTTAAGCTAAACCGCGAGATTCCTGAATAATTGGGGACTGTCCCTAATTATTCTCCCGTCCCACCCGCATCCACTCCATCAGCACGAACACCACCGCCGCCAGCCCCGCCGCCGCCGTCCAGCGGAACACCGTGGCATAACCGTACTGATCGAACGCCTCGCCCGCGATGCCGCGCCCCAGCGAGCCGATCAGGAAAGTCAGCGAGGACAGCAGCGCATATTGCACCGCCGTGTAGTTCTTGCTGACGATCCCCGAGAGATAGGCAACGAAGGCCGCGCCGGCGATGCCGGTGGAGATGTTCTCGAAGCTGATCGCCAGCAGCAGCCGGATCATGCGGGGATCGAAACCGAACAGGCCGAACAGCCATTTGAGGCCGATCATGGAGCCCACCGCATCGATATGCCCCGCGCCCTCGGCGAGGTCGGCATAGACGAAATTGCCCAGGATCGGCAGGATCGCGCCGATCAGGATCGTCGGCATCCGGCCGATCCGGGCGAACAGATAGCCGCCCGTGGCAATGCCGATCATCGTCATGAAAATGCCGAATACTTTCGAGGCGAAGGCGACCTCGTCCTTGGTGTAGTGCAGCTCACCCAGGTAAAAGGGAAAGGCGAAACTCGACCAGATATTGTAGCACAGCGTGTAGGTCAGGATCATGCCGATGACGATCAGCACGCCCCAGCCGAGCCGCGCCGACAGCTCGGCCAAAGGCGAAACCAGCGCGACATAGAGATGGTTGGCTGCCGTGCGCAGCGGCGAGACATGGCTGTCGGGCTGGGACAACACGGCATCGCTGCGCTTCATCGCCCAGTTGGTCAGCGAGGAGACGATCAGCGGCACCGCAACCGTCGCCAGAATGATCCACGGGCCGTAGGCTTTGGTGAAATCGCCGACCGAGGGATGCTTCTCGCCCGGCCCGAGCGGGGCAAGCATGCCGACCATGAAATGGCCGATGGTGTAGATCGCCCAGGCCCAGCTGATCCCGACTACGGCCAGCGCCAGCGCGCGGTAGCGCGGCACCAGCGCGCCGGGCTCGGCCAGCGCCTTATGCAGCGTTTCGCGTTCGGGGCGGTCGGTATCGGGCGCACGCAGGGTGACGAATCCCATCACTGCGATCAATCCAGCCATCAGCAGGTAGACCATCCCCCAGCTCATCCGCGCTGCCAGCACCAGCGCCAGCGCGCCGCCGACGATCGAAGCGATCCGGTAGCCGAACTGATAGATCGCCGAGAGCAGCTCGACCGGGGTCTCCTCATCGGCAACGTCGATCCGCCAGGCGTCCACCGCGACATCCTGGGTCGCCGATGCCAGCGCGGCAATGAAGGCGAATGCCGCGAATGTGCCGATATCCTGAGCCGGATTGGTCACGGCCAGCCCGGCAAAGGCCAGGATCATCGCAATCTGACACAGTAGAATCCAGCTCTTGCGCCGTCCCAGCCGGTCCAGCAGCGGCAGGTGAAAGCGGTCCACCAGCGGCGACCACAGGAATTTGAAGCTATAGGACAGGCCGATCCACGACAGCACGCCGATGGTCGCCAGATTGACGCCGACTTCGCCCAGCCAGGCATTCAGCGTGCCGATCAGCAGCGCATAGGGCAGTCCGGAGGAAAAGCCGAAGCCCAGCATCGTCGCCGATTTGCGCTTCTGCAGCGCAATCTTGAGCAGGCGCCAGCCTTTTGGCCGGGGCGGTTTTTCGGCGGCAGCGGTTGCCATGGCGATCCCTTCACTCTTCCCCTGTGCGCGGGGGAGACTAGCGGAGATTGCTGCCAAGGCCAGCCCTCCCGGGTCCGCTTTGACGCCCCTTGTCCACAAGGCTAAGGCGCAGCCATGACTCCACCCCCCGAACAATCAGACAGCCGCAGCGGCGCCCGAACCGGCGAACGCATCGCCAAGCTCCTCGCCCGCGCCGGTATCGCCAGCCGCCGCGAGGTGGAGCGGATGATTGCCGAGGGGCGGGTCAAGCTGAACGATGTGGTGCTGACCACCCCCGCCACGGTGCTGGAGAGCCTCAAAGGCGTCACGGTCGACGACAAGCCGGTCGCCGCCGCCGAAGCTGCGCGGTTGTTCCGCTTTCACAAGCCTTCGGGGCTGATCACCGCCGAGCGCGATCCTGCCGGGCGGCCGACGATCTACGCCGCGCTGGGCAATGCCCTGCCGCCGGGAACGCCGCGGCTGATGCCGGTTGGCAGGCTGGACTTCAACACTGAAGGCCTGCTGCTGATGACCAATGACGGCGAGCTCAAGCGCGCGATGGAGCTGCCTGCATCGGGCATTCCGCGCACCTATCGCGCCCGCACCTATGGCAATATCAGCCAGGCCCAGCTCGAAGAGCTGGTCGACGGCGTGACCATCGAGGGCATTCACTACGGCAAGATCGACGCCAATATGGAACGCAAGACCGGACGCAATCAGTGGATCGAGCTGACCCTGACCGAAGGCAAGAACCGCGAAGTGCGCCGGGTGCTCGAACACCTCGGGCTTGAGGTTTCGCGGCTGTTGCGCACCGCCTATGGCCCGTTCAGCCTGGGCGATATCCCGCGCGGTGCGGCGGACGAAGTACGGCCCATCGATGTCGAGCGGTTCCGCGAGTCGATGCCCGGCTTCGCCCGCAATGAAGCCCACGATCCGGCCTCGAAGAAGCCCACCGCGCCGCCCCGGCGGGGCAGCTTCCGGCCCGAAGGCCCGGAGCGCAAGCGTTCGGGCGCACCATCGCGTCCCAATGACGGCCCGGCCAAACGCAAAGCCCCACGCCGGTGAGGATCATCGCTGGCGGGTGGCGCGGGCGCAAACTCACCGCGCCGCCGGGCGACACCACTAGGCCCACCGCAGACCGCACCCGCGAAACCCTGTTCTCGATGCTGGTCAGCCGGCTGGGAAGCTTCGAAGGACTCAGCGTGGCCGATCTCTTTGCCGGATCGGGCGCGCTCGGGCTGGAGGCGCTGTCGCGCGGCGCGGCAAGCTGCATCTTCGTTGAACAGGATCCAGCAGCAATCCGCGCGCTGCGGACCAATATCGCGCATCTGCAGGCCCAACCGCAATGCGATGTGCGCGCGGCCTCGGTGCTGACCCTGCCGATTGCCAGGCTGCCGCTCGATCTGATCCTGCTCGATCCGCCCTATGGCAGCGGCGCGGGGGCAGTTGCGCTCGAGCGGCTGGCACGGCTTGGCTGGATCGGGGCCGGAACCTGGATCAGCCTGGAGACCGCAGCGGCTGAGGAACCGAACGTAAGATCGCTGGAAACAGTTGCGGACCGCAAGGTCGGCAAGGCCAGGCTCACGCTGTTTCGGGACCACCCTGTTCAGGCAGCACCCGCGCCAGAGTAACCCCCAGCAGCGTCACCAACCCCGCCGCCGATAGCAGCAGTCCGACATAGAGGCCCAGCCCCTCGGCGGACAGCATTTGCGCCGCAACTGGCGACAATGCGCCGCCGACGATCCCGCCGATGTTGAACGCCAGCGAAATGCCGCTGTAACGCACGCCCACCGGGAACAGCGAGGGTAGCCAGGCACCGAGCGGCGCATGGACAAGGCCCATGACAAACAGCGATGCCGCCAGCGTCGCAAAGACGATCCACAGCGAATCTGCGTTCAGCCCCGGCCCGAACAGCAGGCCCAGAACAATCGTCGCGACCGAGCCGAATATCAGTACCCGGCGCGGCGAGAACCGGTCGCTCAGCACGGCGGCCAGCAGCAGGCTCACCGCGTGGAAGCAGATCGCGCAGAGCTGGATAGCAAGGAAAGTCTCGCGCTTGTGGCCGAGCGGCCCGGCGCCCTGCGCCAGCGCATAGGCGGTGGCGAGATAGAAGATGGCGAAGACGCCGATGGCCCCGGCGCTGCCCGCCAGCACCGCGCCGGTGTGGTTCGCAAACAGCCTGGTCAGCGGCACCCGCGCAGGCGGTTCGCGATCCAGCGCAGCGCGAAAAGCAGGGGTCTCCTCGATCCGCAGCCGTACCCACAGTCCGATCGCCACCAGCAGCGCGCTGGCAAGGAAGGGAACACGCCAGCCCCAGTCGAGGAAATCGGCATCGCTGAGAAACAGGCCAAGCAGCAGAAACAGCCCGTTGGCGGCGATGAACCCGATTGGCGAGCCGAGCTGCGGCGCAGCGCCGAAGCGGCCAGCCCAGCCCGGCGGTGCATTCTCGACGGTGAGCAGCACCGCCCCGCCCCACTCGCCGCCAAGCCCGAAGCCCTGTCCGAAGCGCAGGACGCACAGCAGCAGCGGCGCGACCCATCCAACCCCATAATTTTCCATTTGGGCATAGGTCGGCAGGAAGGCGATCAGCAGCGTCGATCCGCCCATCAGCATCAGCGAAGCGACCAGCGTCGACTTGCGCCCGATGCGGTCACCGAAATGGCCAAAGGCAATCCCGCCAACCGGCCGGGCGAAAAAGGCGATGCCGAAGGTCATCAGCGCATAGAGCGTCTTCTCCGCAGGCGTCCCATTGGGAAAGAACAGCGGCCCGAAGACCAGCGCGGCAGCCGTGCCATAGACATAGAAATCGTAGAATTCGACCGCCGTGCCGATCATCGAGGCGAACAGGACGCGGGCATGCTGGCGGATGGGATGCATGCTGCGATGCGTGTGCCGGGCGAGCCTGCCCTGTCAATTGAAAAGCCAATAAGGAACCCGAACGGCCAGATCAATCGGCGCGCAGCGCGTGCATCAAATTTCCGGCTCAATTACCAGTGGTTACCCACTATTAACACTACTGCGCTATCCCGGTGACCTGATGTTCAGGGGGTGGATGAGTAATGCAAGCAATCAAGACACTGATGATAGGACTCGGACTATTATCTTTACTGTGGATCGGATCATGCACGCTGATGGGCGTTGGCGCGGCGGTCGCGGTCAAATCCGCCGTCAATTCCGAATTCGCCCACAAGGTCGTCAAGCAGCACAAGGAACATATGCGACGCGAGCACAACGACGAGCTTGACAGAGAAGCCTATTATGAGGACGCCCGCCGCCGCGAGCGGCAAGACTACGACAGCAGATATTGATAGACCGATCTGCCCCCCTTGCCTTGAGTTGCGACTCTTGCTCGGCAAATGCTCTTGGTTTGTTCTTAGGGGCATGCTAGGCTCCACAGATGGGCAAGCTCGATCCGATCATCTCCGAATTCGCTACCGAGGAAGAGGCAGAAGCCTACGACAAGTGGTTCCGCGCGCAGGTGGAAGAAGGCCTGCGCTCAAAGGGACCTTGGATCCCACATGATGAAGTGATGCGCGAAGCCCGCAAGATCATAGAAAACGCGAAGAATGCGAACGCTTCGCTGGGAAGCTGAAGCCCGCCGCCAGTATCGCGACACGCTGACCTACATCGCATCGCACGATGCCGCAGCAGCAGAGCGGTTGGGCGAAACCATCGAAGCGAAGCTTGATCTCCTCAGGCGCTTCGCAGAAATCGGTCGGCGTGGCCGCGTCGCCAGGACACGCGAATTGATTGTCCACCCGAATTTTATCGTGATCTATGCCATCCGGCGAAACACCATCGACGTCATCCGTTTTCTCCACGCCCGCCAACTTTACCCGTGACCGTCGAACCAAACATCTTGACCGACAACGACCCCCTCCTCGCTGGCCTCAACGCCCCGCAGCGCGAAGCGGTGCTGACCACCGAAGGTCCGGTGCTGATGCTGGCGGGTGCGGGCACCGGCAAGACGGCTGCGCTGACCGCTCGTCTTGCCCATCTGGTGCGTTCGCGGCTGGCCTGGCCGAGCGAAATTCTCTGCGTGACCTTCACCAACAAGGCGGCGCGCGAGATGAAGCAGCGCGTCGGCCAGCTGATCGGCGATGCGGTCGAGGGCATGCCCTGGCTCGGCACCTTTCACTCGATCGGCGCGAAGCTGCTGCGCCGCCATGCCGAGCTGGTCGGGCTGCAATCGAACTATACGATCATCGACACCGACGATCAGTTGCGGCTGCTCAAGCAGCTGATCCAGGCCGAAGGCATCGACGACAAGCGCTTCCCGGCGCGCGCACTCGCCGCCTGCATCGACCGCTGGAAGAACAAGGGGCTTAACCCCGCCGACCTCGATGCCGGAGAGAATGAATCCTATGCCAATGGCAAGGGCCAGCATTTCTACCGGCTCTATCAGGACCGGCTGAAGGCGCTTAACGCCTGCGATTTCGGCGATCTGCTGTTGCATATGCTCAACATATTGCGCAGCCACCCGGAAATTTTGGCGCAGTATCAGCAGCGCTTCAAATATATCCTGGTCGACGAATATCAGGACACCAACCAGGTCCAGTATCTCTGGCTGCGGTTATTAGCACAACAAAGAAAGAATATTTGCGTCGTAGGCGATGACGATCAATCAATATATAGCTGGCGCGGTGCGGAAGTGGCCAATATCCTGCGGTTCGAGAAGGATTTTCCCGGTGCCAAGGTGATCCGGCTGGAGCAGAATTACCGCTCCACCCCCGACATCCTCGCCGCCGCCTCAGGCCTGATCGCCGCCAATGGCGAGCGCCTCGGCAAGACCTTGTGGACCGAGCGTAGTGGCGGCGACAAGCTTCGGGTGATCGGCGTCTGGGACGGGCCGGAGGAAGCGCGCCGGGTCGGCGAGGAGATCGAGCGGCTGGAGCGGGAAGGCGCGTCGCTCGACAGCATCGCGATTTTGGTGCGCGCGCAATACCAGACCCGCGAATTCGAAGACCGCTTCATCGCTATCGGTCTCAGTTACCGGATCGTCGGCGGTTTCCGCTTCTATGAGCGCGCCGAAATCCGCGATGCGCTGGCCTATCTGCGCCTGATCGCCCAGGGTGCCGACGACCTCGCCTTCGAGCGCATCTACAATAGCCCCAAGCGCGGGCTTGGCGACAAGACGCTGGAGAAGATGCACCGCCATGCCCGCGCGCGCGGCATTCCGCTGGCCGCCGCCTCGCTTGAACTGGTCGATACCGATGAGCTACCCGCGCGGGCGCGGGCTACGCTGCTGGCGCTGCTGCGCGATTTCGCCCGCTGGCGCGATCTGGTCAGCACGACCTCGCCCGCCGAACTGGTCCGCACTGTGCTCGACGAGAGCGGCTACACCGCCGCGCTGCAAGCCGAGAAGAGCGCCGAAAGCGCAGGCCGCCTCGAAAACCTCTCCGAACTCGCCCGCGCGATGGAGGAATACGAGACGCTGGGTGACTTCCTCGAACATGTCAGCCTGGTGATGGACAATGACGCCGCCAGCGACGAGGAAAAGGTCACGATCATGACCATCCACGGTGCCAAGGGGCTGGAGTTCGATCAGCTATTTCTTGTGGGCTGGGAGGAAGGCGTGTTCCCCTCGCAGC
>JAHFPT010000289.1 GCA_023266625.1 Novosphingobium sp. | reverse complement strand
TCCTCGGTCAGCTTCATCGTGCCGATCTGCGCCGCGAAGGCCGATCCCGAACGGCCGGCGACCATGATCGCGGTCATCAGAATGCCGAGCTCACGCATCGCCAGCCTTCCGGTGAGATTCACCGTCAGGCCCTCCGCACCAAACTCCCGCAACTGCACCGCACCTTGCTGGGCGATGACGATACCGACCAGAAAGCTCATCAGCCCGATGATGCCGAGCGAGGTCACACCGACCAGCTCCATCTGGTGGACCAGCGCCTTACCGCGAAACCGCCCTGGATGAATGAGGACCGCACCAAGCGACACCATGACTGCGCCCAGGAAGCCGAGCACCTGATATGTCCCTTCCCAGGCACCGACGACCCTCACGCCCAGCCATTCGCTGATCCGGTTAAACAGCAGCGGGCGGAGCGACAGGTCTTCATCGTCGCCGCGCGCCTGGCTCACGGCGGCTATCAGCCGGCTGGCCTGGTTGCTCGCCCCGGTGATTTCCGCCTGCCAGTCGCGCGAGAAGCGCCAGGCGATCCAGGCCCCGGCGGTGTCGACGTCTGTCACCTGGCTGAGATCGATCCGCGTCACGCGCTCGCCCAGCGCTTCCAGCCGCCGGTCGAGATCGCCGATCGAGGAGACGCGCAGCGGCCCCCGGAGCGCAACCACCGTCGCGCCCCCGTCCCCGGCCTCAAGAGAGAAATCCGCCCATTCGCGCATCGCGGGGAGTGATGCGGGAAAATGCGCGGGGCGGCAAGTGGGGGCTTAGGAAGGTTTGGTTCGCGCAGAGATCGCAAAGGGCGCGGAGAAAGTGCGTCTTGGGCGAAGCCCCCACAATATTCGACGCTTATGCATTCGGCATGATCAGATGAGAGAATTTTGCCTGCGGCAACGAGCAACCCTCCGCGTCCTTTGCGCTCTCTGCGCGAACCCAATTTGACCTTGCCCCAGTCGATGGGTTGCATGCCGGAGGTGCCGCTGGCAAAGCGCCGCCCCATGAGTTCCACACCACTAGACAAGACATTCGATCCCGCCGCCATCGAGGCGAAGTGGTATGCGCATTGGGAGAGCAACGGGCTGTTCCGCCCGGAGCGGCCTGACGCCGTGCCCTTCACCATCGTCAACCCGCCGCCCAACGTCACCGGCAGCCTGCATATCGGCCACGCGCTGGATAACACGTTGCAGGATATCGTCGTGCGCTATGAGCGGCTGCGCGGCAAGGATGCGCTGTGGGTGGTCGGCACCGATCATGCCGGGATTGCGACGCAGATGGTAGTCGAGCGCCAGCTGGAAGCGGCGCAAGACAAGCGGACGAATTATTCGCGCGAGGCCTTCATCGAGAAGGTCTGGGAATGGAAGGCGGAGAGCGGCGGGACGATCACCGGCCAGCTGCGGCGGCTGGGTTGCTCGATGGACTGGAGCCGCGAGCAGTTCACCATGGACCCGCATTTCACCCGCGCGGTGGTGAAGGTCTTCGTCGACCTCTATAATCAGGGGCTGCTTTACCGCGACAAACGGCTGGTCAACTGGGACCCCAAGCTCAAGACCGCGATTTCCGACCTTGAGGTGGAAACGCGGGAGATCAAGGGGAGCTTCTGGCATTTCAAGTATCCGCTGGCGGATGGGGTAATGCTGGAAAACGGCGCCGATCATATCGTCGTGGCGACGACGCGGCCCGAGACGATGCTGGCCGATATGGCGGTGGCAGTGAACGCTGATGATCCGCGCTACCAGTCGGTCATCGGCAAGTTCATCGAGCAGCCGATCACAGGGCGGCGCATTCCGATTGTCGCCGACGAACACGCCGATCCGGAACTGGGCAGCGGCGCGGTAAAGATCACGCCGGGGCATGATTTCAACGACTTTGAAGTGGGCAAGCGGGCGGGGTTCAAGCCCGGCGATATGCTCAACATGTTCGATGCCGAGGCGAAGGTGGTGCAGACTTCGGACGGAAAGATTCCGGCGGAGTTCGTCGGCATGGACCGCTTCGATGCGCGTAGCCGAGTGGTCGAGCAGATGAAGGCGCTCGGCTTCCTCGTCCCCCACATCGCCAAGGACGGCGAGGAACACGACGCCGAACCGCGCACCATCCAGACCCCCTATGGCGACCGCGGCGGCGTGGTGATCGAGCCGTGGCTGACCGACCAGTGGTATGTCGATGCCGCGACTTTGGCGCAGCCGCCGATTGAGGCGGTGCGCGACGGACGGATCGAAATTGTCCCGAAGAGCTGGGAGAAGACGTTTTTCAACTGGATGGAGAATATCCAGCCGTGGTGCGTGTCACGGCAATTGTGGTGGGGGCATCGGATACCGGCCTGGTATGCTCCGAAGGTTCTCAAGACTAAAGATGGGATCAGGCTATCAGGATTCGATGTATCGGAAGGAAAACTGCCGCAAATCAACGACGCCAATGTGTTCGTCGCTTCCGCTCAAAGCGACATGGAAGCGCAATTCGCCAAAGCCTACGGGCCGGGCGTTCGAATGGCTTATTGCGAAGACTGGGAGGCCTATAGAAAGTGGTTTGTAGCACTCCTTGGCGACCCAAATCATCCTGGCAGGTCAGGTCGTGAAATCCCCGTAGTTCAGGACAACGACGTCCTCGACACCTGGTTCTCCTCCGCCCTCTGGCCCTTCGCCACGCTGGGATGGCCGGAAGACAGCGCAAAAGCCCTCCCCCTAGAGGGGGAGGGTTGGGTGGGGGTGAACGGCGCTCATTCAACCAGCGGCGGAACCCCCACACCCCAACCCTCTCCCCACCGGGGAGAGGGGGCCGGTCGCTCGTTGTTGCAACGCCACTATCCCAATGACCTGTTGATCACCGCTTTCGACATCCTGTTCTTCTGGTGTGCCCGCATGGCGATGCAGGGGATGCATTTCATGGACGGGCAAGTGCCGTGGAAGCGGCTCTATCTGCATGGGCTGGTGCGCGCCGCCGATGGCCAGAAGATGTCCAAGTCCAAGGGCAATGTCGTCGATCCGCTGGTGCTGATCGACGAATACGGCGCCGATGCGCTGCGCTTCTTCATGGCCGCGATGGAAAGCCAGGGCCGCGACGTCAAGATGGATAAAAGCCGCGTCGAGGGCTACCGGAATTTCGCCACCAAGCTGTGGAACGCCGCGCGTTTTTGCCAGTCGAACGGGATCGGGGCATCACGGCACCTAGAGGCACCTAGCGCCACCCTAGCGGTGAACAAGTGGATCATCGGCGAGGTGATCGAGACGCTGGCCGAGCTCGACAAGGCCATGGCCGACCTGCGCTTCGATGCGGCGGCGAATGCGATTTATCACTTCGTCTGGGACCAGTTCTGCGACTGGTATGTGGAATTGATCAAACCAACCCTTTCCCCCCTCCCCTTCAGGGGAGGGGCCGGGGGTGGGGTCTGTCCGGATAGCTCAACCATTGCCGACAGACCCCACCCCAACCCCTCCCCTGAAGGGGAGGGGCTTGAAGAAACGCGCCTTGTTGCAGGTTGGGTACTCGACCAGATATTGGTGATGCTGCACCCCTTCATGCCCTTTGTGACTGAAGAGCTATGGGGGGCGCTGGGCGAACGGGCGAGCTATCCGCTGATTACGGCGAAATGGCCGGAGCCAGGTGCTGGGGTTGATGCCGCAGCGAAGGCTGAGGTGGAATGGCTGATCAAAATGGTTAGTGCAATTCGAGCCGCTCGAGCGGAACTCAATGTCCCGCCCGGCGCACATGTCTCAATTTATCAGCCTGAACGGAATGCCGACGCCGAAGCCCTGCTGATGCGCCATGCTCCTTCAATTGAACGCCTAGCGCGCACAAGGCAGGTTCTGGTGACATCGGCGCTGGATGTTGAAGACGTCACTGGCTCGGCACAGATCGCAGTTGATGGTGTGTTGTATGTCATGCCCCTTCGGGGTGTCATCGATATTGAAACGGAAAAATCCCGCCTCGCCAAAGCCCTCGAAACCTCGACCAAGGAAGCCAAGTCCCTCGAAGCCCGTCTCGCCAATCCTGCATTCGTCGAAAAGGCCAAACCCGAGGCTGTCGAGAAGGCGCGGGCCGATCATGCTGCCCATGCCGCCGAGGCCGAGCGGCTGGCTGCGGCGCTGGCGCGGTTGGGGTGATGGGCACTACCCAATACCTCCCCGGAACGGGGAGGGGGACCATCCGCAGGATGGTGGAGGGGTACCTTCCTCCGCACGAAACCCTGCGGATGCAGGCACCTACCCCTCCACCAGCTTCGCTGGTCCCCCTCCCCGTTCCGGGGAGGTTTTGGTGCTGACCCTCGCCGCCACCACGGTGTCTGACGGTTCTTTGGGCGAACCGGAGATCTTCGCCTCGCTCCAGGGCGAAGGCCCGTCCGCTGGCCGCCCTTCCACCTTCATCCGCCTGTCACGCTGCAACCTTGCCTGCGTCTGGTGCGACACTGCCTATACCTGGCGCTTCCTCGGCGACAACCGTCCGCACCGCGACGGCGTAGCCTATGACCGCAAGGCCAATCAGGTGATCCTGTCCGAAGCAGATGCCGCCGCGCGCATCGCCGCGCTGGCCCCGCGCCGCCTGGTCATCACCGGGGGCGAGCCCCTGCTCCAGGCCCCCGCCCTCGCACGGATGATCGCGCTTTTGCCAGCCCAAAAATCGTCATGGCATGTCGAGGTGGAGACCAACGGCACCATCGCCCCGCCCCCGGCGCTCGATGCCCTTATCGATCAGTACAATGTCAGCCCCAAGCTGAAACATAGTGGCAATCCCATTGATATTGCACTGATCCCTGAGCGTCTCTCTGCCTGGTCTTTAGAACCTAAAGCCTACTTTAAGTTTGTCATTTCCACCCCGGAAGACCTCGAAGAAGTCCTCACCCTCCAGCAAAGCTACGCCATCCCCTCGCCCCGCATCTATCTGATGCCTGAAGGCCGCGACAGCGAAACGCTGCGTTCCCGCGCCCGCTGGCTGGCACCGATTTGTTCGGAACATGAATTTAATTTCTCCGACCGCTTGCATATCCACCTCTATGGCGACACGAGGGGAACGTGAGCGAAGCTAAGCCGATCGAAGACCTTGCCACCCCCCAGCAAGCCATGCGCGGCGATCTGACCCAGGGTCCGGTCGCCAAAACGCTGCTGATGTTCGCCCTGCCGACACTGGGATCGAACGTGTTGCAATCGCTCAACGGCTCGATCAGCGCGATCTATGTCGGCAAGTTCC
>JAHFPT010000099.1 GCA_023266625.1 Novosphingobium sp. | reverse complement strand
TTGGGTGCCGAGCTTCATCTCAAGGCCGCATTGGCAGCCGGTGCCACGCGCGATGACATTGCCGCCCGTATGGGTGAAGCCTTTATCTATCAAGGCAAGCGCGACAAGGCGCGCGAATGGCTGGAACCCGGGCATTTTGCCCCGGACGAGGCGGCCCACGGCTTTCACCTGCTCGGATTGCTGGAGCATGGGGAGGGCAAGCTGCCAGCAGCAGCGCTGGCCTATGACCGGGCGATTGCGCTGGCCCCGAAGGCGGTGTCGCTGTGGGTCGATGTCGGCTATCTGCGCTATGCCAGCGGCGAGCATATGAAGGCGATTGAAGCAGCGGATCTTGCGCTCTCGCTCGATCCGAACAATGTTCGTGCGCTCGAATTTCGCGGATTGATCGTGCGCGATCAATATGGGCTGACAGCGGCATTGCCCTGGCTCGAAGCTGCGCTGATGCAGGCACCCGAGGATCGCTCGGTGCTGGGCGAATATGCCGCCACGCTCGGCGATCTTGGCCGCACCACCGAGATGCTTGGCGTTACCCGGAGGCTGCTCAGGCGCGATTCCCGCAATGCGCGTGGCTTGCTGCTTCAGGCCGAGCTCGCAGCGCAGGCGGACGACACCAGCCTGGCGCGCACCCTGCTAGGCAAGACCGGCGATCAGCTGAAAAACCTGCCTGCCAAAATGCTGCTCAGTGGCATCCTCGAGCTGCGCTCGGGCAACTATCTGCTCGCGATCGAGGCTTTGGAGCCGCTGGTCAGCAAACAACCCGCCAATGCCCAGGCGCAAGAACTGCTGGCCAGCGCCTATTATGCGTCGGGCGATGCCAAGGCTGTGGTCCGCCGGTTCGGTGCGCTTGCGTCGCGCAGTGATGCCTCGCCTTACCTGCTGACTCTGGTGGCACGGGCACATGAAGTACTGGGCGAACGCGAACTTGCCGTGCCCTTGCTCGAACGGGCGGCGCGATCGATCGATCGGCCGTTTGCGGCGGTCCCTGAAAACCAGCCGGTCGGATCACTGCTAGCGGCGCTTAACTTCGGCGGGGCGGAGGCAGCGGCGGAGCGGATGCGGGCGGCCAGCCCCGGTTCGGCCGATGCGCAGGCGCTGGCCGGCGATGTCCAGTTGCTGCTCGGGCGGGGCGCGGCGGCGGCGGAGCGTTACCGGCTGGCCTCACGGGTGCGGATGCCGCAGAGCCTGCTGCTGCGGCTGGTCGGCGCGATGGTGCTGGCAGGGCAGCAGCAGGATGCGGCGACGCTGGTCGAAGCCTATCTGGTGCAAACGCCGTCCAGCCCGGTCGCGGTGCGGCTCGCCGCCAGTCTGGCAGCCGGGCAGGGCGACTGGGAGCGTGCGACGCAATTGCTCGAATATCTGCGCCAGACCAGCAGTGGACAGGATGTGCGCCTGCTCGCCGATCTGTCGCAGGCCCAGCTGCGGGGCGGCGATGCCGAGGGTGCCGAAGCGACGGCGCGCGAGGCCTATCGCCTGCAACCGGCCAATCCTGCTGCCGCCAGGGCCTGGGGCACCTGCCTCAATGCCCTCAAGCAGCGCCCCGGCGATGCCCGGGCGCTTATTGTCAAAGCGCAATCTACCGGCGGATAGAGCCTCGACAAGCCGCGCCTGCTGCGGCAGTTCCTCGGCCTGAAATCAAGAGTGAGGCGAGCATGGCTGGGGCACTGGACGGGATTACCGTAATCGAGCTGGCGGGCATTGGCCCGGCACCCTTTGCCGGGATGATGCTGGGCGATCACGGTGCCAGAGTGATCCGCATCGAGCGTCCGGGGCAAGCGACCCGGCTTGGTGATTTCGGCTACCGTGACATTCTGGCGCGCAACCGCGAGGTTCATGTGCTCGATCTCAAGGATCCGGCGAGCCTGGCGCAAGTCCGCAAGTTGCTGGGCGATGCGGATGCGCTGATCGAGGGCTATCGCCCCGGTGTGCTCGAACGGCTCGGGCTGGTCCCCGATCTGTTGCTGGCCAACAATCCGCGCCTGGTGATCGGCCGGATGACTGGCTGGGGGCAGGAAGGCCCGAAAGCGCCACTCGCCGGCCATGACATCAACTATATTGCCCTGTCCGGCGCACTGCACACGTTTGGTCCCAAAGGCGGCAAGCCGATGGTGCCGACCAATCTGGTCGGTGATTTCGGCGGCGGCGGGATGATGCTGGCCTTCGGCGTGCTCGCAGGCATCCTCTCGGCGCGCAGCACCGGCAAGGGTCAGGTGATCGATTGCGCCATGGTCGATGGTGCCTCGATCCTCAATGCAATGACCTATGCGATGTTCAACATCGGCATGTGGCAGGACGAGCGGGGAGTAAATCCGCTCGACGGCGCAGCCCATTTCTATGACACCTATGAAACAGCGGACGGCAAATGGATCGCTATTGGTTCGGTCGAGGAGCCGTTCTATGCGTTGCTGCTGGAGAAGCTGGGCCTCACCGGCGATCAGGACTTCGCCTATCAGGCGGATGCGGCGCTATGGCCGCGCCTCAAAGCCCGGCTGGAGGCAATATTTCTCACCAAAACCCGCGACGAATGGTGCGCGGAGCTGGAGGATGCCGACATCTGCTTCGCGCCTGTGCTGAGCCTCGCCGAAGCGCCAAAGCACCCGCACAATGTCGCGCGCGGTACATTCATCGAGGTTGATGGCGAAATCCAGCCCGCGCCCGCGCCGCGGTTTTCGGCGACGCCCGCACCGCCGGTGCGGATGAAGGAGGGTTGAGTGGTCCAGAACATCTTCGTCAAAACTTGAATCGCCCCTCCCCGGCGGGGAGGGGTTGGGGTGGGGGAGCGAGGCCGCCAGGTCTCGCGTCCATGCTGGCGTTGGTACACCCCCACCCAACCTCCGCCTCAAGGGGGAGGGGCCGGTTGTACAAGGTCCATAGTTGAGCGCGTTTTTTCGGTGCTTTCGACCGGCAGCTATTTCGGTTGGTAGGTCTGCTCAACCCCAGGAAAAATCCGCGCTCGCACCTCCTCGGCATACTTCGCCGCTGCCCCGGAAATCGTCTCGGCAATTTCCTCGTACCGCTTCACAAAGCGCGGCACTCTCTCGAACATGCCGAGCATATCCTCGGTGACCAGAACCTGTCCGTCACACTGAGCCGAAGCGCCAATGCCGATGGTGGGAATTTCCAGGGATTGGGTCAGCGCAATGGCGATGGGCTCGATAACGCCTTCTATCACCACGGCAAAGGCCCCTGCCGCCTGAACCGCCTGACCATCGGCAATGATCTTCTCATGCTCTTGCTGAGAGCGTCCGCGCGCGCCGTAGCCACCCAGCGCATTGACCGCCTGCGGAGTGAGTCCGACATGCGCCATCACCGGAATACCCCGCGCGGTGAGGAATGCGATGATCTCGGCCATAGCCACACCGCCCTCCAGCTTGACCGCAGCACACCCGGTTTCCGCCATGATCCGGCTGGCCGAGGCGAAGGCCTGTTGCGGGGAGGCTTCGTAGGTTCCGAACGGCATGTCGACGACCACGACGCTGTGATAGCTGCCGCGCACAACAGCGGCGCCATGGGCGCACATCATGTCGAGCGTGACCTGAAGCGACGATGGCAGGCCGTATATCACCTGTCCGAGCGAGTCCCCGACCAGCAGCAGATCGCAATGCGGATCGAGCAATTGCGCCTGCCGCGCGGTATAGGCAGTAAGCATGACCAGCGGCTGTTCGGTCTTGCCCTCGAACTTGCGCCGCTGGATCGCAGGCACAGTCAGCCGCTTCATCGGTGCGGGCGTTGGATTGGCGCGGCTGGTCGCGGTGTCGAGCTGAAAGGTGGTGGACATGGGGGTGGTCTTAGCGGTTGTGGCAAAGCTGGGGAAGGGGAGGCTTTGACCCTTGCCAATCAGGGACATGCCGCTAGCTTCCCGCCAACTGCTGCCAATTTTTTTGTGTTGTCGCGATTTCCAAGTCGCCAGATTTCCATCTGGCTAGAAATCGCTCCGGAGGGAGAACCGCATGTTCGGTCGCGTAAAATCGCTCGATGCCATTCTGGCGACGGCAGAAAAGAAATCGCTCCACCGCTCGCTCGGCGCCTTCCAGCTGACCATGCTGGGGGTCGGCGCGATCATCGGCACCGGGATTTTCGTGTTGACTGCCGAAGCCGCACAGAAGGCCGGGCCGGGCATGTTGCTGAGCTTTGTCATCGCCGGGCTGGTCTGTGCGGTGGCGGCTTTGTGCTATGCCGAGATGGCCTCGATGGTACCAGTTTCGGGCTCGGCCTATACCTATTCTTACGCGGTCATGGGCGAAATGATCGCCTGGATGGTCGGCTGGGCGCTGGTGCTGGAATATGCCATTGCCGCCGGCGCGGTGGCGGTTGGCTGGTCGGGTTATTTCACCGGAATGCTCGCCCATCTCAATGATTATGCAACATTTCTGCCCAACATCGTGATCCCGGCCCATCTCGCCAGCGGACCCAGCGGCGGCGGCTTGATCAATCTTCCGGCGATGATCATCGCGCTTCTGGTGACCGTGCTGCTGGTGGTCGGCACCAAGGAAAGTGCAGTCGCCAATGCCTGCCTGGTGGTGGTCAAGATCGTCGCACTGACGGCTTTCGTGGTGCTGGCGCTGCCGGTGATGCATGCGGAAAAATTCGTCCCCTTTGCGCCGCTCGGCTTTTCGGGGATTTCGGCGGCAGCGGCTTCGATTTTCTTTGCCTATGTCGGTTTCGACGCGGTTTCGACGGCGGCGGAGGAGACCAAGAATCCGCAGCGCAATATGCCGATCGGCCTGATCGGCAGCCTTGCCATTTGCACGATTTTCTATCTGCTGGTCGCCTCCGGGGTGATCGGCTCGGTGGGCGCGCAGCCAATGCTCGGGGCCGATGGCCATGGCCTTGCGCCCGGCTCGTCGGAACTGACTGCGGCCTGCAAGGGAATTGGCGATCAGGCGGTGGTCTGCTCGCGCGAGGCGCTGGCCTGGACCCTGCGGCAGATCGGCTACCCGCAGATCGGCAATCTCGTCGGACTTGCCGCGATCATGGCGCTGCCTTCGGTGGTGCTGATGATGATGTATGGCCAGTCCCGTATCTTCTTTGTGATGAGCCGCGATGGACTGCTGCCCGAGGTTTTGTCCTCGGTGCATCCGCGCTTCAAGACGCCGCATGTCATCACCATGATCACCGGGGTGTTTGTCGCGCTGTTTGCCGCCTTCTTCCCGGTTGGCGCTTTGGCGGACATTTCCAATTCGGGCACTTTGTTCGCCTTTGCGATGGTGGCGGTGGCGGTTATCGTGCTGCGCCGGACCGATCCGAACCGGTTCCGGCCGTTCCGCACGCCGGCAGTGAATGTGGTCGCACCGCTGGCGGTGCTGGGTTCGATCTACCTGTTTTTCAGCCTGTCGTGGTACACGCTGGGGCTGTTTGCTGCATGGGGGGTGGCTGGGCTGGTGGTCTATTTCCTATACAGCCGCGGCAACAGCCACGTTGGGCGCGGGCTGGTCGAAGTGCATGAGGGAGACGTCGATGCCCCGCCGCAGCCGGTTGCGCCGTTGCCGGGCGGGATTGAGCTGGATTGATCGAAATTCCTCCCCCAGTCTGTCTGGGGGAGGGGTCTCGGCGCGATGCCCTATACCAGATGGAGAACCCGCTGATCCGGGAATTCATCCGGATGGTACCGCCGCCTCAGATCGCGCTCGTGCTGCGCCGACGAAACCTTGAGTCCGGCAATGCCTGCGCGGTCCAGCGCGCGCCGCCAGGAGACGAACTCTTCCAGCGATAGTCGGTAGCGGATCAGGACTTCGTCGATCGTCAGCAAGCCGCCATCGACCGCGGCAACAATCTCGGCCTTGCGCCGTGCAACCCACCGGCTGGTATTGCCCGGTGGAAGCGATTCCAGAGTGAGAATTTCCCCGAGCGGGCCAATCACACTCGCGGGGCGAACCTTGCGATATTCAAGCATATTTCAGGACCTTTGCTTCAGGCCCCCTGGCATCTCCATAGTCTCGAATAAGGGTTAAGCAGGACTGAATCCGCCGCACCGTTCGCCGCGCGCCAAGTGCGGCCTGTGGCTATCCTTCACGCTGGCTTTCACGCCGGGCAATGACGGGATTTCATTGTCCCCGCTTGGGTGCGATACTCTCCCCATGGAATTCGATGTCCTGCCGGTCACGCGCTACAAAATGAACTGCTCGATTCTGTGGTGCGAGCAGACCAGCCGCGCGGCGGTGATTGATCCGGGAGGGGATCTGTCGGAGATCGTCAATTTTCTCGAACTGATGGAGCTGGAGCCCGAACTCGCTCTGGTGACCCACGGCCATTTCGATCATGCCGGCGGCGCGGCGCAATTTGCGGCGATGACCGGCGCGCGGATCGAAGGGCCGCATCGGGGCGACGCGCATGTCATAGCCCGGCTGGAGGAGCTGGGCGGGAAATACGGGGTGCCCGCGCAGAGCTTTGAGCCGTCGCGCTGGCTGGAGGATGGTGACCGCGTGCGCTTCGGCGAGGAGGAGCTGGAAGTGCTGCATTGCCCGGGGCATTGCCGGGGCCATGTCGCCTATTTCAGCGCTGCGAAGCGGCAAGCCTTTGTTGGCGATATATTGTTCCGCGGGGCAATCGGCGCTTGGGAGCACCCGGATGGCGATTTACCGGCTTTGGTCACATCGATCCGCTCGAAGCTGTTTGTGTTGGGCGACGATGTGTCCTTTGTCCCCGGTCACGGCGAGACTTCGACAATGGGCCGCGAGCGCATTCACAACCCCTTCGTCGGCGAGGCGGCGATGGCCAATTGGCGCGCGAAGTTCGGTGGGATGCCGGACCCGGCGACGGAATAGGAGACGATGCTAATGACCAAACTCGACCTCACATTCGACGCGGTGCTGACCACCACCCGCGCGGTGCGCAAACGGCTCGACGTGTCGCGCAAAGTGCCGCGCGCTTTGCTCGAGGAATGCCTTGAACTGGCATTGCAGGCACCCAATGGCTCGAACAAGAACTGGTGGCGCTGGATCATTGTCGATGACCCGGAGATGGTCGCGAGACTGGGCGCGGAATACCGCGCGGCGATGGGCATTCTCGGTAGCGGCCAGCAGACCAGCCAGTTCAGCAATACCTCCGGTACCCACGACGAGGCGCGGTTGCTCGAATCGGCCTATGCGCTGGCCGACAAAATCGAGCGCATGCCCGCAATTCTGATCCCACTGATGCCGGGCAGGCCCGAGGGCAACAGCGTGGTCGAACAGGCGGCGATGTGGGGCTCGATCATCCAGGCGGTGTGGAGCTTCATGCTCGCGCTGCGTTCGCGCGGGCTGGGCTCGTGCTGGGCGACGGTGACCTCGCGCCGCGAGCGGGAAATCGCCGCGCTGCTGGGGATTCCTTTTGAGGAATTTACCCAGGTCGGGATGTTCCCGATTGCCTATACGATTGGCACGGATTTCAAGAAAGCCTGGCGCAAGCCGGTCGCCGAGGTGTTGAGCTACAACCAGTTCTGAAGCGCGCCAGGATCAGAAATCGAACTGCGCGCGCAGCCCCAGGGCATTGGCGGTATAGCTTTGGTCGTTTCCTGCCGGGACAGCGGCATTGTCGATCCAAAGGTGGCCATAGTTTAGGATGAAGCGGATATAGTCGGTCGGAATCCACAGCGCGGAAATGCCCGCCACCTGCTGGCGCCCGCCAATGATCGCGCCGCTGTTGAGGTCCAGCCAGTCGTAACGCAAATTGACCTGAACCGCGCCCATGCCGCCCTTGCCGACGGGATGCCTGGGCCGGATGCGATCATAGGCTCCGCCCTTGTAGGCAGTGGTATCATCGGTCAGCAGATAGCCGACTTCGGCATAGCCACCGTTGAAGGTGGGGTTGGTCAGGCCCGTGCGGATCGCGGTCATCCACTGGCTTTCCGCTGTCGCGTGCAACCGTCCGTTGATATAAGCAAATTCCGCGCCGAATGCCCGCTCACCGCTGGCGCTGAATGGCTTGGTATCGATCAGCCGCAGGTCGGTGGTGTGGACAAAGGGCCGGGCGCGGTAGCGCGCAGTCGCCGAGGCATCGTTGAAGTCCCGGTAATGCGCCGAGGCCCCCAGATGCAGCTGGCCCTTGCCGAGCTTCGGCATGAAAACAATGCGGCCATCGAGGCTGTAACTGTTGTTGCTGTCCACATTGAGATCGGCGGCATTGTCAGTGAAAACACCGCCCTGAATCAGCACTTGCTTGCCGCTATAGGTGGCGCTGACGCCCACCCGGCGCTCGAAGCCGAAGCCGCTGTTGAAGGCGGCGCGTTCCATGAAGCTGGTGAACAGGTCCGATGTCATGTCCTCCATGCTCTGGAACGGCTTGTGCTGGCCGAGCGTGAAGGTCAGTTTCGGGCTGGCTTTGTAGGTCAGGTAGAGGTCGGTCAGATCGACGCTGCTGTTGGCGAAATCCGCCTCGATCCGGTAGCCGAAGCCGCCGGGCATGGCGCCATCGAAGCCCAGATAGGCGCGGCGAAATTCGGTGCCAATGCCCAGGCTCTTGTTGCCGGCAATGCCGTCGGGCGCATTCACGCCTGCCGAATCGATCTGCAAGCGCCCGCGTGGCTTGAACGACCAGCCGTTGCTGGTGGCAAGCTTGGGTGCGCCGTCCCAGGTTACTTCGGTGGCGGGCTTGGCGCTGGCGGTGGGTGCGGCAGCGGCGACTGCGGAGTTTGCGGCGGCAGTTGCGGCAGAGGCGGCGGTTGTTGCCGTATCGGCCTTGGTCCGTGCTTCGACCAATTGGCCTTCCAGTGTATCGATCCGCTGCGCCATTTGCGCCATCTGCGCGCGCATCGCGGCGAGTTCCTGCTGGATCGCCGCATCGCTGGCGGCGCTGGCATGGGCGGGCAGCGCCCAGCCCGAGGATACGGCCAGCGCCAATGCGGATGCGCGGATCAATCTGCTCACTTGGGAAACTCCCTGTTTCAGCTTTGTTACGTGTTGGTGACTTCCCTAAGTCCTGAGTATGACACAAATTTGACAGTCGCTTTTAGTCTGACTTAGCCAAGAACTGTGCCCGTGCCGATTGCGCGCCCACGCAGAAGTGAAGCGGTATCCATGGCGGGGCGTCCGGCGCGCTGGATCATGGCCGGGCGGATCGCGCCGGTGCCACAAGCGATTGTGAGGCTCTCATCCAGGGTGGTTCCGGCATCCAGGGTGGTTCCGGCTCGGCCGTTCCCCTCCACAATATCTGCCGCCAGCACCCGGTAGCGCTCGCCCTCCAGCTGGAAGAACGCTCCCGGCGCGGGGGCAAAGGCGCGGACCTGGCGTTCGACTTGCTCCGCGCTCAGGCTAAAATCGATCCGTGTCTCGGCCTTGTCGATCTTGCTCGCATAAGTGACGCCCTCCTCCGGTTGCGGAACTTCGGGATGGCCGGAAAAGTCCGCCAGAACCGCCACCATCAGCCGCGCGCCGATCTCCGCCAGTTCTGCGGTCAACGTGCCCGCAGTATGGCAGCCAATCGGGCACCTAAGCGCCGCCAACATCGGCCCCGTGTCCAGCCCGGCATCCATCCGCATGATCGTCACCCCCGTCTCGGCATCGCCCGCGAGGATCGCCCGCTGCACTGGTGCCGCCCCGCGCCAGCGCGGCAGCAGCGAGCCGTGGATGTTGAGGCAGCCATGCCGGGGCGCATCGAGCACCGCTTGCGGCAGAATCAGGCCATAGGCCGCGACCACGGCGATATCGGCCCCGAATGCAGCGAATACCGCCTGCTGCTCGGAACCCTTGAGCGAGGCAGGGTGGCGCACAGCGATCCCCACTGCTTCGGCCTCGCGCTGCACCGGGGACGGGCGGAGCTGTTTGCCCCGTCCAGCGGCACGCGGCGGCTGGGTGTAGCAGGCGACCAGCTCATGCCCCGCAGCAACCAGCGCCTTGAGCGCCGGCACCGCGAAATCGGGCGTTCCCATGAAGATGATGCGCATGGATTTGGCGGCTTCCTGCAAAAGCCCCTCCCCGGTGGGGAGGGGTTGGGGAGGGGGAGCGAGGCGAAGCCGAGCGTCCACGCTGGCGTCGTACACCCCCACCCAACCTCCCCCTCAAGGGGGAGGGGCTTTTTGGTTCATTTCAAATCCATTAAGCCCTATCGCTGCGCCCATGGCATCGCAAGAGATCGAGACACTGACTTCTGCCCTGTCGCGCTTGCCCGGGCTTGGTCCGCGCTCGGCGCGGCGGGCAGTGCTGTGGCTGATCAAGCGGCGCGAGACGTCGCTGGTGCAGTTGCTTGAGGCGCTGGAGGCGGTGCGCGAGCGCCTGATCGAATGCCGGACCTGCGGCAATGTCGATACCGCCGACCCTTGCGCGATCTGCACCGATCCGCGCCGCGATGCCCGCGCGCTCTGCGTGGTCGAAGATGTCGCCGATCTGTGGGCGCTCGACCGCTCGCGGCTGTTCGCCGGGCGCTATCATGTGCTGGGCGGCAGGCTGTCGGCGCTCGACGGGGTGCGGCCCGAGGATCTCACTATCGGCAAACTGATCGAGCGGGTTGCCGCCGGCGGCATCGACGAAGTGGTGCTGGCGATGAATGCCACGCTCGAAGGCCAGACCACCGCGCATTATCTCGCCGAGCGGCTGGAGGGTTTTCCCTTGCGGATCACCCAACTGGCGCATGGCCTGCCGGTGGGCGGCGAGCTCGATTATCTCGATGAGGGGACTTTGGCGCAGGCATTGCGGGCACGGCGACCGATGGGTTAATTGACTCACACGAAGACACGAAGATGTCTTGCCAATGCCGAAGGTCCTTTGCCACTGCGAACTTGTAGTCCGGCGCGATGTTAAGATTTGCAAACGGCTTCGCCGTTGCCACTCCAGCTTCGTGTCTTCGTGTGAGTCAAAATCCCGAGGTTGAAGCTCGCACAACCTCGCCCTATGTGACCCCTCATGGCTATCCGAACAATCATCGAAATCCCCAACCCGATCCTCAAGCAGGTCTCTGCACCCGTCGAAAGCTTCGACGACGATCTTCGCAACCTCGTCGCCGATATGTTCGAGACGATGTACGACGCGCCGGGCATCGGCCTCGCCGCGATCCAGCTGGGCGTTGCGCTCAGGGTCTTGGTCATCGACCTTCAGCCCGAGGACGAAGGGGCCGAGCCCGAAGTCTGCACCGCGCACGAAGGGCACGAGCACAGCCACCTGCCGCACCGCAGGGAACCTCGGGTGTTCATCAATCCAGAGATTTTCAATTTTTCAGAAGAACTTGCGGTCTATAACGAAGGCTGTCTCTCAGTTCCGGAAATCTACGCCGAAGTCGAACGCCCCTCCCGGATAAGCGCCCGCTGGCAGGATTTGGACGGCCAGCGCCACGAGGCCGAAATCGACGGCATGCTGGCGACCTGCCTGCAGCACGAGATGGACCACCTCGAAGGCATCGTCTTCCTCGACCGCATCTCACGGCTCAAACGGCAGATGGCGATCAAGAAGCTGGAAAAGATGCGCAAGGCGGCTTGAGTGGTAGGTGTTGGTGCGTGGCCTTCGACAAGCTCAGGCTGAGCGGATGTTGTTTTGAGTTCCACTTCCCCAAACCCCGCTCAGCCTGAGCCTGTCGAAGGCCACGCGCTAACCCTTGCCAGATCGCGCAACACCCTTTAGGTTCCCATTTCGTTCCAATAAGGATCGTCATGAACCCGCAAATCCTTGCCCTCCTAGCTTTAATTCTCGGCCTCGCCGCAGGTGCGTTGCTCGGCTGGTTCTTCGGCTCCCGTCCTGCCGTTGACTTGCGCGAGCGCCTGCTGACCCGCGATGGCGAGGCGCGCGAGCTGGATGAGAAGTTCCGCCGTGCGATTTCCGAACTGGCCGGGGCGAGCGTCAAAGCGGACCAGGCCGATAGTTTGGCCGCACAGCTGACTGGCATTACTGCGGAACTGGCGACACTCAAAGCCAATGCCGTCCATTTCGACGAACAGAAGCGGCTGCTGCTGGATGCGCAGGAAGCGCTGAAGAAGGAGTTCGAGTCGGCAGGAGCCAAAGTTCTCGAAGGCGCGCAGGAAGCCTTCCTCAAGCGCGCCGCTGATCGCTTCAGCGAAAGCGAGAAAACCAGTGCGGAGCGGCTGCGGACCCTTCTGGAACCTGTGGGCCAGCGCCTCGCCGCCTATGAAGCTCAGGTCGGCAAGCTGGAAAAGGAGCGCGTCGATGCTTTTGGGCAGCTCGGCGGGCTGATTCAGTCGATGCGCGAAGGGCAGGAGCAAGTGCGCGCCGAGGCCGCGCGGCTCGGCAATTCGCTGCGCAATGCGCCCAAGGCGCGCGGGCGCTGGGGCGAGCAGCAGCTGCGCAATGTGCTCGAACAATGCGGGCTGGCGGAACACACCGATTTTGTCACCGAACATTCGATCGACACCGACGAAGGGCGGCTGCGGCCCGATGCGATTGTCCGGGTGCCCGGCAACAAGCTGCTGGTGATCGATGCCAAGGTTTCGCTGAATGCCTATCAGGATGCTTATGAGGCCGTAGACGATAGTGTGCGGGCCGATGCGCTGGTCGCCCACGCCACTTCGATGCGCAACCATATCCAGACGCTCGGTGCGAAGAGCTATCAGAGCCAGTTCGAGGAAGCGCCCGACTATGTGCTGATGTTCGTGCCGGGCGAACATTTCGTCGCTGCGGCGCTCGAGCAGGATCCCCGGCTGTGGGACTTCGCCTTCGAGCGCCGGGTCCTGCTCGCCTCGCCGACCAATCTTGTCGCCATTGCGCGCACTATTGCGCAAGTCTGGCGCCAGGATGGCCTGGCCAAAGAAGCGCGCGAGATCGGCAAGATGGGCGGCGAGCTCTACGACCGGCTCGCGGTCGCCGCCGAGCATCTCAAGCGTGTCGGGTCCGGGCTCGATACGGCGGTGAACAGCTACAACAAATTCGTCGGCAGCTTCGAGCGGAACGTGTTGTCGGCCGGACGCCGCCTGAAGGACAAGCACATCGAGATCGGCAAGCGCGAGATCGAGCAAGTGCCGCTGGTAGAGAGCGCGCCGCGTTACTCTGAGGGGGCCGCCCTGCCGGACGACGAAGCGCCGCTGTTGCTTGTGGGAGCAGGCGATGAAGAGCAGCTAGACGAAGCATGAAACTGCGTTCGTTCCTCTCGCTCGCTCTGCTAGCCGCGAGCCTCACTGTCTCAGCATCTCTATCAGCCGCGCCGCTGCGCAACACCCCCGGGCGTTTCGCGCCGCGCGATGAATGTGCTCGCGTCCCCGGGGCTGCGGCATTCCGCGCCGCGTTGGCCTCGGCGGTGCAGCGGCGCGATGCCGATGCGCTGGTGGCGCTGGCCGCCGCCGATGTCACGCTCGATTTCGGCGGCGGTTCGGGCAAGGCCGAATTGCGCAAGCGGCTGCGCGGCGCGCAAGCTGCGGAGTTGTGGAGGGAACTGGCCGGGGTTCTCGCTTTGGGTTGTGCGGTTCAGGAGAGGCAATTGGTTCTGCCCTGGTTCTTCGCGCAAGACCTGGGCGATACCGATCCCTTCGAGGTCTGGCTGGTCGCCGGAACTGATGTCCAGATATTCCCCAGCGAAAGCGCCATTATCAAGCCAATCGGGCGGCTGTCCTGGCAGCTGGTCAAGCCTGTTGGAAATATTGAGGCCGACGCGCCGTTCCAGCATGTCCAGATCGTCGGCGGCGAGCTCACCGGCTATGTCCCCAGCGCAATGCTGCGCAGCCAGATCGGCTACCGGCTGGTGGCAAAGCGGGTTGGCAGGAACTGGCGGATCGGCGCATTTATCGCAGGGGATTGATGGGCGTCAGGCACCACCCAATACGCGCAAACTCAGCTCTCCAGCTGCCTCAGCAGACTGCGCACATCGCCGTCCATATCGGCATCGCGGGTGCGCAGGTCTTCGATCAGCCGGACGGCGTGGATCACGGTCGAATGGTCGCGTCCGCCGAACTTGCGGCCGATTTCGGGATAGGAGCGCGGGGTGAGCACCTTGGCGAGGTACATCGCCACCTGCCGCGGACGCACCACCGCGCGGGCGCGGCGCTTCGATGACATTTCGGTGCGGTCGACCCGGTAGAACTGGCAGACAGTGCGCTGGATTTCGTCGATGGTGATCCGGCGGCGGTTGGCCGAGAGAATGTCAGTCAGCTGTTCTTCGGCAAGCTGGAGCGAGACTGCCTGCCCGGTGAGCTGGGCATAGGCGATCAGCTTGTTGAGACCGCCGACCAGTTCGCGGATATTGCGGTTGATCGTGCGGGCGAGGAATTCGATGACGTCGGCGGGCACTTGTGTCGGCGAGAAGCGTGCCAGCCGGTGTTCGAGGATCGAGCGGCGCAGTTCTATATCGGCGGGCTGGATATCGGCGACCAGGCCCATCGACAGGCGCGAGAGCAGGCGCTGCTCGACCCCGTCCAAAGCCTGGGGCGCACGGTCGGCGGCGAAGACCAGCCGCTTGCCCTCGGCAAGCAGCGCGTCGATCGTGTAGAGCAATTCTTCCTGCGCCGAGGCCTTGCCGATGATGAACTGGATGTCGTCGACCAGCAGCAGGTCGAAGCCGCGCAGCCGCGACTTGAATTCGATCATCTGGTTCTGGCGCAGTGCCTGGACGAATTCGACCATGAAGCGTTCGGCCGAGCAATAGAACAGCCGCGCGCGCGGGTGCGCGGCGAGGTAGGCATGGCCGATCGCGTGGAGCAGGTGAGTCTTGCCCTGGCCGGTCGCCGCCTTGAGATAGAGCGGCGCGAATTGCGGCTTTTCAGGCGCAGCCATGCGCTGCGCTGCGTTCGATGCGAGAATATTGGACGAGCCGGTAACGAAGCTGGTGAAGGTCAGCGACGGGTCGAGGCCGATTGAGGCCTGGCCCAAAGTGCCAAGCTCATCGCCGCCGAGCATCATCATGCCGCTGTCATTGGGCATTCCCAAGCCATCATTGGCCGCCCGGCGCATGCCATTGCTGCCGCCCAGCCTTAGCTCGGGCAGCTGGCGGCGCCCAGGGTGCACCGATACGCGGACATGGCGCACATCCGGACGGGCGATCTTCCAGGCGAGCGAGAGCCGATCGGCAAAACGGTCTGCGACCCAATTGGCGGAAAATTCGGTCGGCAAAAACAAATCCAGATTGCCGGTTTCGTGGCAAAAGGAGCCAAGCTGGATTGGCTTGATCCATTGGCTGTGGAGCTGCTGCCCGAGGTCCTTGCGCAGGCCCTGGCTGATATCGGCCCAGTCCGCAGCAAAATTTACAGCCTCTTGGTCTTCGCTCATCAGATTTCCGCCCCTAAGTCCCATCGAGGGCGCTATTGTGCAGCGCTCCCCCCCACATCCGATGAAACTGTCACCGGAGTACTCCTCCAATTCGAGCCAAACCATACCAAGCGTGCAACCGGAACTGCACACAATGCGTCCCAGTCACCCAAAACCCTGAGGTTAGAGCGCCAAACCAGAAATTGTTTCGTAAACGCCCGTACAATGTTGGTGACGGGCAAAGCCTTTCTAGGAGGCGAGCGAAGAAGAGCAAGGCATGGACTGCAAAAAAAATGAAATATATCGCCTTGACACAAGCTGACCCGCAGGAATCCGTTGTGCCTCCATTAAGCTTATGAATTGATTTAGTATTGTGCACCGCAGCGATACGAATCGTGGCGATTCCAGAGCCTTAAGAATCCGCTTGTGCAACGCGCAAGACGCGCGTCAGCAGACTGGGCGAAAGCGCCGCAGCCATGTTCCATATACGTGCCAGAATGCTGTTCGGGTGTTCAGCGAATCACCCGGGAGAATCGCTTCGCGACACCCCGCCGGAACGCCACCACGCGGATCAGAGCGCGGCGACTCGCTTGGTCAGGCGCGACAGCTTGCGCGAGGCGGTATTTTTGTGGAGAACACCGCGCGCGACGCCGCGTGCCAGCTCTGGCTGGGCCGCCTTGAGCGCTTCGGTCGCCGCGGTCTTGTCACCACCTTCGAGCGCAGCTTCGACCTTCTTGACGAAGGTGCGGATGCGACCGATGCGGTTACCGTTTATTTCGGCGCGGCGGTCGTTGCGGCGGATGCGCTTCTTGGCTTGCGGCGTATTGGCCATGTTCGTCCTCTGTCGGGCCGCCGGGCGGCCGGAAATGCTTAAATGATTGCCTGAAAAGCGAGCGGACCCGCCGGAAAGCGCGGCCCTTAACGGCGATGCTGCGAATCGTCAACCTTCGGACCTCACTTCTGGCACTTCGGGCACCAGAAGCTGCTCCGTCCGCCCTGAATGAAGCGCTGCACTGTGCCGCCGCAGAGGCAAGCTCCACCCTCGCGGCCATAGACGCGCCAGGATGCGGCGAAATAGCCAAGCTCGCCATTGGGCTGGGCATAGTCGCGAATCGTCGAGCCGCCCGCTGCAATCGATTCGGTCAGGACCTCCTTGATAGCCAGCACCAATCGCTCAAGCGCCTTGCGCGATACCCATCCGGAACGGCGGTCAGGCCGGATGCCCGCACGGTGAATCGCTTCGCAGACATAGATATTGCCTAGCCCTGCAACAATCCGCTGATCGAGCAGTAGGACTTTTACGGGGGCGAAGCGCCCGGCAAAGGCAGCATCCAGGTGCCGCCAGTCGAATTCATCGCCGAGCGGCTCTGGTCCCATTGCGGCAAAGGCCGGGAAGCTGTCCAAAAGTGCCGTATCAACCAGATCGACCAAGCCGAACCGGCGGGCATCATTGAGCGCCAGGACATGGCCAGTGCCGGTTTCCAGCACGAGATGGTCGTGCTTCTCCAGCACCTCCGGCTCGATCCGCCAGCGGCCCGACATGCCGAGATGGAAGATCATTGTGTGGCTGCGGTCGGTGTGGATCAGGCCATATTTGGCCCGGCGGCCCAGCTTGGTAACTATCGCGCCGGTCAGCGCCTGCACCAGACCGGGCGGGAAGGGGTGGCGCAGGTCGGGGCGGTTGAGCGTGATACGAGCGATTCGCTCGCCCTCCAGGTAGCGGGCAAGGCCGCGCACGGTGGTTTCGACTTCGGGAAGCTCTGGCATGACGCGCTGCTAACAGCCTTTGCGGTCTGCCGAAACTCTCCTAAAGCGCCCGCCATGAGCGAAACAGTCTCCTTCGGCTATGACGAGGTCTCCCCCGAGGAGAAAACCCAGCGCGTTGGCGCGGTATTTTCCAGCGTTGCCCGCAAATACGATGTCATGAACGACGCCATGTCCGGCGGCATGCACCGGCTGTGGAAGGATCGCTTCGTCCGCCGGGTCAAGCCGCAGCAGGGTGAGGCGATTCTCGACATGGCGGGAGGCACCGGCGACATCGCGTTCCGGCTGGCGGCGATGGGCGCAGACGTGACAGTATCCGATATCAATCAGGATATGCTCGATGTCGGCATCGAGCGCGCCCAGAAAAAACTGGGGAATCGCGGAATAGATGGCCTCGTCTGGTCGCGCCAGAATGCCGAAGAGTTGAGCTTCCCGGACCGCTTCTTCGATGCCTACACAATTGCTTTCGGCATCCGCAATGTCACCCGGATCGATAGCGCGCTGGCCGAGGCGCACCGGGTGCTGCGCTATGGCGGGCGCTTCTTCTGCCTCGAGTTCTCGATCACCGAATGGCCGGGGTTTAAGGAGGCTTACGATCTCTATTCACAGCGGCTGGTTCCGAAGCTTGGGGCAGCTATTGCCGGAGACGCCGATAGCTATCGCTACCTGATCGAATCGATCCGCCGCTTCCCGCCAATGCGCGAGTTCGAGGCCATGATCCGCAATGCAGGGTTCGCGCAGACCAGGGTCGAGCCGCTGCTTGGCGGGCTGGTGGCGATCCATTCGGGGTGGAAGGTCTGATGCGCGGAGCTTGGAAAGCCCCTCCCCTTCAGGGGAGGGGTTGGGGTGGTGCCTGTCCTGACACGCGACGTTTCGACGGGAGGACAAGCCCCACCCCCAGCCCAGTTTCGGGTCGTCCAGTCCCCCGGACTGGACTTGGACTGCCGGGGGCAGTCCAACCCGAAACTCCTGAAGGGGAGGGGCTTGGAAGCGCCTTTTTGACATCGTCGGTGACCGAAC
>JAHFPT010000288.1 GCA_023266625.1 Novosphingobium sp. | reverse complement strand
TCCAGCACCATGCGGACCGCCCGATGGCGAACCTCCGGTGCGAACTTGTTGGTTGTCTTGCTCATAGTAGGCCCTTCCTCTCAGGAGTTGGGGCCTCCGACAATCCCGGGGCGGTTCAATTCGTGTGCATATTCGTTCCGCTGATACAAACTCTTAAATCCGTGTCGTATGGCTTGAGCCATTGCCCAACCAGCAGTGTCAGCGTTCCGAAACTTCCGATACAGATTTGTCGGTTTGCCGTCACTTTCGAGGAAGCCAAGGCGCTTCAAGAAAGGAATAAAGGGACGAGCACTGCCGCTCCCGTAACCAAGTACAGTTCCTTGAAAGTCAATAGTATATCTTTCGGGCTCTTGGGCTTGTTGAATTTTTTCAAAAATTTTCGATATCAACCCAGTTGAATTTATGAATGGCGGCATTGACGCTTCAGACATGATAATTCCCCTCTTCGCCACTAGCTGAATTTATCACAGATTAAGAACGAGTCCACATCTTCCCCACCCTCAAGCCTCCTCCAGCACCATAACCCGCGCCGCATCGCCCCCACCCCAACCCGTCCCCACCGGGGAGGGGCTTAATAAGTTTCGATCAATGAGGCTCGGTATCAGCCGCCGCTAAAATCCCTTTGTTGCTCTGCCTCGATCTTGCCGGCCTGCCGCTCAGACTTCCAATAGAGCCGTTTGCCCCATCGCAAATGGCGTGCCCAATCGAACGGACCCCTTGCGCGGCTAAGGGTGCCTTTCTTTGTAGTTGCCACGTTCGCCTCCACGGTTGTCACTGTGTACATAGCACGGCGTTGGTGATTTCACCCCCTTTTCGCCAACTCCGCAAACCCCATCGCTCCCGCAAACTCCCCAAACCTCCGCGCCCTAAGCGCCTCGGCATCCCCATCCCAACCCCACAGTTCCGCCTGCCAGTCTTCCTCCAGATTGGCGGCGTTCCACAGCGCCTCGGCATCGGCGTCCGGTGCAATCGCGGCCAGTGCCACGACCAGCGAGGCAGCGAGGCTGGCGAGCGTGTGGAGTGCGGCGAGGGTGAAGCTGTCGTGGGTTTCCAAAACCGCCTGCATGCGGGCGAGCGTCGCTTTCGGCTGGGCGCGGTGGATGATCCCGGCGATCCGCTCGAAATGGACGTCCCAGCGTTGCTCCGCCGCGCTCAGCAGCGGCTCCCAGACAGCGAGCTGGCGTTGATGGAGCGCCTCATCCGGTTCGGCGCGGTAGCACAGGGTGTCGGTTTCGGCGAAGCGGAGCACGGCGGCGATGACCGTGGCGCGGTCGGGCCCGGCAATATCGATGGCATAGTCGGCGAGGTCGCGGAAACGGAATGCGGCGGGGTCGATTTCCTCGCCTTGTCCCTCCCATTCCGCCGCCATGGCCTCGGCGAGCGCGCGGGTCGGCACCACTTGCGCCTTGCCGCCAGCGGTCTTGATCCCGCGAAGATCGAGCAGTACCCGCCAGCCTCCATCCTCCGGCGCGAGTGTGACAGCCTTGTAGAAGCGCTTCATGGTGGCGGCGATTTCCAGCGGCGGGCGAGGATTACCGGCATCAGGAATGCATCGAAAATGCCGGCTACGGCGAGGACATAACCGGCGACAATGGGCAGAGTCAGAATGCCCCTGACGATCATGATTCCGAACACGAACAGCGCCACGCCAGACAGGCGCATGATCTGCATGACCATGAAGCGTTGCTTTGCCAGACTGTCGGGTGCGGGCTCGCCGCTGAGCGGATCATAGGTCATAGTCCCAAAATCTCCCCAAGCTGCGCCGGATTGGCCGCAATGCTGGCGGCCCCGGCTGCGATCAGTTCGTGCGGGGCGTGGTAGCCCCATTCGACGCCGATGCCGCGCACCCCGGCGGCCTCGGCCATGTGCATGTCGAACACGGTGTCGCCGATCATCACGGCGTCGCGTGGGTCGATGCCAGCCTCGGCCAGCGCGGCTTCCAGCATGGCGGGATGCGGCTTCGAGGGGTGGTCATCGGCAGTCTGGAGCGTGATGAAATGACCGGTCAGGCCATGTGTCGCGAGGCAATGATCCAGCCCGCGCCGCGACATGCCGGTGGCGACACCCAGCAGCCAGCCAGCCTTGCGCAGGTCAGCCAGCAGCGGCGCGATACCGGCGAACAGCGGCTGTTGCAGTTCTCCCGATTGCCGCGCGGCGCGGAAGGCGCGCTTGTAGGCTTCGGTCAGGGCGAGATGTTGTTCTATTTCCGCCTCGGGAAGCAGGGTGCGGATCGCCTGCGGCAGGCTGAGCCCGACGGCGCGGCGCACATCATTGCGGTGCGGCAGGGGTAGTGCGAACTGGGCAAAGGCCTGTTCCATCGCCGCGCAGATGCTCGCCTGGCCGTCGATCAGGGTGCCGTCGCAATCGAACACGGCGAGGCGGATCATTGCCAGGCTAATCCATAAACTAGTGCGTCGGTTCGAAAATCTGAACGACTCCCAAGCCCGTTCGTCCCGAGCCCATCGACTTCGCTCTGGATAAACTTCGGACCTGAAAGGTCCGAAGTCGAGGGACTCGTTCGAGCGGAGCCGAGAACTTTGTAAGCTAGGGGCCTCGGCTTCGCTCGGCCAATATCCCTCGACTTCGCTCGGGACGAACGGATGGGGGTGAAGGCGGTCACCGCTTCGCGCCGGGCCGGGCGGGTGGCTTGCGTGCGGCCTTGGCCTTGGCGGGCCTCTCTGCGTCCTTGCCCGCCGGCCCGCGCTCGCCGCTCTTGCGCCCGCGCCGCTCGCCGCGCCGTTCCTTGCGATATTGCTTGGCATGGGCCTTGGCCGCCGCCTTTTTGGCCTCGCGGGGAGGGGCCTTGGGGGCTTCGGGCAATGCTGCTGCGTCGGCCTCATTGAAACCAAGCTGCACCATGGAGGCGGCGAAATGGTCGGGCAGCGGGGCAATAACATCCAGCGGGGTGCCATCGGGATGGTCGATGATCAGGCGGCGGGCGTGGAGATGCATCTTGCGGCTGATGCTGCCGGTGAGAAAGCAGTCAGGACCGCCATATTTGCCGTCGCCGACAATCGGATGGCCGATCGCCGCCATATGCACGCGCAGCTGGTGGGTGCGGCCGGTGAGCGGTTGCAGCTCGACCCAGGCGGCGCGGTTGCCTGCCTGATCGATCACGCGATAGCGGGTACGGGCGGGTTGACCTTCACCGCTCTCGTCGACCATCATCTTCTCGCCGCCGCTGCCCGGCTGCTTGGCCAGCGGCAGTTCGATCAGCCCGTCCTCGATATCGGGCACGCCCGCGACCAGCGCCCAGTAAGTCTTCTTCGCCGACCGCTGAGAGAAGCGCTTGGAGAAGAAGGCGGCGCTGCCCGGGGTGCGGGCGATCAGCAGGACGCCGCTGGTATCCTTGTCGAGCCGGTGGACGAGGCGCGGGCGGGGGCCTTCTGCGGCAAAGGCATCGAGCAGACCGTCGACATGTTCCTTGGTGCCGGTGCCGCCTTGCGTTGCAAGGCCCGGCGGCTTGTTGAGCACGATCGCGGCGCGGTCTTGCGTCAGGACCATGGCCTCGGCCAGGGCGATCTGTGCTTCGGTGAGTTGCGTGCGCGGCGGAGCGCCCTTGGTCACAGGCGTTGCCCCTCCCGGCGGCACGCGGAGAACCTGGCCGACAATCAGCCGGTCGGCGGGATCGGCGCGTTTGCCGTCGACCCGGATCTGCCCGGTGCGCGCCCAGCGGCTGACGGTGGCGAAGCCGATCTGCGGCAGGTGGCGCTTGAACCAGCGGTCGAGCCGGATGCCCCCGTCGTCTTCAGAGACTACAAACTGCCGGACTCCGTCGGCCTCGACAGTGAACTGGCGGACTCTGTCGTTGTCTGGATCAGTCATGCTGCGGCCCGCATCAGGGCGAGGCCAGCGATCAGCCCGAGCACACCGCCTGCCAGCGAAAGCGCCGCATAGAGCGCCGCGCTCGCCAAGGCTCCGCGCTGGGCGAGGGTCACGATCTCGAGGCTGAAGGCGGAAAAGGTGGTAAAACCGCCGAGTACGCCGACACCCAGCAGCAACCGCCAGCTTTCGTTGCCGCCCTGCCGCGCCAGCCAGCCCGCGAGCAGGCCCATGGCGAAGCTGCCGAGGATGTTCACGGTCAAGGTGGCGAAGGGAAAGGCGGCTGAGGGGATCAGCCGCCCGGCCGCAAAACGCAACCACGCGCCAACGCCGCCGCCAAGGGCGACGTAAAGCGAGGAGGCGAGGAAGGAGGGAGAGTTCATAGTGCGGCCATTAGCCGGGGAGGGCCAGATATGAAAGCCACTCCTCTCCCCTTGCGGGAGAGGATACGCAGGCTTGCCGCTTCAGCGGCTAGCCGCAGTTGGAGAGGGGGCGGTTTACGCTACTCCGCCCCCTTCTCCAAGCTCCGCTAGCTCCTCGCGGAGCAAGCTCTCGCTATCCTCTCCCGCGAGGGGAGAGGAGCGAAGGGGATTGCCTTTCCCCCCGCCCTTTGCTAGCGGCCCGGCATTCGCGCCGTTCCGTCACGGATTCGGCTGTGTTTTTCGGTATAGATTCCAAAGGCATTCCCCCGCGATGCAGGCGGGGTTCTGGCCTTGGTATGTGAGGTTTGGCTTTTTATGCAAATTATGGTCCGCGATAACAATGTCGATCAGGCCCTGCGTGCCCTGAAGAAGAAGCTTCAGCGTGAGGGCGTCTATCGCGAGATGAAGCTGCGCCGTCACTATGAAAAGCCTTCGGAAAAGCGCGCCCGTGAAAAGGCCGCCGCTGTCCGCCGCGCCCGCAAGATGGAGCGCAAGCGGATGGAGCGCGACGGCATCAAGTAAACTTGAACAGTTTACGACCTTAAGCCATGAGGGCGCGGATTCGATCCCGCGCCCTTTTGCGTTTGTGAGCAGGAATTCCCGATGACCGAAATTACCCGTGTTCCCCTCTTGCCGATCGCCAAAGGGTCACTCACCAAATTGTGGCTGGGGGTTGCCGCTGTGGCGCTGGCGGCGGGCGGAATTGCCTGGGCGGCGCTGCCCGTAGCAGTCGATGTTGAAACGCTGACCGCAGGCAGCGGTCCCTCGCCGACGCTCGAGGATGTCGCGCTGATCAAATACAAGGGCACGCTGCCCGATGGCAAGGTCTTCGATCAGCAGGAGCGCGCGGCCTTCCCGCTCCAAGGCGTTGTCCCCGGCTTCACCAAGGCGCTGTTGCAGATGCGGCGCGGCGGCAAATACAAGGTGCAGATTCCCGCAGAGCTC
>JAHFPT010000287.1 GCA_023266625.1 Novosphingobium sp. | reverse complement strand
GGCAAAAAGGAAGTGTTCTTCATTGTACGCTTAGAGAGTAATGTGATACCACCCGGCCTGCGGATGCGCAGGAAAACCCCGGCAACGGAAGCAGGAGAGACCACATGGAAAAGCTGACAATAGTATCGTTGGACGGCCACGCGCAGATGCCGCCGTCAGCCTGGCCGGAATTCCTCGAGAAAAGATACCACAACCATCTTCCCGGGCTAAACGCGGAGAACGAGCTGTTTACCGCAATCATGGGGCGGTTCATGACCCGCAATCACGGCGGCGACAGTCTGGACATATTCGATACGGACAAAGCATTGCGCGATGGAGGCTGGCAGGGCGTCTGGAAGCTTGAGCCGCGCATTGCCCAGATGGACCGGGAAGGCATCGCCGCCGAATTCATCCACAATGGCGATTCGCGCGCTTGCGGCATCTTCTTCCAGTCTTCGAACACCGACTATCCGATGGAACTGTGCCAGGCAGGGGTAAAAGCCTACAATCGGTGGCTGCACGCCACTTTCGGCCCGGAGCCGGACCGGCTCTACCTTATCGGCATGCAGGGCGGTGCGCCCTGGCGCGATGTGGGCGAGCTGGTCGAAGAACTGGACTGGACTGCCGATCACGGTTTCCGCGCAGCCACGGTTCCCGGCTATGTCGTCTATCCGGGGCTGCCGCCATTGTTCGATCCTTACTGGGATCCCTATTGGGCGCGCTGTGAGGAGCGCGGCATCCACTTGTGGATGCACGCCGGGCAGGGCGAGCGGCAGGGCGAGCTGGGTGCGATATTCCACCGCGTCCGCAAGCAGATCGAACAGGAGAAGGGCGACCTCAACGAGGCGGCCATCCGGCTGAGCAGCGAATTCAACAAGGGCCAGATATTCGCCAGCGTCAAACCGCGCCGGGCGATGTGGCAGTTGATGATGGGCGGCGTGTTTGATCGCTTCCCCAAGCTGAGGCTGGTGCTGAGCGAGATTTACGGCGACTGGATGCCGCGCACGTTCAAATTTCTCGACGAGCAGTTCGAGGCGCACGGCGACAAGTTGCCCGCAAAGTACAAGCCGAGCGAATACTGGCAAAGCAATTGCATCAACGGCCTGTCCTTCATCCGCCGCTGCGAAGTGGCGATGCGGCACGAAATCGGTGTCGATACGATGGCCTTCGGGCGCGACTATCCGCATGGCGAAGGCACCTGGCCGAACACCACAGTGTGGCTCCGCGATGCGCTGGGCGGCATTCCCGAGGCAGAATCCCGGGCGATCCTTTCGGGCAATGCGATCCGCATCCTGGGCTTGGATCAGGCCAAGCTCGATTCGATTGCCGCGCGCATCGGCCTCCCCGCAAGCGAGGTGTTCGGCGAACATCCGCCGCTCCCCGAAGACCTTGTCGCCCACTTCCAGAAGCGTGCGCAATATACCGCCGCGCCGGAAGGCGATGAACGCATTCCGGAGATGGATGTGATGATGCGGGAAGATCTCTGGCGAGTCCGCGCCATCGCCTGACCAAGGCAAGCATCGAGGAGCCGCGTGCAAAGGGGCCGACGGAAAAGAACGTCGGCCCCTTATGCTGTGATCGCGGCTGCGCCGAAATTTTCTGGTGGAGTGAGAAATGGAACAGATGGAGCAGCTGGATCGCGCGGCGGGGGTCAAGCGACCCGACCACGTGCCGGCCGATCTGGTTTACGACTACGATTTCAACACCGATCCCGAGATTTTGCGCGATCCCTTTGCTGCGGCCGACCGCCTGCTCGCCGAGGCTCCGCCGGTGTTCTGGACCCCGCGCAACGGGGGCAACTGGTTCGTGACGAGTTTCGATCTGGTCTGCGCGGCGGCGCGCGACCACGTAAATTTCACCAATCAGCTTGTGCCCAAGCACATGAAAAATGCAATGCTGGCGCAGCTCCCGCCTGGCACGGCGACGCCGCTGAACGTGCTGCCCTCAAGCCTCGATCCGCCGGAGCACACGATCTACCGCGCACCGCTCAACGCGCTGTTCTCGCCCAAGGTCGCGATGAACATGAAGGAAGAGATTCGCGATATGACCGTGGACCTCATCGAGAGAGTGCGGACCAACGGCGGCTGCGAACTCATGCGTGAGGTTACCGAACCGCTGCCGGTGAAGATGTTCCTGAAGCTGTTTGGCCTGCCGGTCGAAAAAGCGGAATACTACCGGGATGTGGTGAAAAGCGTAACCAGCGGCAATGTCCATGATATCGCGTTGATGATGCGCAACGGGCAGACCCTCATCAACACCTATACTCCGGTGCTGATCGAGCGGCGCGACAATCCACAGGACGATATCCTTTCGCAGATGTGGCAGCTCGAGATCAAGGGCAAGCCGATGACGCTGGAAGTCATGCAGAGCTATTGCCTTTCGCTGTTCCTCGCCGGTCTCGATACGGTGATGAACGCGATGACCTATGGCACACGCCATCTTGCCCTGAACCCCGAACTGCAGGCTGAATTGCGCGAGGATCCTTCGCTGATCGTCCAGATGGCCGAAGAGATGATGCGGCTCTATTCGTTCCCCAACCCGATCCGCGTCGCCGCGCGTGACTTTGAATTCGGGGGAGTAGCCTTGAAGCAAGGCGACCGGGTGCACCTTTGCCTGTCATCTGCCGACCGCGATCCAAGCCATTTCGATGATCCGCTGAAATTCGACATGACCCGCGATCTGAAGCGGCATGTCGGCTTCGGCGACGGGGTTCACCGCTGCGTCGGCATGCACCTCGCGCGGGTCGAACTCCACGTCTATTATGAGGAACTGTTGCAGCGCCTGCCGCCCTTCCGCCTCGATCCCGATAAGCCGGCCACGTTCCATGGCGGCGTGGTGGTCGGTCCGGACCACCTGCACCTGCTTTGGGATAGCTGAAGGGTGAGGGGCTGTTTTGCCAGGCTCAGGCAATCGCGCCTTTGGCCTTCAACTCCTCGATCCGGTCCCATTCGATGCCCATTTCCATCAGCACCAGCTCGGTATGTTCCGATGCCTGCGGGCTGCGCATCGATACTTGCGCCTCGCCGTTAAACTGCACCGGCCCGCGCACCAGCTTCATCGGCTCGCCGCCGTCTGCCGCCTCGACCTCGAAGATCATGTCATTGGCCAGCGCCTGTTCGTCGGTCATCAGGTCGGCAATGCTTTGCACCGGCGCCCACTGACCCTTGAAGGTCTTGAGGTGCTGGCGCCAGTAGCTGAAGGTCTGCTTCTTGAAGGCTTCGACCAGAATATCGCTGGCAGCGTCGGCGTTTTTGAACAGCAATTGCGCATCGGCGAAGCGCGGATCGTCCGCGGCCTGCGGCACGCCGACATGCTCGAACAGGCTGCGGATCAGGCCGGTAGGGGCGAGCGTACACAGGTTGATCGTGCCGCTATCCGAAGTGCGGTAATAGCCGATGAAGGGGTTGACCGGATTGCCGCCAGATTTGGGCATCGTGTTGGGATGAACCACGCCTTTTTCGAGATATTGGGCAATGATCGCGCCGCAGGCCCAGTTCGCCGCGCTGAGCAGCGAAACGTCGAGTTCGATGGCCTCGCCGGTCTTCTCGCGGTGATAGAGCGCGGCCGAGATTCCGCCGGCGATGAACATGCCGCCGATCGAATCGCCGAATGCGGGAATGCCCTGTGGCAAGGGACCATCCAGCTCCTCTGGGGTCATGGTATGGCCGATGCCGCTGCGTGACCAGAAGATCGATCCGTCGAACCCGCCGACCTCGCGTTCCGGCCCCTTGTTGCCCAGCGCCGAACCGCGCGCATAGATGATGTTCGGGTTGACCGCGCGGATGTGTTCGATGTCGAACTTGTTCTTCTGGCGGTGCTGGGGGAGGTAATTGGTCAGGAACACGTCGCTCTGGCGTGCAAGCTCATAAAGCACTTCCTGGCCTTCGGGGGTCGAAACGTCGATTCCGACACTGCGCTTGCCGCGATTGGGGTGTTCGATCAGCGTGTGCCGCAGCGGATCAAGCTGGACACCGCCGAAATTGAGGAACCCGCGCTGGGTATCGCCGCGCACCGGATGCTCGACCTTGATCACGTCAGCGCCCCAGTCCGCCAGCACCGCGCCGGCTGCCGGCACGAAAGTGAACTGCGCTACTTCGAGGACGCGGACGCCCTCCATTACCTTGACTGCCATTGCTCGTGAAACCTCTTCGTGTGTTGCGCGCTGTCAGATGCGTTCGATGATAAGGGCCGGCGCCATGCCGCCTGCGGTGCACATAGTGATCAGGCCATAGCGCCCGCCGCTGCGCTCCAGCTCGTCCAGCGCCGTGCCGATCAGGATCGCTCCGGTCGCCCCGATGGGATGGCCGAGCGCGATAGCGCCGCCATTTATGTTGACCTTGGCCCGGTCGAGATCGTGATCGCGGATCACCATCTCGACAATCGCCGCGAAGGCCTCGTTGATTTCCCAGACGTCGATCTGGTCCTTGGTCAGCCCCGCCTTGGCGAGAACCTTGGTGACGGCGCCGCTGGGCGCAGTGAGCATCAGCGTCGGGTGCTCGGCATGGTTGGCCATGGCGACGATCCGGGCGCGCGGCTTCAGGCCGTGCTTTGCCATTCCGGCCTCGGATGCCAGCAACAATGCCGCTGCGCCATCGACATTGCCCGAGGAGGTGCCGGCGTGGTGGACCGGCTCGATTTCGATATCGGGATAGACCTGGTTGATCAGCCCGCCGAATGTCGGCTCGCCGGGGCCTGACGGCATGTCGACGAAGGCCGCGAAGGCGGGCTTGAGCTGCGCCAGCCCTTCCAGCGTCGTGCCCGGACGGGGATATTCGTCGTGATCGAGCACAACAGTCCCGGCATCGTCGAGCACCGGCACCATCGTTTTCGCGAAGCGGCCTTCCCGGATCGCCACTTCGGCGCGTCTCTGGCTCTCGACTCCATAGGCATCGAGATCGGCGCGGGAGATGCCTTCCTGCGCGGCGATGGCGTCGGCCGCCACGCCCTGGTGCGTCTGGGGAAACTTCGCCTGAAGCCGCGGATTGACCCCGCCAAGGCCCAGGCTGAGCCCGGCCTCGCGCATGTGTCCGCCCCAGTCGGCGGTGAACGAAGTCATTTCGCAGCCGCCGGCAATCAGCAGGTCTTCCATGCCCGACATGATCGTCGCGGCAGCGATGTTGGCTGCGGTCAGGCTGCTGCCGCAGAAGCGGTCGAGCGTGAAGCCGCCGGTGCCGATGCCAAGCCCGGCGTCGAGCGCGGCCATCCGCCCCATGTCAGCGCTCTGCAGGCCATATTGCGCC
>JAHFPT010000286.1 GCA_023266625.1 Novosphingobium sp. | reverse complement strand
ATTTCGAGGGTTTTGCGAACCTCATTCGCTACCAGAGTTTCCGCGCCGGTGCCGCCCTGATGACCGCGCTGACCATTGGACTGCTGATCGGCCCCAAATTCATCAGCATGCTGCGCGTGCGCCAGGGCAAGGGTCAGCCGATCCGTGAGGACGGTCCGCAAAGCCATTTCGCCAAGCGCGGTACGCCGACGATGGGCGGGCTGATGATCCTGTTTTCGCTAATTATAGCCATGCTGTTGTGGATGGATCTGACCAACCCCTTTGTCTGGGCCTGTCTGGCAGTGACGATCGGCTTCGGCGCGATCGGTTTCCTTGACGACTATGACAAGGTGACCAAACGCAGCCACAAAGGGGTGTCGGGCAAGGTGCGGCTGCTGCTGGAATTCGCCGTGGCGGGTATCGCATCCTGGCTGATCGTCAGCCAGATCAGTACCAATCTCTATGTGCCCTTCTTCTCGGACCGCTTTATTCCGCTGGGTCCGTTCTATTATCTGTTCGCCGCGACATTTATCGTCGGTTTCGGCAATGCCGTGAACCTGACTGACGGGCTGGATGGGCTGGCGACGATGCCGGTTGTGGTCGCCGCCGGGGCACTTGCCATCATTGCCTATCTTGCCGGCCGCGTCGATTTCGCCAACTATCTCGGCATTCCGCATGTGCCGCGCGCAGGCGAGCTTGCCATTCTGTGCACCGGCATCATGGGTGCAGGGCTCGCATTCCTGTGGTTCAACGCCCCTCCTGCTGCCGTCTTCATGGGCGACACCGGCAGCCTCGCGCTGGGCGGGGCGCTGGGCGCGATTGCCGTCGCCGCTCATCACGAGATTGTCCTGCTGGTTATTGGCGGTCTGTTCGTGCTCGAAACCGCCTCGGTGATCATCCAGGTCTTCTGGTTCAAGCGCACCGGCAAGCGGATATTCCGCATGGCCCCGATCCACCACCATTTCGAACAGAAGGGCTGGGCAGAAGCGACCGTGGTGATCCGCTTCTGGATTGTCTCGATCATCCTTGCCGTGGTCGGTCTGGCGACGCTCAAGCTGCGATGATTACCTCCCCCGCCTTCGCCAACAAACGCTATGCCGTCCTCGGCCTCGCCCGTTCGGGCACGGCTGTGGTCGAAACGCTGCTGGCGAGCGGGGCGCAGGTGACTGCCTGGGACAGCCGCGAGGAACCGCGAGCAGCGCTGGCGGCGCGGCATGGCGCGGCGCTGACCTTCGAGGATCCGGTGGCGATCGAGCTGGCCGGATATGACGGAATTGTCGTTTCGCCCGGCGTGCCGCTCAACCGCCATCCGATTGCCGAAGCCGCCGCCGATGCCGGGGTGCCGGTGATCGGCGACATCGAGCTGTTCGCTCTGGCGCGGGATGACCTGCCCGCGCACCGGGTGGTCGGCATCACCGGAACCAACGGCAAGTCGACCACGACCGCGCTGGTCCACCATCTGCTTAAGAGCGCCGCCCTGCCGGTGCGGATGGGCGGAAATATCGGCATTCCTGTGCTCGAGCAGGAGCCGCTGGCCGCGGGCGGGGTCTATATTCTCGAATTGTCGAGCTACCAGATCGATCTGACTTACAGTCTTGCCTGCGAAGTTGCGGTGCTGCTTAACATCACTCCCGACCACCTTGACCGCTACGCCGATTTCCCCGCCTATGCCGCTGCCAAGGCGCGGCTCATGGCGATGCAGCGCGCCGGTCAGCACGCTGTGTTCGGCGTCGGCGATGCCGAAACCAGCGCGATTGCCGACATTGAGGCTGCCCGCCGCGAGCCGGAATTCATCCACCGCGTCACGGGTGCGGACATTGCCGCATTGCAGCCGGACTGGCCATCGCTGCAAGGCCCGCACAATCTCCAGAACGCCGCCGCTGCCGTCGCGATTGCCGAAGCGCTGGGGCTGAGCCAGCCGCAATGGCGCGCCGCGCTGCCGAGTTTTCGCGGGCTTCCGCACCGGATGGAGCGGGTTGCCGAGGCGGGTGGCGTGCTGTTCATCAATGATAGCAAGGCGACCAATCCGGCGTCGGCTGCCCCGGCGCTAGGCGCATTTCCGCCCCGGTCGGAACGTGGCAATGCCAAGCGCATCCACTGGATCGTCGGCGGGCTGCCGAAAAGTGACAGCCTCGACGAATGCGCGCCCTTCTTCGGCAATGTCGCTGCCGCCTATACCATCGGCGAGGCCGGACCGATGTTTGCCCGGTTGCTCGAGCCGCATATGCCGGTGCGCCGCTCCGAAATGCTGAGCGAGGCAATCCGCCAGGCGATCGAGGCGGCCAAGCCCGGTGACATCGTCATGCTCTCGCCGGCCTGCGCCAGCTTCGATCAGTTTCGCGACTACGAAGCGCGCGGCGACGCCTTCCGCCAGATTGTCGAAGCACTGACCGAACCGGCCAACGACACGGGAGGGCCTGTTTGATGGCGACACATCCACCTTTCGTGACTGGCATTGTGCCGGGCATCGCTGCGGCTTTGCCATCGGCGAAAACCACCAGCTACCGGCGGGGGCGGCGCAGCGAATTCGCGATTTGGTGGTGCGAGATCGACCGGGTGCTGCTGGCGCTGGTGCTGACTCTGATGGCGATCGGCACGGTGGCAGTCGCCGCAGCCTCGCCGGCGAGCGCGCGGCGTCTTTCGACCGCAGCCGTGAAGATCGACGAACTGCATTTCTTCGCGCTGCATCTGCGCTGGCAGGTGCTGGGACTGGCGGCGATGTTTGGGGCCTCGCTATTGCCGCGCGAGATGGCCCGGCGCGCCGGTATCGTCCTCGGTTTCGCTATGCTGGCGGCGCTGATGCTGGTCCCGCTGATCGGCACTCAGGTCAACGGCTCGCGGCGCTGGCTCAATCTCGGAGTATCGCTGCAACCCTCGGAATTCCTGAAACCGGCCTTTGCCATCGGTCTTGCCTGGATTCTGTCCTGGCGGGTGCGCGATCCCAATTTGCCGGTTATGCGGCTCAGCGTGGGACTGATGGCGCTGACTGGCGCCCTGCTGATGGCCCAGCCGGACTTTGGCTCGACCTTGCTGTTTGCTGCGGTATGGTTCGCTTTGATGTTGCTGTCGGGCTTGGAAATGCGGCGCATCCTGTTTGCCGGAGGCGGTGGGATCGCGCTGCTGGTTACCGCCTATATATTCTACGACAATGCCCGTGTGCGCATCGATGCCTTTCTTGGCGGAGGCACAGCTTTCGATCAGGTCGACCTCGCCCAGCGCACTCTGCTGGCCGGTGGCTGGACCGGCAGCGGGCTCTGGCTCGGAACGCGCAAGCTCTCGCTGCCCGAGGCGCATACCGACTATATTTTCTCGGTGATCGGCGAGGAATTCGGACTGCTGGCCTGCATGGTCGTGGTACTGCTCTATCTCGCGATTATCGTGCGGGTGCTGCTGCGGCTGGTTGAGGAGGAAGATCTGTTCACGGTGCTGGCGGCAACCGGGCTGACGGCCCAGCTGGGCGGGCAGGCCTTCATCAACATCCTCGTCAATTTGCAGCTGTTCCCGTCGAAGGGGATGACCCTGCCGCTGATTTCCTATGGCGGTTCGTCGACCGTGGCGCTGTGCCTGAGCGTTGGCTTTTTGCTGGCGATCACGCGCCGCAATCCGTTCATCAAGGGCGAGCGCCTAAGCGGGCGCCCGAACGAGCGCCCGAGCGAACGAATGTCGCCGCGCGCCAACAGGGGGCTGAAATGACTGTCGTTACCCGGCATTATGTTCTTGCTGCCGGCGGCACCGGTGGCCATTTGATCCCGGCCTTCGCGCTGGCTGCCGAGCTTGAGCGGCGTGGCCATCATGTTGCGCTGATCACCGACGAGCGCGGGGCAGGCATTCCCGGCCGTCCGGCGGCGCTGACGTCGCATGTTTTGCCCGCCGGGCGGATTGGCGGATACAATCCGCTGGGCTGGCTGCGCGGTGTAAAAGCAATTGGCGAGGGGCGGCGCATGGCGCTGCGGCTGTTCGAAAGTTTCGAGCCCTCCGCCGTCGTCGGCTTTGGCGGCTATCCGGCGCTGCCCGCGCTGCTGGCGGCGACCTCGGCGAAGATTCCGGCGATTATCCACGAACAGAACGCAGTGCTCGGCCGGGTCAACCGGCTGCTCGCCAAGCGGGTCGATGCCATTGCTACATCCTATCGCCAGGTCGAGCGGCTGGCGGAGAAGCATCAGGTCAAGGTCCATCTGGTCGGTAATCCGGTCCGCGCCGAGGTTTTGACGCTGCGTGATCGTCCCTTTCCCCCTTTCACCGAAGAGGGCCTGCTGCGCATCCTCGTCACTGGCGGCAGCCAGGGCGCGCGGGTGCTTTCCGAAGTGGTGCCCGATGGCCTGGCAATGTTGCAGACCGCGCTGCGGCTCAGGCTGCAAGTCACCCAGCAATGCCGGGCGGAAGATATCGACGCGGTGCGCTCCCGCTATGCCGGGCATGATATCCCCGCCGAACTCGGCACCTATTTCGAGAACATGGCCGAGCGGCTGGCCGATGCACATCTGTTCATCGGCCGCGCGGGCGCTTCGACCATTGCCGAGCTGACCGCAGTTGGCCGCCCGGCCATCCTGGTGCCGCTGCCGATTGCCACCGACGACCATCAGACCGCCAATGTTCGCGAGATTGTTGCGGCGGGCGGTGCGCGTTCTATCCGGCAGGAAAAATTTACTGGTGCCGAACTCGCCAAGCAGATCCAGGCCATGGCGCAGCACCCCGAGACTTTGGCCAACGCTGCCCATGCCGCGTGGAACTGCGGTTATCCAAATGCTGCAAGCGATCTCGCCGATCTGGTCGAGAGCTTTGGCGGTGCACCGCTGATGGATGTGATCCGCCTTGCCGGGCAGGCTTCGGCCTCCGGGCAGGAGGCAGTGGCGTGATCCTTCGACAGGCTCAGGATGAGCGGGTCTTGGCGCGTGTGCTTCGACAAGCTCAGCATGAGCGGATGTTGTGTGTAGCCCTTCTCTCAACCCCGCTCATACTGAGCCCCGCTCATCCTGAGTCTGTCGAAGGATCGAAGGCCACGCGCCACGGGAGCTTCACCCAATGAAAGGTGTCGCCACCGACATCGGTACGATCCATTTCGTCGGCATCGGCGGGATCGGCATGTCGGGCATTGCCGAAGTGATGAGCAATCTTGGCTATCGCGTGCAGGGCTCGGATATCGCCGAGGGCTATGTCGTCGAAGGCCTCAGGAAACGCGGCATCAAGGTGATGATTGGCCATGCTGCCGGGAACCTTGGCGATGCCGCCGTGGTGGTCACTTC
>JAHFPT010000098.1:11051-18083 GCA_023266625.1 Novosphingobium sp. | reverse complement strand
TGGGCCCCGCTGGCCGAGCGCCGCGCCGGGATCGCGGGCAATGCGGTCTCCTGCTTCGGCACGATGGGGACGATGAATGTCCTCGACACCACCTCGCAGGCCCCGCGTGATTTCCTCGAGATGATCGGCAAGTCGGTCCCTTATGTCGCGGCCAACTGCTACACTCCCGCGATGCCGTTTGCCGAGATGATGGTGGCGCTCAACCCGATCTGTGCGGAGATTGTCGGCAGGGAAATACCCAATATCGAGGACGTACAGGAGTGCCTGTGGCGCTACGCCAGCGTGCCCGCCGACCTGCTCCAGCGTCAGCACCGCGAGCAACTGGAGGCGCAGGATCGGGTGCGCGCGGATGGGCGGATCTATGCGACGCCCGAACCCAAGGATTTTATCCTGTTCGTCGCGGGCGGGCTTGGCGGGCTGCATGCGACCGCCTTCCACAGCTTTGGTAGCTGCCTCACCCAAACCCGCGAGGTCGCCTCGGTGATCCCGGCGAGCGAAGCCCAGGCGGCGGAATAGACCTATAGCTCCACATCCGCTCAGCATGAGCGGATTTTGTTCAGATCCATTTCATGCCGCCCGAGGCCTCCCGAGGTGAAGCGATTGCTGCCTATTTGCGCGCTGTGGTTGGGCTTAGGCTCGCAGGCGAATAGAGATAGCCATCATAGATGGCGCGCGCGATTTCGGCGATGCGCCAGTCGCGATTGGGCTTGCCGCCCTGGCCGGTGACATAGATCGCCAGAGCAATCGCGCGGCCGTCGGGCATGGAGATGATGCCGATATCGCTGGCAGTATTGGCGAGCGTCCCGGTCTTGTGGGCAATGACCAGTCCTTCGGGCATCAGCGCGCGAATGCGCCGCTTGCCGGTCTCGCAGCGCGCCATGGTGTCGAGCAGGAAGCTGCGGCTGTGCGCGCTGAGCCAGCGGCCCTGATAAAGCCCGGTGAGCATGCGGACCATGGCCATCGGGGTGGCGCTGTCACGGGTATCGATGGTGGTGGCGGGATTGACTGCGCCGTCGTCTCGAACCAGCGTCGCAATGTCGCGGTCAATGTGCACGCCGCTGTTGCCGGTGCGGCGCAACCAGTCGTTGACCGCCGCCGGGCCGCCGACGGCCGCGAGCAGCGCGTCGGTCGCCTGATTGTTGCTGTGGGTCAGCGACATATCGATCAGGCTTTGCGCCGCATAATAATCGCCCGCGCGCACCGGCGCGACTGGCCCGTCGAACTTGCGCGAGGGCACTGGCACCATCATCGGGAACAGATCGCCGAGCTGGAATCGCCCGGCATCGACCATTTCAAGGAAGGTCGCGGCGATGGCGACCTTGCTGGTACTGGCCATCGGGAAGGGCTGATCGCCCAGCACTGCGATGCTGCGCCCGCTTGCCAGATCGAATGCGGCGACGCCGATCCTGCCCTGATCGCCATTCGCCAGCTGCGCGAGCTGCGCCTGGAATGGATCGCGATAGGTGGGTTCGCGCTGGCTGGGGGCGGGGCCGGGGACGAAAGTGCTGTCGAAAGCCGATTCGATATTGGCAGAATCCGCCGCGTAGGCTGCGGAAACTGGCGCGATACATACCGTAGCCAGCACCAGCGATGCCAAAGCCCGAGCTAACAGCCGCCTGATCGAATCCATTGTCATATTGGGCACGGTACCGAATTCATGCTTTTCATTCCCTTAACGGCGAAGATTAACGCATGGCGCTTTTTCGTCAAACAAGATGTCGATGAAATGGCCGGAAACTGCGGGCAACTGCGTGGATTGGCTGAAATTGGCCCAGTGAGTGGCTGTTTGGCGGAAATTTTTGGGTCAGATTGCGTATTATAAGGCCTGCCGGATTAGTCGCGTGTAAAGATTTCTGCATGGGGTATCGTGATGTCCAGCATGGGCAATGCAAGATCGGTTCCGGCGGGCAGCCAGCCTCCCTCCGTGTCATCGGCCATGCTGCGATCGACTAGGCGCACGCGTTCGCTCGACGGATCGACAAACACGACAGCCTCGACACCCGCGAGCGCGCGATATTCGCGCAGCTTGGTTATCTGGTCATTGGATGCGGTGGATGGTGAAAGCACCTCGAATACCACCTTGGGATCGCCCAGCAATTTGACCTTCGGATCATCGGGCGGCGGAGCATCGCTGCAATAGACGCTGACATCGGGAAAGCGGATCGATGCCTCGCCGGTTTGCATGGCAAGGTCAGAGCCATAAGGGCGGCAGCCGGTGCCGCGCAGCCGGGGGCCCAGCGCGATAATCAGGTTTGCCGCAATGGCAGCGTGACGCGGGGAGCCGCCAGCCATCATCAGAATCATACCATCGACCAGCTCTGCCTTGGCATCGCCGATATCCATATCAAGAAACTCGCGCACCGTAGTGCGGCGATATGCGGGATCGAGTGCGTGCGGGGTCACTGCCGGGGTATATACCTTCTCCGGTGAAAGAAAAAGGGGCCGGAAGGTTTCCCTCCCGGCCCCCAATTCGTGGCAATTGGTAGCTTGAACTCAGAAGTCCATCCCGCCCATGCCGCCCATGCCGCCGCCGGGCATACCGCCCATGGCAGGCTTGTCGTCCGGCCTGTCGCTGATCGCGGCTTCGGTGGTGATCAGCAGACCGGCCACGGAAGCAGCGTCCTGCAGGGCGATGCGCACGACCTTGGTCGGGTCGATCACACCGGTCGCAACCAGATTCTCATAGACGTCGGTTGCGGCGTTGAAGCCCTGGGTTTCGTCGTTTTCGCGCAGCAGATTGCCGGCAACCACGGCACCGTCATGACCGGCGTTCTCGGCGATCTGGCGCAGCGGCGTCTGGATCGCCTTGCGGACGATGTCGATGCCCTTGGTCTGGTCGTCGTTCGCGCCCTTCATGCCGTTGAGTGCCTTGGTGGCATAGAGCAGTGCCGTACCGCCGCCGGGGACGATGCCTTCTTCCACCGCAGCGCGGGTGGCGTGGAGGGCGTCATCGACGCGGTCCTTGCGCTCTTTGACTTCGACTTCCGAAGCGCCGCCGACCTTGATTACGGCAACCCCGCCGGCCAGCTTGGCCAGACGTTCTTGCAGCTTTTCCTTGTCATAGTCGCTGGTGGTGGTCTCGATCTGTGAGCGGATCTGCTCGACCCGCGCCTTGATCTCGTCAGCTGAGCCGGCACCATCGATGATCGTGGTGTTGTCCTTGTCGATGGTGACGCGCTTGGCTTCGCCGAGCATGCCGACGGTGACGCTTTCGAGCTTGATGCCGAGGTCTTCGGAAATCATCTCGCCTGCGGTCAGCGTGGCGATGTCGCCCAGCATGGCCTTGCGGCGATCGCCGAAGCCCGGAGCCTTGACGGCGGCAACCTTGAGCCCGCCGCGCAGCTTGTTGACCACCAGGGTGGCCAACGCCTCGCCCTCGATGTCCTCGGCGATGATCAGGAGCGGACGGCCCGACTGCACCACGGCCTCGAGGATCGGCAGCATCGCTTGCAGCGACGACAGCTTCTTCTCATGGATCAGGATGTAGGGGTTTTCCAGCTCGACAGTCATCTTGTCCGGGTTGGTGACGAAATAGGGCGAGAGGTAGCCGCGGTCGAACTGCATGCCTTCAACGACATCGAGCTCGAATTCGAGGCCCTTGGCCTCTTCGACAGTGATCACGCCTTCCTTGCCAACCTTTTCCATGGCTTCGGCGATCTTCTCGCCGACTTCCTTGTCGCCGTTGGACGAGATGATGCCGACCTGGGCGATTTCCGCCGAGCCGGAGACCGGCTTGGAGCGCTTGACCAGGTCATCGACGACCTTGGTCACGGCGATATCGATGCCGCGCTTGAGGTCCATCGGGTTCATGCCGGCAGCAACGCAGGTCATGCCTTCACGCACAATCGCCTGGGCGAGCACAGTGGCGGTGGTGGTGCCGTCACCGGCCTGGTCGTTGGTCTTGGAGGCGACTTCGCGCAGCATCTGCGCGCCCATGTTCTCGAACTTGTCCTTGAGTTCGATTTCCTTGGCGACGGTGACGCCGTCCTTGGTGATGCGGGGAGCGCCGAAGCTCTTGTCGAGCACGACATTGCGGCCCTTGGGGCCGAGTGTGACTTTTACCGCATTGGCGAGAATATCAACGCCGGCGAGAATGCGTTCGCGCGCGTCGCGCGAAAAGCGTACGTCCTTGGCAGCCATTTTTGTGTTCCTTCAGATTTCAGGGAATTAGGGGAGTGCGATAAATCAGGCGATCACGCCCAGAATATCGCTTTCCTTCATGATCAGCAGGTCTTCGCCATCGACCTTGACCTCGGTGCCCGACCATTTGCCGAACAACACACGGTCGCCGGCCTTGACGTCCATCGGGGTGATCTTGCCGTCATCCGTGCGGGCACCCGAACCAGCAGCGACGATTTCGCCCTCGGCCGGCTTTTCCTTGGCGCTGTCGGGGATGATGATGCCGCCAGCGGTCTTTTCTTCGGCCTCAATGCGGCGCACGAGCACACGGTCGTGCAGCGGACGGAACTTCATAGGAGTCTTCCTCTTCCAGTGGATACGAATGGGCTTGGCACTCACGGGGGGTGAGTGCCAGCGCGGCGCATATGGTGGTGCGTTCATGCGGCGTCAAGGAGAGTCTTGGAGAAAAAACTCCCCTTCCGCTTGCGGGAGGGGTCGAGGGAGGGCTTGTTATGGCGAGGCTGGACAACAGGCCCTCCCCTAGCCCCTCCCGCAGGCGGGAGGGGGACTAAGCCGGTACCAGCCCCAATCGCTCCCGCCACCCCCAGCGCCACAGCAGCAGCCCGGCCACGACTACCAGCCCGATCGCGAGGCCAATCCACACACCCAGTCCAGAAAGCGGGGTGAAGAAACCCAGAATTATTGCCGTTCCGAACCCCGGAAGCCAATAGCCGAACAGGGCGAGGACCATCGGCATACGCGTATCCTGCAAGCCCCGCAGCGCCCCGGCGGCAACTGCCTGGAGGCCATCGAACAGCTGGAAGGCAGCGGCAACCAGCAGATATTGCACGGCAAAGCCGACCATCGCAGCATTGGCCGGGGCTTTGGTATCGATATAGACCGACAGCACCGCTTGCGGCGCCAGCAGCATGACGGCGGCCCCGAACAGCTGGAAGCCAAGGCAAGTCAGCACTCCCGCCCAGCCGGCTCTGCCGCAAGCCTCGCGATTGCCTGCGCCAAAGTGATAGCCAACCCGGATTGTTGCTGCCTGGCCGATGCCCATCGGGATCTGGAAGAAAAAGGCGGCGACTTGCAGCGCGACGGTGTGCGCCGCGAGTTCGGCTGAGCCGATCAGGCCCATCAGGAAGGCGGCGCTGCCGAAGAAGCCGCCTTCGGCAATCACGATCAGCGCAATCGGTACGCCGAGTTTGACGATTTCGCGCAGGCGCTGCCATTCGGCCCGCCACCAGCGCCCGAAAATCCGGTAGCGGCGCAGCCTGCGGTCGGCCCGGATCGCACCGCAATAGGTGGCCAGCGTCACCAGACTGACGATGACGGTCGAGAGCGCCGAGCCCTGCAGGCTCAGCGCGGGCGCGCCGAAATGGCCGAAGACGAAAGCATAGTTTCCAGCCGCATTGACTGCGATCGCCAGCGCGGTGATCGCGGTGGCAAACACCGGACGGCCCAGCGCGGCGATAAAGGTGCGCAGCACGTTGCAGAAAATCTGCGGGATCATTGACCAGCACAGCAGCGCCATGAAGCTGCCCGCCAGCCGGGCGACATGCGGATCCTGCCCCGCCGCCAGCATGATCGCCTCGCCGAACTGACATACCAGCATCCCGCCCAGGCCGACCAGCAGCGCCAGCCACAGCGCCATGCGCACCGAGTGCCGCACCTCGCGCACCGCATGGCGCATCCGGCCAAGCTCGGCGGCGATGAGTGGGGCGACTGCGCCGGTCAGGCCCGAGAAACACCACATCATCAGCCCGAACAGCGCGGTCGCCAGACTCGCCGCCGCCAGCGCCTCCTGCCCCAGCCGCGCAACGAAGATCACGTCAACTGCATAGACCGCCATCTGGAGCATGTTGGCGAGCGCCAGCGGTGCGGCGAGGTGCAGCGTTGTGCGCAGTTCGGTGCGGAAGGGGGAGGTGGGGGTGAGGGACGGCATGGAGCCGGGTTGGGTAGGGGAAAGGTTGGTAAACGAAAAGGGCGGCCCCGCAGGACCGCCCTTTCCAATTCCAGATAGCGAAGCTTACTTGATCTCGACGGTGCCGCCAGCAGCAGTGACCTTGGCCTTGATTTCTTCGGCTTCGGCCTTGTTGACGCCTTCCTTGATCGCCTTCGGCGCGCTTTCGACCAGCGACTTGGCTTCGGTCAGGCCGAGCTGGGTGATCGCGCGGACTTCCTTGATGACGGCGATCTTGTTGCCGCCATCATTGATCAGGATGACGTCGAATTCGGTCTGCTCTTCAACCGCTTCGGCAGCCGCGGCAGGCGCAGCGGCAACTGCGACAGCAGCAGCAGCGGAAACGCCCCATGCTTCTTCCAGTGCCTTGGCAAGGTCAGCCGCCTCAAGGACGGTCAGCTTCGAAAGTTCTTCTACGAGCTTGGCGATATCGGCCATGATGTTTCACTCCATGATATTTTGGGTTGCCGGGAAATTCCGGCGAAATGTGCTTGAACAATCTTGTCAGGTCTTGGCTTAAGCGGCTTCTTTCGCGGCATAGGCGCCGAAGACGCGCGCCAGCTTGGCCGCCGGAGCGGTTGTGAGCTGGGCGAGCTTGGTCGCTGGTGCCTGGATGATGCCGATAAGCGTGCCGCGCAGTTGATCGAGAGACGGCATCGAGGCGAGTGCCTTGATCCCGTCCGCGTTCAGAACCAGCGCACCCATCGCCCCGCCAACAATTTCCAACTTGTCGTTGGTCTTGGCGAATTCAACGGCGATCTTTGCAGCGGCAACCGGATCGACCGAAGTCGCCAGCGCCACGGGACCGGTGAACATGTCACCAATCCCTGCATAGTCGGTGTTGGCGATGGCCAGCTTGGCAAGAGAGTTCTTGGAAACCTTGAACGACGCAACGCCATCCCGCATCTTCACGCGCAGAGCCGTGGACTGGGCCACGGTCATGCCGA
>JAHFPT010000098.1:0-11041 GCA_023266625.1 Novosphingobium sp. | reverse complement strand
ACCACGCCGGCCTCGTTGAAGGTTGCGTTCAGAGCTGCGACCGCATCGGCTTTCTGCGAACGATCCATGCTTACTCCTTTCATGTGGCCGCAAGGGGAAGCCCGAAGCGACCGGCTACGTTAGACCGCACCGCAAGAGCGATGCGGACGAGTCCGTGCGATGGGGAAGGAGCTGCGCCGAAACGCTTATGACACCGCACTCTTATAGAGCGAGGGCCGTAAAATCTCTGTCCCCGTCTAGGCTGGAAATTAAGCGTGCCCCAATGGCGCGCACCGGCTGTCTTGGACGGATGGCCGGCGGGCAGAACCTGCCGGTCAGCGCGGGCCAGTGGCGCAACGGAGCGGGAAAGTCAACCAGAGTTGCGCTTGCCGGTGCTCAGTTCACCACCTCGAGCGCCTCGCCGGCATCGTCGACCGGGGGACGCGGGCGGCGGGTGCGGCGGCGGGGAGCCGCTTCGGCTGCCGGTTCGCCATCGCTGCTGGCGTCATCGTCGCGCGAGCCCGCGATCGAAATCGCTGGCGGCAGCATCGAGGGATCGAGACCGCGCGGTTCGGCTTCATCGCTATCGCCGCGCTCTTCGCTTTCTTCCCGATCATCCTGAGCCTGTCGAAGGGCGCGCCGGGGGCGCAGGCCGCGCTGCCCACGGGCCTCGCGCACGAAGGGGTTCTCGGCGGGTTCGAACGGTGCAGCGCTCTCGTCTGCCGCCCCGCTGCTGTCCCCACCGTTGTTATTGACTCCGCCGTCATTGGCGGGCGTGATTTCCTCAACCCGCTCTTCTCCCAAGCGATTTCCAGGGGGGCGATTCTCACGGGGACGGTCTTCGCGCGGGCGTTCCTCGCGTGGCCGATCTACGCGTGGCCGATCTTCGCGGGGACGCTCCTCGCGATCGGTGCGATTATCGGGGCGATTGTAGGTCTGCCGGTCATAGGGCTGGTATTCGCCCTCGCCACCATATTCGCCGCCGTCCTCGCCTTCCTCACGATCGCTCAGGCCGCCTTCTTGCCAGCGGTCATTGCTGCGCGGGGTGCGCAGCTCTTCCTGGCGCTGGCGCTGATCGGCAATGACGCGGAAATAGTGATCGGCGAATTGCAGGAAAGACTCCTCCTGCACCCGGTCACCATTGAGATGGGCGTCGTGCGCCAGCTTGCGGTATTTCTCCAGCATTTGCGGCGCATTGCCGCGCGCGCGGCTGTCGATCCGGTTCAGCTGCTGGCCACCGCCGCCGCCCTGCGGACGGTTGCTGTTACTACGGCCGCGACGACGGTTGTTGTTGTTGCCACGATTGCTATTATTGATGTTGTTATTCAAGGGTATGTGTTCCTTAGACCCCTGACCGTCGCCTGCCCGAAGGTTGGCTGACATGTCGTATGATGCTCCGCCACGGTCCGTCCGATGGAGCCGTGGTCCCGACATCTGCCCTGTGGGGATGGCGATTTTGCCATGCCCGATTGCAAATGCTGGAGTTGGGCCGGCCCGACGGGAAGCGTGCATCCATCGGCTGGCTTGGCACAACAACTACGCATTGTAGCTGGAAATGCCAAGCGGAATCTTAACGGCTGTGCACAAGTTCGAGCGCACGCGGGCGGGAGGCGAGGTCGTGGTGGAGGGTTGCGGCAAGACCTGCGGCCTGGGCGATGGCGCTGACGGGGGCAGCCAATGCGGCACCTATCTCGACCAGCGCGACACCCATGGGTGCGAGAAGCGCCGAAAGCTGGGGCAGGAGCACGCGATAGGCGTCGAGCCCTTCTGGTCCGGCAAACAATGCTCCCGCCGGTTCATGGTCGCGGACTGACGAGGAGAGGTCGGCATCCACTTCGACGTAGGGCGGATTGGCAAGGATCAGGTCGAAGGGCCCGCCGAGATCGCGCGCCCAGCCTTCGTCTCCCCAGTCAACGTGCAGCATCCGCGCGCGCGCGCCCAGCCCCAGCCGCGCGGCATTCGCGGCGGCGACTTCGAGCGCGGCGAGTGAGCGGTCGATGCCGATGCCCTGTGCTTGCGCGAGCTGCGCCAGCACGGCGAGCAGCAGCGCGCCCGAACCGGTGCCGCAATCGAGGACGCGGCGTGCATCGGGGCGGGCCTTGAGCGCTGCTTCGACCAGCACTTCGCTGTCGCCGCGCGGGATCAGAACATCGGGGGTGACGAGGAAGTCGAGTCCGTAGAATTGCTGAGACCCGAGGATATAGGCGACGGGTTCGTGGTTCTGACGGCGGGCGAGGAGCGGGGCGAAGGCGGCGGGGGCGGGGTCGGCCATGTGGCGCAGGAGCAGTTCGGAACGGGGGACGCCCAGGGCGTGGGCCATGAGCAGCTCGGCATCGAGGCGGGGGGTGTCGCTGGTTTGGGCGAGGGCGGTTGTGGCCTCGCGGAGGGCTAGGTTGACAGTGCCTGGGGTGAGGTCGCGCGACATCCTTCGACAAGCTCAGGATGAGCGGGGTTGGGGAGCTGGGGCAATTAACAACACCCGCTCAGCCTGAGCTTGTCGAAGGCCATGCGCCAACATAGCCCCCGTCATTCCCCCAAAGCCGCCAGCCGCTTGGCCTGATCCTCGGCGATCAGGGCATCGATCAGCTCGCCCAGACCTGGACCTTCGAGAATCTCCGGCAGTCGGTGCAGGGTCAGATTGATCCGGTGATCGGTCACCCGGCCCTGCGGAAAATTATAGGTGCGGATGCGCTCGGAACGGTCGCCCGAGCCGACCATGGCTTTCCGCGCCTCGGCCTCGTCGCCATGCGCTTCGGCGCGCTTGAGGTCATAGAGGCGGGTGCGCAGCACCTGCATCGCCTTGGCCTTGTTCTTGTGCTGGCTGCGCTGGTCTTGCTGGATTACGACCAGGCCAGTGGGCAGATGCGTGAGGCGCACCGCCGAATCGGTGGTGTTGACATGCTGGCCGCCCGCACCGCTGGCGCGGTAGATGTCGATCTTGAGGTCGTTGTCGGCGATCTCGACATCGACCTCTTCGGGCTCGGGCAGGACCGCGACGGTGGCGGCGGAGGTATGGATACGCCCGCCGCTTTCGGTGACTGGCACCCGCTGCACCCTATGGACGCCGCTTTCGAACTTGAGCTTGGCGAAAACGCCGGTCCCGGCGATGTTGGCGACGACTTCCTTGAAGCCGCCGATGTCGGAGACGTTTGCCGAGATCAGCTCGATCTTCCAGCCCTGCTCGGCGGCATAGCGTTCGTACATGCGGTAGAGATCGGCGGCGAACAGCGCGGCTTCGTCGCCGCCAGTGCCGCCGCGGATTTCGAGCATGGCAGGGCGGGAGTCTGCTGAATCTCGGGGGAGCATTGTGATGGCGAGGCGGTGCTCGGCTTCGGGGAGTTTGTTGTTTAGTCCGCTGAGTTCTTCAGCAGCTATGGCGCGCATTTCAGGATCGGCGAGCATCGCTTCGAGTTCGGCGATTTCGCTGCGCATCGCGGCGACCTCGGCGGCGGCCTTGGCGACAGGTTCGAGCTCGGCATAGTCACGGCTAGCGGCGACGAAGTCCGCCCCTTCGAGCGTGCCCGATGCGAGGCGGGCTTCGAGTTCGACGAAGCGCGAGGCGATTTGCGCGAGACGAGTTTCGGAGATGGTCATGCGATCCTCCCCGAAACGGGGAGGGGGACCATCCGCAGGATGGTGGAGGGGCAGGTGCGGCCTAGCGCAAGGCTGAGAGGAAGCGCCCTGCCGAGGGTGCCCCTCCACCAGCTACGCTGGTCCCCCTCCCCGTGCCGGGGAGGATTTTGCAAGCCGCATTCTTCAAAGCCCCTCCCCGGCGGGGAGGGGTTGGGGTGGGGGAGCGAGGCCGCAAGGCCTCGCGTCAACGCCGGTGTGGGTACACCCCCACCCAACCTCCCCCTCAAGGGGGAGGGGCAGGTTGCGTGAATTCTCACCCTAAACTCGTCATGCTGACAGATAGGAGCGTCGTCATCTTGATGACTCGAACGAGAACACCATATCTTGACCTGACGCAAAATAATCACCGTCATACCCGTCATTCTGAAAATATTTTCTTTCCAATTCTTCAGTAAGATACTTCATTAAATCAGGCCTGTCACAATCAACATTCGCACTATATTTAAATCTCGCATTGAAATCTCCATCTATGGAATCAACCTTGTCATCGATAATGACGGTGACAAGCGGATTAAGTTTTTTAGATTTTTCAAATCGTTTGTTGACGCTCCCAGACGATACAACCTCACAAGAGTAGCCCCGCCTGCGGATTTTTGCGGCAAGATAGTTGGTCACCACAACTAGGCTATCCGCCTCTAAAACGATGACCACTTCGGTTGGAAGTGGGTGCCATTCCCCCACCAGCATCGCCAGCCGCTCAATCCCGGCAGCCCAGCCGACCGCAGGCGTATGCGCCCCGCCCAAAGTTTCGATCAGCCCGTCATAGCGACCACCGCCCAGCACAGTCCCCTGCGCCCCCAGCCGGTCCGTCACGAACTCGAACGCCGTATGCCGGTAATAGTCCAGCCCGCGCACCAGCGACGGGGCGCGGGTCCATTCGACGCCTGCCGCATCTAGCCCCGACGTCACCCTGCCGAAAAACTCCTGTGCCTCCCCGTTCAGATAATCGTCGATCTTCGGCGCATCCGCGAGGAACACCTTGTCACGCGCGTCTTTGGAATCGAGAATCCGCAGCGGATTCCGTTCCAGCCGCTCCTGACTGTCCTCGCTCAGCGCCTCGCGTTGCCCTCGGAAATAGTCCACCAGCGCCGCCCGCCACGCCTCGCGGCTGGCCCCATCGCCCAGCGTGTTGAGCATCAGCGTCACCCCATCCGAAACCCCCAGCTCCTTGAGCAACTGATCCGCCATCACCAGCAGTTCGACATCGGCCTGCGGCTCCGCCGCGCCGATGATCTCCGCATCGAGCTGGTGGAACTGGCGGTAGCGCCCCTTTTGCGGGCGTTCGTAGCGGAACAGCGGCCCATGCGTCGCCAGCTTCAGCGGCGCGTGCTGCTGCCAGCCGTTGGTCAGATAGGCCCGCGCGATCCCGGCGGTGAATTCCGGGCGCAGGGTCAGCGATTCATCGCCGCGATCCAGAAAGCTGTACATCTCCTTGGAAACCACATCGGTGGTCTCGCCCAGGCTCCGCGAGAATACCGCCGTCTTCTCGAACACCGGCATTTCCGCGCGGCGGAAGCGGTAGAGCTTGCGCACCCGCTCGAAGGTCTCGACGACATGCGCGAAGGCCTCGGCTTCTGCGCCGAAAATGTCCTGGGTGCCTCTGATCGCTTGCGGTGTTTCCATGGGCGCGGCGCTTAGCCCTATTTCGCCCAATGGGAAAGGACGTGGGAAAGCATGCGGCGGGAGTTGCGAACATGGCTGCTTGCCGCCATGGATTGTGCCCATGAGGAAGAGCCTGACGGTCGCGCCGCTGCTTGCCGCCCTGGCACTCTCCGCAACTGCGCCTGCCGCACCGCCTGCGCCTGTCGTGGTGCGCTCAGCGCCGATGGCAGAGCCGGCTGCCGCACCCATTCCCGATGCTGCCGATGTTCCCTACCCAGGCGGTGCCATCGCGCTCGACATCGATGCCAGCGACGTGGCGCGCGGCACTTTCCGCGTCACCGAGACGATTCCGCTTGGCCCCGGAGCACGCGAACTGACTTTGCTCTATCCGCGCTGGCTGCCCGGCCACCATTCGCCGCGCGGTTCACCCTCCGAGCTGGTCGCCATGAGTTTTACGGCTGGTGGCAAGCTGCTCGACTGGCAGCGCGATCCACTCGAGGTCAATGCCTACCATCTGACGCTCCCCGCCGGCGCGCGCGAGGTGGTGGCGAAATTCATCTATACCTCGCCGCTCCTGCCTGCCGAAGGCCGGGTGGTGATGACGCAGGAAATGCTTAATCTGCAATGGGAGCAGATGAGCCTCTACCCGGCCGGGCATTATGTCCGCCGCATCCGGATCAAGCCCAGCGTCGCCTTGCCGCAAGGCTGGGCTGCTTACACGGCGCTCGATGGTTTGGCGGGCGTTGATCGAACTGGGGGGGGCAACCACCTGAGCTGGCCCGAGACCGATTATGAAACGCTGGTCGATTCGCCGATCTTCGCCGGGGTCAACGCCCGCAAATGGGACCTGGGCAACCGGATCAGCCTCGATGTCGTCGCCGACAAGCCCGAGCAGCTGGCGCTCCCGCCCGAGCGGCTGCCAGCGCTGAGGGCGCTGGGCGAGGAAGCGCTGATCGCCTTCGGCAGCCGCCATTTCGATCACTATGAGTTGCTCGTCGCGCTGACCGATCGCATGGGCGGCATCGGCCTTGAGCATCACCGCTCGAGCGAGAACCAGCTCGAGCCGAAAAGTTTCATCGAGTGGGACAAGTTCGACTGGGACCGCAATGTCCTCGCACATGAGCTTACCCATAGCTGGGACGGCAAGTTCCGCCGCCCGGCGAAGCTCTGGACGCCCGATTATCGCCAGCCGATGCAGGACAATCTGCTGTGGGTCTATGAAGGCCAGACCCAGTTCTGGGGCTGGGTGCTGGCGGCGCGCTCGGGCTTGCAGTCGAAGGAGACGGTGCTGGGGATCCTGGCCGGGCAGGCGGGATATTATGCTACCCAGCCTGGGCGCGGCTGGCGTTCGGTCGAAGACACCACCCACGATCCGATCATCGCCGCGCGCAAGCCGCGCCCCTATCGCTCGATGGCCCGCGACGAGGATTACTACAGCGAAGGCGCGCTGATCTGGCTGGAGGCAGACCAGATCATCCGCGCTGGCACGGCGGGCCGCAAGGGCCTCGACGATTTTGCGCGCGGCTTCTTCGGCATCCGCGATGGCGACTGGGGCGAAGTGACCTATGGATTTGGCGATGTCGTTGCGGCGCTGGGCGCGGTCTATCCTTATGACTGGGCGACTTTCCTCAAGAGCCGTATCGAAGCCCCCGGCCAGCCGCCGCCGCTGGCGGGGCTGGAGAAGGCGGGCTACCGGCTGGTGTGGAAGGATGAGCCCAATAGCTTCGACAAGGCGCGGATGGAGGATGCGAAGAACCTCACCCTGACCTATTCGCTCGGTTTCGTCCTCGACAAGGACGGCGTGGTCAGCGCTCCGCGCTGGGACAGCCCGGCGTTCAATGCTGGCGTGGTCACCGGCGCGAAACTTATCGCGGTGAACGGCGTCGCCTATGACGTCGACGGGCTCAAGGCGGCGATCACAGCAGCCAAGGGCGGCAACAAGCCGATCGAGCTGCTGATCCGGCGCGGCGAGCGCTATCTGACCGTGCCGGTGATGTGGAACGGCGGGCTGCGCTACCCCTGGCTGGAGCGGGTGCCGGGCGGCAAGGGGCAGGCGGGGCTCGATCTGCTGCTGGCGCCGCGCCGGACGGCGGGGGCGATGAGATGAGCGAAAGGGGCGAAAGGCGTCCTGGCCCACTCTGGGGTATCGGTGCCCGCATCGCCCCGCCGCGCTTCCTGCTGTTCATCGCGGTGATGGCGGCGACTGCCGGCTGGACGCTGTGGCTAGATCACGCGCATTGGGCCAATGCCCTGGTGCGCGGCTTCAACCTGGCTGCGATAGTCTTCACCGTGTCGCTCTGGCCGCTCAGCCGCGATCACACCGCCGCGCAGATGCGGCTGCATGCCGCGCAAAACGAGGCCAATCGCGCGCTGGTGCTGCTGATTACGGCAATTGTCATGCTGGCGATCCTGGCCGCCATCGCCAGCGACCTGCCCTCGGCCAAGCACGGCGACAACTGGGCCGTGGTCAAACTGGTGTTCACCTTGTCGCTGGCCTGGGGCTTCACCAATCTGGTGTTCATGCTCCACTATGCGCATGCCCATTACGGGCCGGGGCATGACGGCGCGCCGCATCGCGGCGGCTTTGAGTTCCCCGGCACGAGTGAGCCCGACTATTGGGATTTCCTCTATTTCTCCTTCACCGCCGGCATGAGCTTCGCCGCATCGGACGTGAACGTCACCTGCGGCCGGGTGCGCCGGGTGCTGGTGGTGCAGTGCCTGCTGTCGTTCATTTTCAACATCGGGGTGATCGCCTTCACGATAAATGCGCTGAGTGGCGGGGGATAGGTTGATCAACTAAGCTTGAATCCCCCGTCCCCGGCGGGGAGGGGTTAGGGGTGGGGGAGCGAGGCGAAGCCGAGCGTCCACGCTGGCGTCGTACACCCCCACCCGACCTCCCCCTCCAGGGGGAGGGGCAAGTGGAGCTTCCTTCCGTGGTGATCGTGCTCTAAAGGCCCGCCCCATGCGCATAGACCTCATCCCCGCCGGCGATAATCCGCCCCACGAAATCAACGTGCTCATCGAAGTGCCGATCGGCGGCGAGCCGGTGAAGTATGAATTCGACAAGGCCTCGGGCGCGCTGTTCGTCGACCGCATCCTGCACACGCCGATGCGCTATCCGGCCAATTACGGCTTCGTCCCCCACACGCTCGGCGAAGACGGCGACCCATTGGACGCGCTGGTCATCACCCGCTCGCCGATCATACCCGGCGCGGTGATCAAGGTGCGCCCGGTCGGCGTGCTGCTGATGGAGGATGACAAGGGCGGCGACGAAAAGCTGATCACCGTGCCGGTCGACGCAACTTTTCCCTATTACAGCGAAGTCACCGGCCACCTCGACCTGCCGCAGATCGTGACCCAGCAGATCGAGCACTTCTTCCAGCACTACAAGGATCTGGAACCCGGCAAATGGGTCAAGATGAACGGCTGGGGCGATATGGAGACGGCGAAGCGGATTATTGTTGAGGCGCTGGAGCGGGCGGTGGGGTAGCCTACTTCACAAACGCCTTGCGCAGCGCCTGATCGGCGCGCGTCTGCCACCCCGCACCCGTTGCTCTCAGCGCAGCGACAACTTCGGGCGAGAGGCGGATATTCACCTTCGCCTTGCGTTCACCTTCGGCCAGTGCCGGACGGCCACGCGCGCGCACCAGACCAGCCGCGAATGCCTTGCCATGCACTTCGCTGGCAGGCCGTGCACGGGCGAAATCAGCCTCGGTCCATTCCGGGTTTTCGTCAAAGTCAGGAGGTGGGGGCAGCTTACTCATAACGGCGCATTTCCTCCGCGTGGGCAGGGCGAAGGCCTAATCGTCGTTATCGTCATTGAGGTCTGCCATAAGCGCAGCAATGCTGTCGAAGCGGACAACCTCACCATTTTGGACGGCTCGCAATGCGTCCTGAGTTTCGCGGTTGGGCACGCGCACTTCAAACGGCAAAGCACGTTCGGCCGCAACACGAACTAGCATCATGCGAATTGCATCGGACACAGACAGCCCCATCCCGGCAAGAACGGCTGTAACTTCCTTCTTGAGGCTAGAATCAATCCGGGCGCGGACAACATCTGCGACGGGCAAGGCATTTCCTTTCAAACTTCTAGCCACATTGTAGCTACACACTCCTAACTAGGTGTTACTGGGGCATCGTCAAGATTTTTTGCCTCACCCCCTTTCTGCACTATCCCCGGGAGCACGGAGAGCATCGGCAGCACATACGAGTATGGCGAGTAAATGGGATCACTGTACAAATTTTTATAACACTCTGATTATACATCATAAACTTGTAACATAATGAAATATATGTTGCATAAATATCTCTAAGATATAATATAAGCAGCGTACTGAAAGGCAAGAGTTTCGCTATGAACGCAACTTATGCCAAACTAGTAAATACTTAAGTAATTGGTTTTAAAAGATTTTAATGTATATTGCGTTTCAGGACAGGCAGATGGCCTGAGACAAAGGAGGCTAGAATGTCGAAGGCACGCGAGGCCAGCGCGATTGCAATGAAGCAAATGCAACTCCGCGATCATTTCTGGCCGTCAGCAGAGCCATGGCTGTGGAATCGGAAGACCCAGAAGGGTTTTACTACGATTCCAAAGACGATGCCCTTGATCCTCAAGATCATGGACGAGATTACTAAGGGGGCGCCCGTTTCAGCAACTTACCTAACGCTCTGGTGCAACACGTGGGACAATAATTTCGTCACTCTCAACAAGAATGGTGACATGGCGAATGCGTCCGGCTTTGGCGGCCAGCGGGGTGAGCATACATGGGCGACGAGAATGAAGACTCTGCATGAACTCGAGTTCATAAACATCAAGCCTGGCAAATCCGGCCCATTGGGTCACGCGATCATCTGGAACCCGCACTACATCATACGTTGGCACCACCATATCAAGACTCCCGGCCTGACCGAAGCAAGCTACAACGCGCTAATTGAGACCGCGCTTGAAATTGGTGTGGTCGACATGACTCTGCCTTGGGCACCCTTCTCACCAAGGAATCCTTTGCCCCCTCCCCCGACTCCCCTGCCATTGCCTGGGATTGTCTGATGCGTACGATTGATCGAAACACCCGCTTTAAGCGCGACTACAAGCGCGAGAAGAAATCCGACCCTGCCATCGACGATGTGCTTTTACCTATCATCGGGTTGCTAGCATCGGATGCGGAATTGCCTGATCGGTTGCGCGACCACCGTCTTTCAGGTGAATGGAGGGGATTTCGCGATTGCCACGTTCGGCCAGACCTCGTGCTGATCTACGAGAAACAGAAAGATGATATTTTGACGCTTGCCCGATTGGGATCGCATAGCGAGCTATTTGACTAGCAACGTCCGCATCCCCTCAATCCCCCGCCACCATCATCCCATCCACCCGCAAGGTCGGCACATTGACCGGCCTATGCCACTCCAGATCATCCGCCGGGGTCAGCGCCCTGAACATCTCAATCAAATTCCCGGCAATGGTGAACTCCGCCACAGGCCCGGCCAGCTCGCCGTTCACAATCCGCACGCCCGAGGCACCCCGGCTGTAGTCACCAGTCACCCCGTTGACGCCCATGCCGATCAGCTCGGTGATGTAGACGCCATCCTCGATGTCGGCCATCAGCTCGGCGGGGCTGACGCTGCCCGCCGCGAGGTGGAGGTTGCTGGTGCCCACCCCCGGCGCGCCGCCTTGGCCGCGGGCGGCGTGGCCGGTGGGGGTGAGGCCGAGCTGGCGGGCTGAGGCGCTGTCCATCAGCCAGCCGGTGACTTTGCCGCCCTCGACGAGGTTGCGCGGGGTGGTGGGCAGGCCTTCGCCATCAAAGGGCCGCGAGCGCAGGCCGCGTGGGCG
>JAHFPT010000097.1 GCA_023266625.1 Novosphingobium sp. | reverse complement strand
GAGCGGCACTTGCGCGCCGACAATCCCGTGGCCGCCATAGAAGCGGTGATCGACGCTGAACATATGCATCGATCCGCCCTTGCCCCGCGAAATCCCTGCCGCGCGCCCGGTCAGCTCGGCCATGATCAGCTTGGGATCGATGCCATAGGCGAGCATGTGGCCGTGATCACGGTAGCCGGTGATGACGCTGTCACGCGCCGGATCGAGCGCCGACTGCAGCCCGACCGCGACCGCTTCCTGGCCGATATAGAGATGGCAGAAGCCGCCGATCAGCCCGAGTCCGTAAAGCTGCCCCGCGCGCTCCTCGAAGCGGCGGATGAGCAGCATTTGCTCGTATAGGGTTAGCAGTTCGGCGTCGCTGGCGGCGTAGCGGCGCTGCTCGGCGTGGGCCAATTGCAGGCTGCGCAGGGCATAGTTTTCGTCGTCAGCCGGCACTGGATCGGCAACGGCAGGCTTGCGTACTGATTTGGACAATGCGTATCCCCGGGGAAGGTTGCCTGGCTGCTATAGAGGCAAGCTTGCCATGGCGAAACCGTCCCGGGCAAAATAAATGCCGGATTTTCTGGAATTAGGGCCTGCTCAATTAAGCAGCATCACCATTTCATCGGGATGGACGACATTAAGGTCCTTGCGCAGCAGCTCGCCGACGAGATCGCTATCGGTATCGCGTGGATTGAGGAGCGCCACACGATTGCGCAATTCATCGCGCTCGGTCGTCAGCACCTTGGCCTCTTGCAGTCGCTGATCGAGCAAACGATGGTTCTCGCTCCAGGACAACAACCCGCTGGGGCCGACCAGTGCCAATCCGGCAAGCACCAGCAGGCTGACCAGCGCCAGACCCTGACTAAGGCTTTGCTTGGGCAATCTTGGTTCGGCGCGAAGCTTCATGACATCACCTTAGAATCACAATTGATTCAGTGATTCAAGCGGAAATGTCAAAAAACTTTCAGAGTTCGCCGGTAGAACGAAACATTCCGGCGTCAGACGGACGGCAGCAGGATCGAAACCCGCTGCATCACCCGCCGCTCGCGATAGTCGGGGGCCGCATAATGCTGGGTTGCGCGATTGTCCCAGAAGGCAAGGCGCCCGGGCCATCCCCTGCCCTTCGACCTGGCCAAGCTGTTTGCCTGTTCCGACATGACGGCGCTGCCCCTCCTTGTCATCGCCTATGCAGGGGCGATTTATTATCGCATCAGGCCGGGAATGGGCGGACTGATCTTAAGCATGCATCCGGCCCATCTTCTGATGATCGCGGTGCTGGCCCTTCCCCTTCGCCTTCACCTGGTTCACGATTGCTTACGCCACGGTCTTTCCGGCCTGGCATGCGCAATGGTTCGATAGTCTCGCCGGAGCGATCGCCGGGATCGCCTGACCGTAGAGTCGCTTGAACCACAGGCCAGTCTGCCTTGAACAACGGGAGAGCCGCATGACCGGTAAGCTGACTTTCGGTTACCTCTACGATTTCCGCAATCCGCCGCAATGGCAACAGCGCTGGGAAAGTCTCTATGCGGAGATTCTGGAGGTCGTCAGCTGGACCGAACAGGTCGGCTTCGGTGGTGCCTGGGTGCCCGAACATCATCTGGCCGACGATGGCTACATGCCCTCGCCCCTGATCGCGCTTACCGCCATGGCTGCGCGGACAAAGACCATAAAACTTGGCTCGGCCATCGCGCTTGCCCCGCTCTACAATCCCATGCGCTTCGCCGAGGACTGCGCGGTGCTCGACATCCTATGCGGTGGGCGGCTCGAGATGGGTCTGGCGATCGGCTATCGCAAACGCGAGACCGAAGCATTCGGCGTCGACTTCACCAAACGGGGCAGGATGTTCGACGAATTCCTGCAGATCACGACCCGCCTGTGGACTGGTGAGACGGTCGATTTTGCCGGGCAGTTCTATAGTCTGACCGGCGCCAGGCTGATGCCCCCTGCCCCGCGCGGCCGCATTCCGCTGTTCATTGGCAGCTTCACCGACAAGGCGATGGAACGCGTCGCCCGCTATGGCGATGGTTTTATCGGCAGCGGCGATCTGTGTGACCTGTATGCCGAAAAGATGCGTGAGCAAGGCAGGGACATGACGTCCGCCAAAGTGCGCACGACGGAATTATTCATGGTCGCCGCTGATGATCCTGAAAAGGCGGTGGATGAACTCGCTCCCTATTTTCACCACGTCAACAACAGTTACGGCGAGTGGTTCAACGAGGGCGGCGGCGTCGAAGGCCTGAAATCCATGACTCTGGACGAATTCAAGGCCAGCGGCATCATGCAGATCATGACGCCGGCTGACGCGATTGCCGCGATCAGGGCAAAACAGGCAAGGATGCCGCTTGATCACGTGATGATGATGATGCCGCCGGGACTGCCGGCCCCAAGGTTCGTCGAATATGCCCAGCTATTTGCCGACAAGGTGATCCCGGCGTTCCGCTGACTTCCATACGCGGCGACGCGGCGGCACTTTTCAGCAGAAGACAAGTTCAGGATCGTGCTGGAAGGCCTGAGCAGCGACGACAGCATCGCGGAGCTATGCCGTAAGGAAGGCGATAAGAGCGAGCAAGAATTCGACGGGTGATGTCTCATGCGGCGGCACCATATGGACGTGGCAGTACACCGCCATGGTCGCAAACGTTGAGATTCCGATCAGTGCTAGTCCGCCAAGCCGTATCAGCCAGCCAGCGCCGGGTTTTTCGTACCATTTGATCATGGGCGAAAATTCATTATCGATTTCGACACTAAACTTCACATCAGACCATATGGATTCGAGAGGCATCGGTTTACCGCCGCATTGTTTTTGCATAGTGGCGAAAAGCGGCGCCTTTCACGTGCTCAGATCAAGAAGATATGTCGATTCGCCAATTGTCACATGGAAAACCTGCTCGTTCCGTCGCTGTGCCGGTCGGGGCTCTCTCAGATCGAGGCTACTGAAACCGATGACCGAAATCACCCTTCGCGATACCGGCCAAGCTCAGTTCGCGCCCTTGCACGGACCACAGGAGAGCCTTCCCACGCTGGCATTGGGTGCACTGGGCGTCGTGTTCGGGGATATCGGCACGTCGCCGCTCTATGCCCTGAAGGAAAGCTTCATTGGCCATCACCCGCTGACGGTGGACAAGGCGCATATCTTCGGCGTTCTGTCGCTGATCTTCTGGACGATGATGCTGATCGTCACGATCAAATATGTCTTCGTCATCCTGCGCGCGGACAACAAGGGCGAAGGCGGCAGCTTGGCGCTGCTGGCGCTGATCAACCGAAAGCTCGGCGAAAACCGCTGGAGTGGCGGCATCGCCATGCTGGGCCTGATCGCGACAGCCTTGTTCTATGGCGATGCGATCATCACTCCGGCCATCTCGGTTCTTTCAGCGGTCGAAGGGTTGACGGTGGTGCATGAAGGGATGGCGCGGCTGGTCTTGCCAATTTCGATCGTTATCCTGATCGGTCTTTTCGCCATCCAGGCGCGCGGCACGGCGGCGGTCGGGAAGCTGTTCGGGCCGGTGATGGTAGTCTATTTCCTTGTTCTGGCCGTGCTCGGGATCATCGGCATCATGCATGCCCCCGAAATCCTCTGGGCGCTGAACCCGGTATATGCCATCGATTTCTTCCTGATCGATCCGAAGCTGGCTTTCCTCGCACTGGGCTCGGTCGTCCTCGCCGTGACGGGCGCAGAGGCGCTTTACGCCGACATGGGGCATTTCGGCCGCAAGGCGATCATGATGTCGTGGATATATATCGCGCTCCCCTGCCTGTTGCTCAACTACCTGGGGCAGTCCGCGCTTCTCCTGCACAGCCCGACGGCGGTAGAGAGCCCCTTTTTCCTGCTAGCGCCCGAATGGGCGCGCCTGCCGCTGGTTATCCTGGCGACCATGGCCACGATCATCGCCAGCCAGGCCGTGATCTCGGGGGCCTATTCTGTTTCACAGCAGGCAGTGCAGCTGGGCTTCCTGCCGCGCATGCGCATCCTGCACACCAGCGCCAAGGCGGCAGGACAGATCTATGTGCCGCTGATCAACTGGGGCTTGCTGATCATGGTGATCATGCTGGTCCTCGGCTTTGAGAGTTCGAGCAATCTTGCCGCAGCCTATGGCATCGCCGTCACCGGCACGATGTTCATCACCGCCTGCATGTTGGGGGTTCTGGCTTCCACCGTGTGGAAGTGGCCTCCCGTCGTGGCATTTATTGTAACCGGCACCTTCCTGCTGATCGACGGACTCTATTTCGCTTCCAACGTCACCAAGATCCCGGACGGCGGCTGGTTCCCGCTGCTCGTCGCGGCTATCACCTTCACCCTGCTCACCACTTGGGCCACCGGTCGGCGGCTGATGCGCGAGCGACTGCAGGAAGGTGCCATACCAATCGAGCTGTTTATCCGCTCAACAGCCAGCAGCGTGCGCCGTGTCGTCGGCACTTCGGTGTTCCTGGCATCGACCGCCGACGGTATCCCCCCGTCGCTGCTGCACAATCTGAAGCACAATCACGTGCTGCATGGACGCGTGGTGATACTGACAGTAACGACCGAACAGATCCCGCACTTTCCTCACGAAAACCGGACCGAGGTCACCGACCTCGGTCACGGCTTCTATCGCATGATCCTTCGCTACGGCTTCATGGACGAAGTCGACATCCCGACCGAACTGGCAGGCATCACCAGCGCGGGCGGCGCCTTCAAGCCGATGGAAACGAGCTATTTCCTCGCCCGCCAGACGCTGATCGCCTCACAGCGGCCGGGCATGGCGATCTGGCGCGAGAAACTGTTTGCCGGAATGGTGCGCAATGCCGAGAGTGCCATGGAGTTCTTCAAACTGCCGACGAACCGGGTGATCGAACTGGGAAGCCAAGTCGAAATCTAGAGTGGGCAGCATGATTCAGATTTCATGCTGCCCGCTCAAGGCCCAAAACCGACCACCATTGCACGCCGTGCTCATAGCAGCGCACTGGACAGCGTTGCGTCGCTTGCACGGGCGGTTCGATAAACACCATATCCTGGTGTCCAGCAAACCGGCAGCAGGCCAATCGATCATATTGCGCTGACAGTGCCCTCTATACAACGGCGGCGGCAGTTCATAACCTCGAACTGCAAGGCTCCGGACAGAAACCAACAGAGTCGGCCAATGCTCAGCGCAAGGAGAGGTGATATGGCGATATCCGACCACGTCGATTTCAACGGCTTCATGGCAGGCGTCCAGCGCCGCAACCCGCATCAACCCGAATTCGTCCAGGCGGTGCAGGAAGTCGCCGAGGACATCTTCGACTTCATCGAGGACAAGGAGGATTATCACTCGCAGCAGATCCTGCGCCGCATTTCCGAGCCGGACCGCGTCGTCTCCTTCCGGGTCTGCTGGGAAGACGACAACGGCGATATCCGTGTCCAGCGCGGCTACCGGGTGCAGAACAACAATGCGATCGGCCCTTACAAGGGCGGCATCCGGTTCCACCCCAGCGTCACCGAAAGCGTGCTCAAATTCCTCGCCTTCGAGCAGACCTTCAAGAATGCGCTGACCGGGCTGCCGATGGGCGGCGGCAAGGGCGGCTCGAATTTCAACCCCAAGGGCAAGAGCGTGCGAGAGATCATGCGCTTCTGCCAGAGCTTCATGACCGAGCTGTACCGCCACATCGGTGCAGACGTCGACGTGCCGGCCGGCGATATCGGCGTCGGCGGGCGCGAGATCGGCTTCATGTTCGGACAGTACAAGCGGATCACCGGCCAGTTCACCGGGGTGTTGACCGGCAAGGGCCTCGAATATGGCGGCTCGCTGATCCGGCCCGAGGCGACCGGCTATGGCGCAGTCTATTTCCTCGCCAATATGTTCGCCACCAAGGATGAGGATCTGCACGGCAAGACGACGGTGATTTCCGGCTCGGGCAATGTCGCGACGCACGCGGCGGAAAAGATCGTCCAGCTAGGCGGCAAGGTGTTGACCCTGTCGGACTCGGGCGGCTTCATCCACGATCCCGACGGCATCACCCAGGAGAAGATCGATTGGGTCAAGACCCACAAGACCCACCGTCGCGGGCGAATCGAGGAGTATTGCCAGGAATTCAAGGGTGCCAGCTTCCACGCAGGCAAAACACCCTGGGGGGTAAAATGCGATGTCGCGCTGCCTTGCGCCACCCAGAACGAATTGCTGGGCGAGGACGCCAAGCTGCTGGTCAGCAATGGCTGCCGGGCGGTGTCGGAAGGCGCCAATATGCCGACCGACCTTGCGGGCATCCATATCTTCAAGGCGGCCAAGCTGCTCTACGCCCCCGGCAAGGCGGCCAATGCGGGCGGAGTCGCGGTCTCGGGCCTCGAAATGAGCCAGAACTCCGAACGCCGCGCCTGGAAGGAGGAGGAACTCCAGCAGATGCTCAAGGACATCATGGCCGGCATCCATGCCAGCTGCCTGACCTATGGCGACCAGGGCGGCGGCTATACCGACTATGTCCGAGGTGCGAATATCGCCGGCTTCAAGAAGGTTCCCGACGCCATGCTCGCCTTTGGCGTGGTCTGAGGGGCGGCACCGTCGCGGGGGTAAAGCCGGTTGTAGGGCCGGCGCGCAATTCCGATGGCTATTCGATCCAGGCGATCCATCTCGTCCGCACCGCCACGCAGGTCAATCTCACGCTCAGCCAGATGGCCGACCAGAAGGCGAGCATCCTGATGGGGGCGACTTTCGTCGTCTTCACCATATCCATCGGCCAGGCAAGCCGGGGAAGCGTGCCGGCCTCGCTACTGCTGCTGGCCTGCTTCTCCTTCGTCTCGGCCCTCTGCGCGGTGGCGGCGATCCTGCCTTCGATCGACCCGGGCCAGGCACCGGCCGAACAGCAGAACCTGTTGTTCTTCGGCAATTTCACCCTGCTTCCGGAAGAGGAATTCATCGCCCGCATGCTGCCCGTGCTGGAGGCGGACGAAACCGTCTTCCGCGCCATGCTGCGCGACATCCACCAGAACGGCAAAGTGCTGCAACGCAAGAAATACCGCTTCCTGAAACTGGCCTACTGGGTGTTCCTGACCGGCCTGACAGCGACACTGCTGACCTTCCTCGTCGAGAACCGGCAATTGTTGGGGCGGTGGTGGTAGAGGATTCCAGCGATTCGTGTTGAGCCGGAAAGACTTTAGCGCACACCCAGGGCGGCGGCCTGCTGGCGCAGGGCATCGGCCTCGCCCGGATTGGCCGCAACCGCATCGCGCAGCGCCGCCGAGGCCTTGTCCGTCTCGCCGAGGTAGGCGCGGCTGCGGATCAGCATGATCCAACCGTCGGGGTTCCCGGGCTCTGCCTTGAGCCGCGCCTCCAACCGCGCGACCATGGCCTGGGCCATTTCCCGCTGCTCACGCGCCGGGATCGAAGCGGCGGCCTGCAAGTCCTGCGGGGTCGGGCCAGGCAGACTGGCGCGGGCAGGCGGGGGTGTGGCCGCACCTCCGGCATCGGCAATCCGCCCCGCGACATCGATGTTGTTGATCCTGCCGACCTGTTCGATCGTGCGCACAAGGTCGCCGCGCCATGGCGCATCGGCAGGCGTGGCTTTAAGCAGCGCCAGCCAGGCCGCGACGGCCCCCTTGTGATCGCCGTCAAGATCCTGCTTGACCGCCAGGAAGTAGCGAGACCTTGGATCGGACGGGTCGGCGGCCTGCGCCCGGCGGAAGTCGGCCAGGGCTTCGGGCGGCATCGGATTGCTGGTGCTGGCCATCACTCGCGCCTCACCCAGCGCCGACCACAGTATCGCATTGGTGGGTGCAATTTTCGTCGCTTTGTCCAGCGAAACAATGGCATCGCCAAACAGCCCGCGATTGAATTGCTCTTCGCCCTGCGCGTGCCATGCCATGCTGTCGCCAGGGTTTTCGGCGACTTTGCGCTCAAGCTCGGCAAGGCGATCACCGGACACGCCGGCAACACCATCCGCAGTTTCTATCTTCGGCTTACTCTCCCGGCTCCGGGAAAGGGACAGGCCAATCGACACTGCCGCGAGCAAGGCTGCGGCAAGCAAGACGATAGTGCTTATGTGCACCCTTCCAGTTGGACACCCCTTCATGCTAACCTCTTGTCGCCTGCAACGGACAACCTTGGGGACTGGACGCCAAATGACAATAGGCAATCCGCATTCAAGTGGCTGAGCTTATTCGCGTCGCCATCGTCGGCTCCGGACCGGCGGGCCTCAGCGCGGCGGCGCGGGCGGCAGCGCTGGGCCTATCGCATGTGCTGATCGAAAAGGCGGATCACCTCAGCAACACGATCTTTAAATACCAGAAGGGCAAGCATGTCATGGCAACGCCCAGCCAGTTGGTGCTCCGCGCTGAGCTGGGTTTCGATGCCGGCAAGCGCGAGACGATTCTCGGCCTGTGGGACCGTCAGATTGCCGAGGCTGCAGTTACCGTGCGGCTCAATGCCGAAGTGGCGAGCATTACCGGCGAGAAGGGTAATTTCACCATATTGCTCAAGGACGGCGGGGAAATTCATGCCGAAGCGGTGATCCTCGCCATCGGTACGCAGGGCAATCCCAACCTGATGCGCTGCCCGGGCGGAGATAGGCCGCATGTCCAGTATCAGCTCGACGACCCCGGCGAATATATCGACGAGCATATCACCGTCATCGGCTCGGGCGATGCCGGCATCGAAAACGCGCTCGGGCTTGCTGCCGATCCGGCGCAGGGCAACGTCGTCACCATTCTCAACCGCAGTGCCGACTTTGCCCGCACCAAGGAGGCCAATGTCCAGCTGCTGAACGAAGCCGCTGCCGCTGGGCGTATCAGCCTGCGCCTCGAAACCACGCCCGCCGAAGTGCGCGAGGGCGAGCTGGTGCTCGACACCCGCGACGGTCAGGAAACCATTCGCTGCGACCGCATTATCGCCCGCATGGGATCGAATGCGCCGCGCGCCTTTGTCGAGGCCTGCGGTATAGAATTCACCAGCCCCGAGCGCGAGGCCTTCCCTTTACTGTCGCCAGTGTTCGAAAGCAGCACGCCCGGCATCCACGTCATTGGGGCGCTGGCGGGCTACCCGCTGATCAAGCATTGCATGAACCAAGGCTATGACGTCATCGAATTCCTCAATGGCAATACCGCGCTGAAACCGGCGGATGAGCCAATCCTCGCCGCCAAATTCGCTGCTCTGCCCGGCAAGCGCAGCGTCGATGATTGGCTCGGGCGGTTTGGTGCCAATATCGATATCTTCCGCGAACTCTCCGTGTTGCAATTGCGCGAATTGATGCTCGACGGCGCGGTGAAGAGCTTCGCGGCGGGCGAGGTTGTCTTTGAACGCAACACCCCGGGCTCGTCGCTCTTCGCCCTCGAAACGGGTTCGGTGCTGGTCGAGGTGGACAGGGGCGATCCGTCGCGTACCGTGGCGATCGGCCAGGGTTCGATCTTCGGCGAGGTTGGACTGATTTCCGGGCGGCGGCGCGGCTCGACAATCCGCGCGGCGGAGGCGATCATCGTTGTCGAGCTGTCGCGCAATGCCGCACTCAAGCTGATTGCCACCTCGCCCGGCGCGGCCCGCGCCGTCACCCGCATCTCTATCGAGCGACAGCTGCTGCAGATCTTCGGTTCGGGACTGACCGGCGAGGATGTCGCCGAACTTGTCGAGAGCGCCGAGGTCCAGACCATGCGCGCAGGCGAAGTGGTGCTGGCCGAGGGCGACGAAGGCACCGACATCTACATCGTCCGGCGCGGCTCGATGATCGTCGAGAAGGCTATCGGCGGGAGGCAGGTGTTCCTCTCCTATCTCCCTGCTGGCTCCTATGTCGGTGAAATGGCGCTGATCGACGGGGGACCGCGCACCGCCACGGTCAAGGCTGCGATCAAGTCCGAGGTTATCCGCCTGCCCGGCGATGCCTTCGCCCGGCTGCTCCAGCGCAAGCCCGAGCTGCTCGGCAAGGCGCGAACGGACATGGCCGCCCGCCGCGACGTCAACGCCTTCATCGAGAGCCGCAAGGAGAATTTCTCCGGCGCGGTCGACATGTATTCCGAGACCGCGCAATTCCTCGTCGACAACGGCATCGGCGAGGCGACCGACGTGCTACTGATCGACGAGACGCTCTGCATCGGCTGCGACAATTGCGAAAAGGCCTGCGCCGACAGCCACGACGGTCTCTCGCGGCTCGATCGCGAGGCGGGGCGAACCTATGCCCATATCCATGTGCCCACCAGCTGCCGCCATTGCGAACACCCGCATTGCATGGCCGACTGCCCGCCCGATGCGATAAGGCGCGGTCCCGACGGCGAGGTATTCATCGACGACACCTGCATCGGCTGCGGCAATTGTCAGCGCAATTGCCCCTACGATGTGATCCGCATGGACAGCGTGCCTCCCGAGAAGCCGTCGCTGCTCAGCTGGATGTTCCTCGGTCTTGGCCCCGGCCCCGGCGAGCCTTCGAAGGCATGGCGCAAACGGAACGCCAAGGGTGCCGAACAGCCGAAGAAGGCAATCAAGTGCGACATGTGCTCGGGGATCGACGGCGGTCCGGCCTGCGTCCGGGCCTGCCCGACCGGCGCGGCCATCCGGGTTTCGCCCGAAGCCTTCCTCTCGGTCGCCCGGATGGAGGCCCAGGACTGATGGCGAGCGCGCCCCGTTCCGAAGCCCTCCCCGCGCGCCGCATCGCCAGCGATCACGAAGGCTTCCTGCGGCATGCGCGGTTCCGCTGGCTCAAGATCGGGCTGGCTGCGTGCTTTATTGCGCTGCTCGGATATGTTGCCGCAGACGTGCAGCCGCGACCCTATGGCGGCAGCTGGTATGGCTACACGCTGGGCACGATCGGGGCGCTGCTGATCGTCTGGCTGGCGCTGCTCGGCATTCGCAAGCGGGCGATGACGCCAGGACGCTGGTCGCTCAAGGCCTGGACCTCGGCGCATGTCTATCTCGGTCTTGCGCTGATCGTCATCGCCACGCTGCACACCGGTTTCCAGTTCGGCTGGAATGTCCACACCCTTGCCTATGCGCTGATGATGCTGGTCATCCTGTCGGGCATTTATGGCGCGGTGGTCTATGCGACACTTCCCGCAGCACTCAGTAACAATCGCGACCAACTGACGCTTGGCGAGATGATCGCTGGCATCCGCGCGATCGATCGCCAGCTGGTGGATGCGACGCAGCCCTTGCCGCAAGAGTTTGCCCAGCTGGTGCTTGGGGCAACCGGGGAGGAGATATTCAGCCGGAGCCTGTGGCGGCGGCTGTCGGGCAAATATCCGGATTGCGCGACGCAGATGGCTATCGCCGGTTTCCATTCTGCATCCGGCGCGGGCGATGCGGCGGCGGGCCGGGTCGAGGCGCTGCTGATCCGCCGCAAGGGGCAGCTCGACCGGCTGCGCCGTCACACGCGGCTCAAGGGTCTGCTGGAGGTATGGCTCTACCTGCACATCCCGGCGACGATTGCGCTGCTTGCCGCCCTCACCGCGCATATCGTCAGCGTGTTCTATTACTGGTAGGCCCGGACCATGGCATTCCGGCTGAGGCAGATCGAGTTCACTGCGGACGGTCGCAAGATCGTCCGTGAGCGGGAGATTGCCAAGCCGCAATTGACGCTCGGCCGTGCCGCCGAAAGCGATATTCATCTGCCCGACCTCGCGGTCGAACCGCAGCATGCCCGCATCGACGATCTCGGCGGCGGGCGTATTGGCATCGCCGCCACCGGCACGCTCGGCTTCGCGCTCGACGGCGCGGACACACGCGCGGCGACGGTCGATTGCCGGAGCGGCGCGGAACTGCAATTTGGCGCCAGCCGGATTTCGGCATCGCTCGCCGATGATGGGGCGGTGCTGCTGACCATAGAGCGCATCGACACCGCATCCGGAGACATCGACGAAAAAAGCAGCATCTCGCTCGCCGGGGCAATGCCGTCACGGCGGACGGTCTCGTGGATTATGGCGATCCTGATTCTGGGCCTCTTCCTGGCCCTGCCGATTACCAGCTATCTGACGCGCGGCCCCGATCCGAAGGCGCGGGTGATCGGCGACGGCAGCTGGAGCCCCGGCAAGCTCAGCCTCGCGCATCGCAGCCTCGAGGGCCGTTGCCAGGCCTGCCATGTGAAGCCTTTCGAAGCCGTGCGCGACACTGCCTGCCGGACCTGCCACGCCACGGTCCACGATCATGCCGCGCCGGACCGCCTGGCCGGAGCGCGCGGCGATCGGCCGCTGGGCGAGCGCTTCCTGCAAAGTGTGGCCCACAGTTTCGGTAAGCCCGGCCCCGGGGCCTGCGTCGAGTGCCATACCGAGCACAAGGGCGTGGGCCGGATGGAAGCGCCGCGCCAGCAATTCTGCGCCGCCTGCCATGCCGGGCTCAGCGAGCGGCTGACCGGCACCAAATTGGGCAATGCCGGCGATTTTGGCACGTTGCACCCGCAGTTCATGCCGCTGGTGGTGACCAACCCCGCCAGCCGGGCTGCCACGCGCCTCTCGCTCGATACCCATCCGCGCGAGAACGGCGGCCTCACCTTCCCGCACAAGCTCCACCTCGATCCGCTCGGCGGGGTAGCCCGAATGGCGGCCTCGATCGGGGCGGAGCGCGGCTATGGCAGCAAGCTCGCCTGCAAGGACTGCCATCACCCGAGCGAGGATGGCGTGCGTTTCCTGCCGGTCAGGATGGAGCGCGACTGCGAGGCCTGTCACAGCCTCGTCTATGACCGGGTCGGGCCGACCTTCCGCACACTGAAGCATGGCAACGTCGACCAGATGATTGCCGATCTCAGCGCCGCACGCCCCAGCTGGCCGGTCGTCGCGGCACGGCCGCGTCCGGGTGCCTATGCGGCCGAGGGCGGCTATTACGCCAATTTCGCGCCGCCCGGCGGCGGCAGCGTGCTGCAGCGCGCCTTTGCCCGCGACGGCGTCTGCGGCGAATGTCACACGCCGGTGTTCACTGGGGGCCGGACAGGCGTGATGCCGGTCACGCTGCCCGCGCGCTACATGACGAAGGGCTGGTTCAGCCACAAGGCGCATAGCCAGGAGAAATGCACCAGCTGCCACGCGGCGGAAAAATCTTCGAGCGCGACCGACCTGCTGCTACCGGGCATCGCCCAGTGCCGCACCTGCCACCTTGGCGAGGGCAGCAATGCGGCGGTTCCATCGAGCTGCGCCATGTGTCACTCCTATCATCCTGCGGCGTCGGCACCGCGCAAGGACCGATCAGACAAGAGTTAGGGAATGGAGAGCAAGCCGTGCTGATTGCCCAGATCACCGACATCCATATCGGCTTCGAACCGGGCAATCCCGACGAGCCCAACATGCACCGCCTCAACGCGGTGCTCGAACGGCTGTTCGATGGGCCAAACCACGTCGACCTGCTGCTGCTGACCGGCGACCTCACCGAAGGTGGCGATGCCGAAAGCTTCCGGCGGCTGGCGGCAGCGCTGAAATCGGTACCCTGCCCGGTCTGGCCGATTCCCGGCAACCATGATGAGCGCGCGACCCTTGCCCAGGCGTTCCCGCAAGTCCCGCTGACCGGCGGCTACATGCAATATGGGCTCGATGCGGGCGATCTGCGCATCCTGATGCTCGATACGGTCGAGCCCGGCCGCCACGGCGGCGCCTTCTGCGAAGCCCGTGCCGACTGGCTTGCCACCGAACTCGCAGCCCATCGGGACCGGCCAGCCGTGGTCGTCATGCATCATCCGCCCTTCGTTTCGGGCATCGACTGGATGGACCCCGATCCCGGCGAGGAATGGATTGCGCGCTTCGCCGCAACCACGCGGGGATATGACAATATCCATGCGATCCTCTGTGGCCACCTCCATCGCAATGTCGTCACCCGCTGGCACGGCGCACCACTGATCGTCTGCCCCTCCTCGGCCCCGTCGGTGGCGCTCAACCTGTCGCCGATCGACCCCGCCCGCCCCGACAACCGCGCCCTGATCCGCGACGCCCCACCTGGCTATGCCTTGCACCGCTGGGACGGGCACAGCCTGGTGACCCATGTCGAGCGGGTCGGCGGATTCGAAGCAGTGGCGCGGTTCGATGCCGGCTTGCAGCACATGATCCGGGGGATGCTGTCCGAGCGGCGGGATTAAATGGGGACTGTGCGCCTCACTTCGCCCGCCACGCCGACATATCCGCCTCATCGCTCACCTTGAAGGGAAACCGCCGCCGGTTGAGGAACAGGCGCTCCATCTCGGGCCGGGTGAAGGGCCGCGAGCCCAGCCGACCGAACACGGCGATCTGGCCGCCGGTCTCATCCACCGCACGGTCGCGATCCAGCCCCTTGGACAGGGCAAGCGCAGGGGAGGGGGTTCTGGCCCAGGCGATCAGTTCTGGCTTGGGTGCGGGCGAGAAGCCGTAGAAATTGGGCTGGCTGGCGGGCGAAGTGAGTTGCAGCACCTTGAGGCCGTTCCTGCCATCGGCAACATAGGCGAACAGCGAGGCATTGGTGGTGCCGACAATCACATCCTCCGCGTCATTTAGCTGGCCGCCCGCCGTGAATTTCGCGTAAATCTGCGGCGCGGCGGGGCGGGTCACATTAATGATCACCAACCCCTCCCCCTTCGCCGCGACATAGGCATAGGTGCGGGCGATATAGATGCGCCGCGCGTCGGCCAGCGGCACCGTGCCCGACGGCACCGCGATGGGATGGCGCAGATCGGTCACGTCGAACAGTTTCACGCCCTCGCTATCGGTGACCCACAGATAGCGGAACTGGATCGCGCTGGCGCGTGCATCGGTCAGCGGCATGACCGAGGCGAGCTTGGGATTGAGCGGGTCCTTCAGGTCAACCACCACCAGCCCGGCATCGGCGGCGATATAGGCGACTTCGCCCGCCAGCACGATGTGCCTCGCGCCGTTCAGCGCCCCGTCCGGGTTCCAGGTCACCGCGCGCTTCAGGAAGTTGTTGCGAAACTCGCCGTCCGCCAGGGTCTCGATGTTGACAAGGATCAGCCCTTCGACGCTATCGGTGATGGCGGCGTAGCTGTAGATCGGCAGGAAGCTCTGCTCCTGGTTGATCTCGCGCATCTGCCTTGTGTTGCGCAGCGGGTTGATCGGCTGGTTGGTCGGCAGCGCCATGCAGGTGGCGTTGGCGGTGCCGACATGGGTGTTCTGCCCGAGCGGCGAGAACGGGGCCGAGACGATCGGTTCGGAGAAGCCCTTGTTGGCAACCGAGGCGACATCGTAAACCCTAAAGCCGCCACGCCCTTCGGCGACATACATGTATTCGCCGCGCAATTGCAGGCAGCCGACCCGGTCGCTGGTGCCCTTGACCACATTTCGAAACTCCTCGAGCGGATGGGTCTCGCCCGACACTTTTCCGTCGAAAGTCTTGCCGCGGGTCCAGTTTTTCAGCTCGCGGCCATTGTCCTCGACATGCATGCGGTAATAGTCGGGGTAAGCGTATTTTTGCAGGTATGAGCCGATCACTGCCTGCGGCTCGTCCCATTCGGTGACGCGGACGGCCTCGAAGCCTGTGCCAAGCCCGGTCCAGGCGTTGAGGCCGACGAAGTTGACGAAATTGGTGCCCTGCAAGGTCAGCTGGGCCATGATCGCATTGTTGTCGTCGGTGGCCGCAAGGTGGCAGTCCGAGCACGTTTTGGTCTCGGTGGTGCGCACGGTATGCGGGAAATGCGGGGCAAACGCCTGGCTGGAGAAACCAATGGCGCTGATCGGCGGCTGCTGGACATAGATCCGCTCGCGGTTGATATTGGTCGAGGACAACACCAGCGCGGATGACGATCTGACGGGGGTAATCTCGCTGCCCTTGGTGGTCATATGCTTGCCGAGCTGGAACATCTCGTCGCGGGCGACCTGCGGATTGTAAGTCGCGAAGTTGCGGGTCTCCTCGCCTTCGTAATGGTGGGTTGTGCTCTTCCAGTTGGCCTCGATCGGCAAATGGCAGCCGCCGCAGCTGGTGGTCCAGCTCAGATGGCAGGTAAAGCAGGCCATCTGCTTGTCATCATGCGCGCGGTCACCCCTGCCGACACCGGGGCCGAAGGCGAATTTGCCGTCCTCCGCCCCCGATCGGCTCATCAGCTTGGCGCGGGCAGCCTTGATGTTGAAATAGGGCGAGGCGGGATCGACGCTATCCTTCACCAGATGCACCACCCAGGCGAGCTTGGGATCGACAATCGAGCGCTGGATCAACGTGCGACGGTCGGAGTTGTCGAAACTCCATTCGAAGCGGCGCTTGCCGTCGGGGTTCCTCAACAGGGCAAGGTTGTTGCCTTTGGGCGGCGCGGCGGGGCCGGAGGTCAGCAGCGTCGGGAACATATCGGCGGTGCCGTGACAATCCTTGCAGCCGATCTCGACCGCATTGGCAACCTCGCCATAGATCAGCCCGTTGCCATGGCTGTCCTGCGCGAAGTGACAATCGGCGCATTGCATGCCTTTCTCGGCGTGAATGTCCATCAGATGCACCGCTTTGCCGGGATTGACGCCGGTGGGCACGAATTTGCCCTCGCCTGCCCTGCGCCATTTCTCGGGATCGTCGGGCGAGACGACCTTGCCATCGGCATCGAGCAGATTGCCCTCGCGGTCGCGCTTGAACACGCCGCGGAAGTTCCAGCCGTGGCTGTGATAATCGGCGAACTGGGTGTCTTTGATCTCGGGGTTGAGATCATAGACATTGCGCAGGAAGTCGATGTCGCCCCAATTGCCCTTGGGTGCAGCGCCTTCGGGGTTGCGATCCTCGACCTCGCGCACTTCGGCAGCGGTGGGGTATTTCTGCTGCTGCGGCCACATCTTGGCTGCGTCGGCTTCATAGTCCCACATGGTATAGCCGAGGTAGCTATTCAGGAAGACGTTGGGCTGGTGCATGTGGCAATTCATGCATTGCGATGTCGGGATCGAGCGGGTGAAGACGTGTTGCAGCGGATGGCCGCTTTCACCCTGCTTAATGGCTGGATCAACCGTGTTGGTCTGCCCGTCGCGGCCAAAGGGCGCATAGGTCAGGCTGTGACGCGGCTCGCGATCATTGGCATAAATGACATGACAGCCGGTGCAGCCCGATCCGCGATAGTCGCCCGGCTGGTCGTTGGTGCCCATGAACCACATGTAGGGGTCGTTAAGCCGGGTCTTGTGGATGTTGAGCACCGGGATCGCGACGCGCAGACCGGTGCCGGGGCCGCGATTGCTCTGCTTGAGATCGGGGCGGCCCGGCTCCTCCAGCCGCTGAATGCTCCCCGTCGGATTGGGCAGGCCGATCTCGGGGAATTGCGTGCCGATATTCCGTCCGCCGCGTTCGAACACCCGGAAGATGTCGCCGGGCGGAATCACCTGCCAGCTGGGCAGCGGATAGAGCGCCGCCAGCGCGCCGCGCGCCTGCTGGCGGGCGGTCAGTTTGCCGGGCGGTTTGCCCGGAGAGACGATCTTCGCCGGTTTGCCGTCGCGGGTATAGGCCTCGCCGAAAATGTAGCTTTTGAACGGGACGATGCCGTTGTTATAGGCCGCCCCGCCAAACAGCATCGCACCCGATGCCATCATCGATCGCTCCGCTGCCTCGACCGTCGCCATGTGGCAGGCGCCGCAACTCTCGCGGGCAACGCGGTAATCGCCGGGATTGACGAAGCGGATGAATTCGGGGGCCTCCTTGTTGAGCAAGGTGTAGCTGCGCTGGGGATTGGCCGAGGAGGGATAGTTCCAGCTCGCGGGATAGCGCGGCAGCACATGCGCGGCCTCGCGCGCGGCGACATAGGCGGGGGCGTCATGGGCCAGCGCGGGGTTGCCGATCACTTGCGCATCTCCGCCGTGGCAATCGGTGCAGCCGAGGCGGACGGCGGGCGAGACATGCATCGTCGCCGCGTCAGACCTTGTGTGGCAACTGACGCAGCCTGCGCTCTTGGCCTGGGTTTCGGCCACTTCCTGCTTGGCCGGGGCGGGCGGGGCAGTGACATAGTGCCGCAGGATAGGCTTCTCCTCCTCGCTGGCGCGTGACTGGACAGCCATTGTTGCCAAAAGCGCGAGAACAATAAGTTTCGCGACAAAGGCGATTTTGCCTTCTCCCCTCCCGCTTGCGGGAGGGGTCGGGGGAGGGCTTGTTGTCTGACTATTGAATAACCGGCCCTCCCCTAGCCCCTCCCGCAAGCGGGAGGGGGACTGGCCTTGCCACCTGGTCATGATGTGCCGAAGGCGCATCAGAAGTTCACAATCGCATTGGCCAGCACCGAATAATAGTTCCGGTGGCCGTTCTGATTGTCAAACAGGTCGCGGA
>JAHFPT010000285.1 GCA_023266625.1 Novosphingobium sp. | reverse complement strand
TATCACCGGGATGTGCGGCATTCGCGCCCATGGCGATGGTTTCGCTATCGGTGCGGCGACGCCCTGTACTGCGCTCAAGGACCACAAAGCGCTCTCCGCTGCTTGGCCCGGCGTGGTCGAGGCGGCCAATCTGATCGGCTCGGTGCAGGTGCGCAACCGCGCGACGATGGCGGGGAACCTGTGCAATGCCTCTCCGGCAGCGGACAGCGTCCCCGCGCTGGTGGCGGCTGGCGCAACGTGTCTGATCGCCGGGCCGGGCGGGCAGCGCGAAGTTCCGGCCGAGGCGGTAACCACTGCACCCGGCAAGACTTCGCTGGCACCGGGCGAGTTCGTCGTCGAGATTCGTCTGCCCGCAAGGCCGGTGGGGGGAGGGGACGCTTACCTGCGCTCGATCCCGCGTACCGAGATGGACATCGCCGTGGTCGGCGCTGGTGCGGCGCTGGTGCTCAATAGCAGCGGCACTTGCACTGCGGCGCGGATTTGCGTTGGTGCGGTGGCACCGACGGTGCTGCTGGTCGAAGCAGCGGGTGCAGCGCTGGTCGGCACCAGGCTCGACGATGCCGCGCTGGAGCGCATGGCTGAGGCGGTACGCGGCGTGTGCAAGCCGATCAGCGACAAGCGCGGCACTGCCGGATACCGCACCGATATGGCCGGGGTTCTGGCAAAACGCGTCGTTGCAATTGCCCGTGAGCGGGCGGAGAATGCGAAATGAGCAAGCTACTGATATCCGCCACCGTCAACGGCGATGCGCAGCAATTCCTCTGCGATTCGGGCGCGACATTGCTCGATGCGCTGCGCGACGAGCTGGGGCTGACCGGTTCCAAGGAAGGCTGCGGCTCGGGCGATTGCGGGGCCTGCACTGTCGTGCTTGATGGCCAGATGGTCTGCTCCTGCCTGGTCCTCGCGGCAGAGGCCGAAGGGCGCACGGTCAACACTATCGAGGGCGTCGCCGAGGGCAGCGAACTCCATCCCGTTCAGCGCAAATTCCTTGAAAAAGGCGCGCTGCAATGCGGGTTCTGCACACCGGGTTTCATTGTCGCCAGCAAGGCTCTGCTTGACCATAATCCGGACCCCAGCGAGAGCGAAGTGCGCTATTGGCTGGCGGGAAATCTCTGCCGCTGCACCGGCTATGACAAGATCGTGCGCGCCGTCCTGGATGCGGCGGCGGAACTCAGGCAAGAAAGGGTACCGGCATGAACGCTCCCCAGGACAAGACCGCCTTCAGGCCAGCCTACCGCGTTATCGGCACCCGCCCGGTTCGCCCCGATGGCGTCGACAAGGTCACCGGCAAGGCGATCTACGGCCCCGATTTCGTGGCCTCAGGCATGCTCCAGGGCGCGATCCTGCGCAGCCCGCACCCGCATGCCCGCATCCGCTCGATCAACACGAAGAAGGCCGAAGCGCTGCCCGGCGTCAAGGCGGTGATCACCGGAGCCGATTTCCCGGGACTGGCCGCGCTGGAAGTGGCGGTCGGTGAATCGTCGGGCAATATCAAGCATGTCGGCCGCAACTGCATGGCGCATGAGAAAGTGCTCTATGCCGGTCATGCCGTCGCCGCTGTCGCCGCGACTAGCTCGGTCATCGCCGAGGAGGCACTGGCGCTGATCGAAGTCGATTATGAAGTGCTGCCCTATGTGCTGACGATCGACGAGGCGCTCGCCGCAGATGCGCCGCTGCTCCACGACGATATTTTTACACAAGGGCTGGACCCGAAGCCAACCAAGCCCTCCAACGCCGCACTGCGCTTCACCATCGGGCGCGGCGATCCCGATGCGGCACTCAAAGGCGCACACACGGTCATATCCGGCACCTACTCCGCACTGCCGGTGCATCAGGGCTATATCGAGCCGCACGCCTGCGTTGCTTCGTGGAACGCGGACGGCCAGGCGCAGATCTGGGCATCGAGCCAGGGTGCCTTCATGATCCGCTCGCTGACGGCGGCGATCCTGGGTATCGCCCTCGCCGATATTCGCGTCACCCCGCTGGAAATCGGCGGCGGCTTCGGCGGCAAGACCACAGTCTATCTTGAGCCGGTGGCAATGCTGCTGTCGCGCAAGACAGGCCGCCCGGTGCGGCTGACGATGAGCCGGGGCGATGTTTTTCGGGCGAGTGGTCCGGCTCCCGGCGGCACCATGGACATCCAGCTGGGCGCTGACGCCGATGGCACGATCACCGGCGTGGTCATGGAGTTCAAGCTGCTCGGCGGTGCCTATCCCGGCTCCGACACCCATCCCGGGGCAATGAGCGCGCTGGCGCATTACAATATCGCCAATAGCCGGGTCACCGGCTGGGACGTGTTGTGCAACATGGCCAGCACTGCTGCCTACCGCGCGCCCGGTGCGCCGCAGACGATCTTCCCGGTCGAAAGCTGCATCGACGAGCTGGCGATGAAACTGGGTATAGATCCCATCGACCTCAGGCTGAAGAATGCGGTGAAGCCGGGCGATGTCGGGGTGATGGGCATGGCTGCGGGCGAGATCGGCTATGTCGAATGCCTGGAGGCGGCCAAGGCCCATCCGCACTATTCCGCACCGCTCGGGCCGAACCAGGGTCGCGGCGTTGCTGGCGGCACCTGGGGCAATTATGGCGGACCTTCGACTGCCGTCGTCAGCGTCTCCGAGGATGGTTCGGTGCTGGTCACTACCGGCAACCCGGATATCGGCGGCAGCCGCGCCTCGATGGCGATCATGGCGGCGGAAACATTGCAGATTCCCTATGAGAAAGTCCGCGTAACCATTACAGATACCTCATCTATTGGTTACTCGATGCTCACCGGCGGCAGCCGCACCACTTTTGCTACCGGCAAGGCGGTTATCGAGGCCTGCGAACAAGTGATCGCCACCCTGTGCCAGCGCGCTGCGGCGATGTGGGGTGTCGATGCCGAGCAAACCGAATGGCGCGACGGGGCGGTTTATTGCCTGTCGGGCGACAAGCAAGGATCAAGCCTGACGATGGGCCAGATCGCTGCCAAGGCGGGATTCTCCGGCGGGCCGATTTCCGCCGAAGTCTCGCTCAATGCCCAAGGCTTTCTTCCCGCCTTCGGGGTTCACATCTGCGATACCGAAGTCGATCCGGAAACCGGCAACGTCAGTGTGCTGCGCTATACGGTGGTGCAGGATGTCGGCACCGCGATCCATCCGGACTATGTCGAAGGCCAGATGCAGGGCGGCGCGGCGCAGGGCATCGGCTGGGCCCTCAACGAGGGCTATGTCTTCGACAAGGATGGGCGGGTGGATAACCCGGGCTTCCTCGACTACCGCATGCCGGTCTGCTCGGACTTGCCGATGATCGACACGGTGATGGTCGAGAAGCCGAACCCGGCACATCCCTATGGCGTCAAAGGCGTGGGCGAAGTGCCGATCGTGCCGCCGCTGGGCGCTGTCGGCAATGCCGTCAGCCGTGCTATCGGCATCCGCATGCACGATCTGCCACTGACACCGGACCGGGTTTACGCGGCGATCAAAGCCAGGGCCTGACGCCAGGAGAAGCCGCAGCCATGGCCCGTGTCCAGCCGATGTCGCCCTTTGCCGAGCAGTTCTTCGGCGGGGCACAGCTGCTGGACGTCGCGGCAGGCAATCTGTTCGCTCTGGTCGATGCGCTCGACGCAATCGGGCCGGGTTTTGGCGAAAATGCTGGGATGCGCGTGGCTTTCGCAGTCGATGGCACGATGCAGACTGACTGGTCGGCACCGCTTCCGGCGGACGCGGATGTGATGGTTTTTCCCCGTGTGGCAGGAGGATAGGTATAGCAGAAACACAGGACTATACGGACCAAGAGCCATAGCGCAACCGATGCCGTAATCCGTTTTTATGAGTTGTCAGCCCAGTCGATGCCTTTTTGTCGAGCGATTATGGAAGCCATCTAATATCTTACTAAACGATTGTAAAAAATAATATAAAATGGCGGACAGGGTGGGATTCGAACCCACGGTAAGCTTGCACCTACGACGGTTTTCAAGACCGTTGCCTTAAACCACTCGGCCACCTGTCCTCTGGGGTTTCAGCGCCGCTAGCGCCAAGCGGCAAAAGCTGCAAGCATGCAGGCAGGCTGGGCCATCTTGCCGTAATCTCGGGGCAAACCGGCTGAACCGGCTGGCGCAGTCATTCCCAAAGCGGGCCGCCTGTGCGACAGTCGCATGCGATGATTCCCCTAAACCGCCTCAAACTCGCGCTTTTGCCGCTGTTCGCAGCCCTTGCCTGGCCGACGGCGCTTGAGGCGCAGAGCGATGTCGAGAGCGGCTTTCAGGGCTATGTGCAGCTGCTGGCTGCACGGGCGCGCTCCGAAGGGGTGAGCGAGGCATCGATCCAGCGGCTGACCTGGGGACTGACCTACAACCCCCGCGTCATCGAGCTCGACCGCGGGCAGCCGGGTGTCTCGCCGGTGCCGCCGCGGGTCGCACCCTATCTGGCCAGCCATGTCGATGCCGCGCGGATCGCCGGTGGGCGCAATATGTATGACAATGTGGCCAATTATGTCCCCCGGATCGAGGGCCGCTACGGGGTTCCCGCGCCGATCCTGCTGGCGATCTGGGGCCATGAAACCAATTATGGCAGCTATACCGGCGATTTCGATCTGGCGCGCTCGCTGGCAACTCTGGCCTATGAAGGGCGGCGGCGGCAGCTGTTTGCCGATGAGTTTATCGCGCTACTGAAAATGGCCGACCAGGGCGTGCCGCGCGAACGGATGTTTGGCAGCTGGGCCGGGGCCTTTGGCAATCCGCAGTTCCTGCCCAGCGTCTGGCTGCGCACTGCTGCGGATGGCGATGGCAATGGCAGCCGAGACATCTGGAACAGCCGCGCCGATACTTTGGCGTCGATCGCCAACTATTTACGCGATGCCGGCTGGCGGGCGGGGGAGCCCTGGGGCGTGCGCGCCGCCGTGCCTGCCACCCTCAACCGCAGCGCCATCGCCAGCAAGTTGCAGGCTGACAGTTGCGGGAGGGTGCATGGCCGCCATTCACAGTGGAAGCCGGTTTCCGAATGGCGCGCGCTGGGAGTCGTGCCGCTGGCAGCGATCGGCGACGACACGATGGCAAGCCTGTTCGAACCCGATGGCCCCGGCACCTCGGCGTTCCTCTTAACCGGGAATTATAGGGTTATCCTCCAATATAACTGCTCGAACTACTACGCACTTTCCGTGGGGTTGCTTGCAGATGAGATCGCCCGTTAACTACGCCCTGCCGCTCGCGGCGCTTGTTCTGCTGTCTGGCTGCGGTGGCGGCGGGGCCAAGCCGAT
>JAHFPT010000096.1 GCA_023266625.1 Novosphingobium sp. | reverse complement strand
AAAGCGTTCTGAACCCTGCCAGCCTCGTTACCCCCGGCTGGCCCAGGGTCAGTCCGATGGGGGTAGCGGGGGGAAGTTCGGCAGCCGCCGCTCGGCAAAACTGATCAGCCCTTCGCGAAAATCGGGCCGGCCCATCGACGCACGCACCTGCTTGGCAGAATCCGCGAGCGCATCCGCCAGATCGAGCTGTAGATCGCCATAGACCTGCGCCTTGATCGCAGCCATTGACGCCGGCGAACAGTTTGCAGCCATGTCGCGCGCGTATGCCAACGTGTAGGGCAGCAAATCGTCTGGTGGCAGAACCTTGTTGACAAGCCCCATTTCGAGAGCTTCGTCGGCCAGTATGTTACGGCCCGAAAGCAACAGGTCCATGGCTGCGGCGTGCCCTACCAGACGCGGCAACAGCCACGACGAGCCCTGCTCCGCGACCAGCCCTCGCCGGGAGAAGGACGTCGTCATCTTCGCGCCGGCCGCCGCAAAACGGATGTCGCACATCAGCGCCTGGACCATACCAAGCCCGGCAACCGAGCCGTTGATGGCGGCGATGATTGGCTTGGGGATGGTCAATGGCACGGTTGGCGACTGAAATTCGCCGCCCTTGCGCTTGTCGTCCGATGCCACCGACTTGAGCGCATCCATGTCGAGTCCGGCGCAGAAGCCCCGGCCAGCCCCTGTCACGACGATCACCCGCACCTCTGGATTTGTCGCCGCATCCCGCAGGAGGCCGAAGTACTGCGCCTCCAGCTCAAGGTTCCACGCATTCAGCCGGTCCGGCCGGTTCAGCGTCAGCAAGGCGACGCCATCGGCTATGTCGCACAGGACCAGCCGGCTCTCGCTGTCGTCACCCGGGGTCATCGGATCAACCATCTGTTCACAGTTTTCGTCCGATACCGATGGCTTTGGTTTCGAGGTATTCGTCGAAGCCATCGCTGCCCCATTCCTTGCCGACCCCACTTTGCTTGTAGCCGCCGAATGGGAGATCGGCACTGATCGACATGCCGCCGTTGACGTTGACCGTGCCGGTGCGGATCCGCCGGGCGATGGCCAGGGCGCGTTCGCGCGTGCCCGCCTGGACGCTGCCCGACAGGCCATAGACGCTGTCGTTGGCGATCCGCACCACGTCGTCATCGTCCTCAAACGGGATCACCACCAGCACCGGCCCGAAGATCTCCTCCTGCGCGATCTGCATGTCGCTGGTGACATCGACAAAGCAGGTCGGCTCAACAAAAAAACCACCGCCCCGGTCGCTCGGTGCGCTGCCGCCTGCCAACAGCCGTGCGCCCTCTTCCTGGCCAATGCGGATATGGTTCATTACCCGGTCGCGCTGCCGGGCCGATATCACCGGGCCCATGATGTTGGTGATCTCGTCGAACTTGCCCCATTCCCCGGCATAGCCCGCATAGGCCTGCTCGAGCACCGCCAGCGCCTCGTCATAGCGGCTGCGCGGCACCAGCAGGCGGGTCGGATAGGCGCAGCCCTGACCGGCATGGAAGCACACAATCGACCGTGCCACCACTGCGGCATAATCCTCCACATCCTCCATCACGATCGTCGCCGACTTGCCGCCAAGCTCCAGGAACAGCCGCTTCAGCGTCGGCGCCCCCTGCGCCATGATCCGTTTGCCCACCGCCGTCGATCCGGTGAACGAGATCAGATCCACCCGCGGATCGGTCACCAGCATCTCCCCGATGGTCACCGGATCCTTCGCCGTCACCACATTGAACACACCCGGTGGAAAGCCAAGACCATGCGCGATCTCGCCCAGCAGCGCGTTGATCAGCGGGGTCTCCGGTGCCGCCTTGAGCACCACCGTACACCCCACCAGCAGCGCCGGCAGAACCTTGCCGATGCCGATGTACAGCGGCACGTTCCACGGCGTGATCGCCCCCACCACCCCGGCCGGCTCCTTGACCACGATCCGGTCCGAGGTCGCCCCCCAGAACTCGGCCGTACCCATGTCCTTTTCCCATTCGAGGCTGTTGTAGAGCTCCAGCAGCTTCGCCGAATAATCCACCGGGAACGCCACCAGAGGGCCATAGGCCGCCCCCAGCGCGCCGCCGCCCTCAATCCGCGCAAGCTCGATCAGGCGGTCCTGGTTGACCCGCAACTGCTCGCTGAACCTGGCCAGAAGATCGTGCCGCAGCGCACCGTTGGCCGGCCAGTCACTCTCGTCAAATGCACGCCGCGCCGCCGCAATCGCCTCGTCCATGTCCGCAACACTGCCGTCCGCCGCCAGACCCACAACCGCGCCCGTCCAAGGGCCAACCACATCATAAGTCGCACCGCCAGCCGCATCGCGAAGCTTGCCGTCAATATACAATCTACCCTGCGACAACATCACCGTCTCCAATACTCAATCGCGCGGAACACAAAAAGCAGACCAAATCAGCAAAACCAAAATACGGCCCAGCGCCCCAGAAAAACCCGCAGGAATGGCGCGCAGCTTACATGTGCCCTCCAGTCAGGGCAAACCGCCAGACGTGGCCTGGCGCGTGGCGACCCCGATATCGTGCGCGCGAAGTTGACCCTGCCGGGACGCGGCGAAGTGGAGGCCTGGCCGATCACCTCGGGGACAAGGCGGCCAGTACCGCACCCAGCTGATTCTGCAGATCGGTGACAGTGAGGGTATCCGCACACTGACCTCCGGCCGACACGAAGATATCGCGGGGACGGCGCTCCTCGATTACTCCGACGCCAGCAGCTGAATTCCTCGTCAGGTCTATCCGGTAAATGGCGGATATACGAGCACTCTGTGAGCCTGGCACAGCTATAACGGGACAAGAAATCCGTCGCAATTGCGCGGTAATCTCTCCGGGGATGTCCGAAGACGCAACCTTCAAGCGCTTGCCACTTTCCGGTAGCATCCACGACGCGTATCAGGCGCTCCATTCGATGACCACCCAGGGCTGGATCGAACCCGCCGAGCTGCCCGCGAGCAAAGTGCGCCAGTCATCCATTGCCTGGCCAACACCGGCCCCGCCCGCTTCGGCGGCAACTAGCGCTGCCAATGCACCGCCCGGGCTCCGCAGCCGTGCGGGTCCGATCGGGCCGGGGCCATGATTGAGCCGAAATGCGAATGTGCGATAATCCCGTCGCCGCTACCTTCAGAGTGAGAGGTTTTTGATGACTGTTCGGGTTGTACATTGGGGAACCGGCGGAACGGGCCGGGCCGGCCTGCGCGGCATTATCGGCCATCCGGACCTTGAACTGGTGGGCCTCGTCGTGGAGCGACCTGAAAACGTCGGCCGCGACGCAGGCGAGATTTGCGGCCTGCCGGACACCGGAATCAAGGCAACCGCCAGCGCGGCAGATGCGCTGGCGCTTAATCCCGATTGCCTCGCATATTTCGGGTCGGGCGTCGCCAATCCCGCGCTGGGAATCGGTAACATCAGGCCCTTCCTGGAAGCGGGGGTAGATGTCGTAACCACATCATTCGCGATGCTCGTCCATCCCAAATATGCCGCCGAAGAACACCGCCTGCCTATCGAGCAAGCCTGTCAAAAGGGCGGCACGAGCTTCTTTGCGACCGGCGTGGAACCTGGTCTGGCGAGCGACATCATGCCGATCGCGATGCTGGCCGGCGTCGAACGCCTGGATTCGATCCGCGTCACTGAAATCTCGACCTACGCCTATTATCCGGTCGAATATACCCAGCGCACGATGTTCGGCTTCGGTCACCCGCTCAGCTATGAGCCGCCACTGGTACAGGGCAATCGGATGACCGAATCCTGGGGTCCGGTGGTGAAAGGGCTGGCGGATGCCGTCGGTGTCAAGCTGGACGGTCTGCGCCAGTGGCATGAATTCGGCACCACCAGCCGCGACCTCGATACCGCTTTCGGCCGCGTCGAGGCCGGCACCCGGTCTGCGGTCAGGCTCGCCGTGGAAGGCATGTACGGTGGCAAGCCAATCGTAGCGCTTGAGCACGTCAACTATCTCTCGGAAGAAATGCCCGAGAGTTGGCCACGTCCAAAGCTCGGCAACCATACGGCATACCGCATCGAAATCGCCGGCCGGCCAGCGGGCAAGCTTGAGCTTGCCTATGACCTGGTCGATGGCGTGGAACAGGCGATCATCGTGACCGCCATGCGCGCGATCAACGCCATTCCGGCAGTCTTGGCGGCAAGTCCGGGCGCGCTCGAACCCCATGATGTGGCGCCACTGTTCAGCGGCCATATCCGGCCGCGCTAGTCACCTGGAACTGAAGTTCATTATATTATATAGTTCTGCTTCATCGATGGGAGGGAGCAGATGTCGAAGGTCTTTTTGCGTGGCCGGCCGCCAGCGGATCTGGAGTTGAGTTCTGAGGAGCGAGCATATTTGGAGCATCAGGTTCGGCGGCACCGTGTGGCCCGATCCTTGTCCGATCGCTGCCGGATTGTCTTGAAGTGCGCCGAGGGGCTGCCGGGCAAGTTGGTTGCGGCAGAGCTGGGGGTTAGCGAGAACACGGTTGGCAAGTGGCGGCGGCGGTTTCTGCAGGATCTCTCGACAGGTTGAACGTCTGGCTGCGGTGCGGCTGCAACCCAAATGCGTTCCAAATCCGGCGGATCGTTGTGTGCGAATGGCCGACAGCAGCGGCCATCGAGCGGATCGACCAATGCGTCGCATCGGCGGGCAGCGTTTGAAGCGTCCGTTCGATTACGGCTGCGACCTCGTCATCTGCAATCGTGCGCGGCCGCCCCGAGCGCGGCTCGTCGAGCAAGCCGTCGATCCGGCCCTCCAAAAAGCGTCGCCGCCATTTGCCGACCGTTCTCTCGCAGATACCCAGCCGCTCCGCCACGACCTTGCTTTGCAGACCTTCACCGCATGCCAACACAATACGGCAGCGATCGGACAAGGATCGGGCCACGCGGTGCCGCCGAACCTGGCGCTCCAAATAAAAGCGCTCATCCTCCGACAATACCAGCGCCGCCATCGGACGGCCCCTCGCCAACCTGTTCGCCATCCACGCCTCCTAACACAGAAGACCCATCCTTATAATATCCCGAACTTCAGTTCCAGGTGACTAGATGCTGTCCAGCACATAACCCATCGAGCGTACTGTGCGCAGAGGGTCTGGGATGCCGTGAGCCATAAGTGCCCGGCGCAAGCGGCCGACCCAGACATCGACCGTGCGTTCATCGATGGCTTCGCCCTCCTTGCCGAGAATCGCAATCAGGCTGGTGCGGGAAAAAACCTGGTCGGGATGCTCGACGAAATGGATCAGCAGACGAAATTCGTTGGGCCGCAGCGGATGCGCAGCGCCCCGCCAGCGCACCACATGGGCGGCAAGGTCCAGCGTCAGTTCGCCATGCACGAGCTTGGGCTGCGGCTTGGCACCGATTGCGTTCGGCAAATATTGCTGCATCCGGTCCAGCAGCAATTCGGGTGTGAGTGGGCCGATGACATAATCGTCTGCCCCAGCGCGCAAGGCGCGGCGCCGCGCTTCGCTGTCATTCTCGTCGAGGACGATCGTGATGTGACTGTGTGCGGTCGCCGGAGCATTGCGCAAACGGCGGCACATTTCCAGACCTGAGATTTCCGGGAGCAGCCAGTCGACAAAGCACCAGATGCGGCCCGGGATATGCTTTTCCGGTGCATTTGGCCCAAATTCGAGCGTGCGCAGGCCGGGCAGTGAAGCGGCAATGGCGGTCAGCAAGCCGGGCCTGGTTGAGGTCAGTATGATGGTTCCGGGTTCGGTCATCGGTTGAGTGCAGTGTTCATATCGGCAGCCGATAATGGCGACAGGACGTGACGGTTTTGTGACACTAATTGTTCAATCCGGTTGCGGCCCTATTGTGTCTCTATACTGTCACCATCTTGTCAGAAATTGGTAGCGATACTGTAATGCGACGCCCGTATTCGCGCTGTCGGAACGAAGGAATCATGGCGCGAGTCGTCCGGTTTCCTTCCCACACACAGCAAATCCAGAACCAGGGACATTTCCGATGACACGAACAGCCTTCAAACTGTCAGCCTCCTTCGCCGCGCTTGCCTTCCTGCAATGCGCCCCTGCCGCCTACGCCGCCGAAGCGGCGGCTGCCGATGCTGCCGCAGAGGCTCCGCAAGGCGATGACAGTTCCCTCACCGAAATCGTCGTCACCGCGACCAAGCGCGAGACCAACCTGCAGAAGACGCCGATCGCCATTTCGGTGCTGTCGCCCGAAGGCATCAAGGATCGCCACGTCCAGAGCATCATTGACCTTGCGGATGGCTCGGTGCCCAGCTTGCGCGTTGCCACTTTCGAATCGCGCAATTCGGCGCTGACCGTCGGCATCCGCGGCATCGTTCCCTTCGATGCCAACCAGACCGCCCGTGACCAGGGCGTCGGCGTCTATATCGATGGCATCTACCTTGGCCGCCAGCAGGGCCTCACAGCCGCGCTGTTCGATGTCCAGCGCATCGAAGTTCTGCGCGGCCCGCAGGGTACTTTGTTCGGTCGTAACACCGAGGGCGGTGCACTCAACATCGTCACCAAGGAGCCCTCCGGCGAATTCGGCGGCCGCCTCAGCGGCGGCGTCGGCAACTATGGCAGCTACACCACCGAAGCCCACTTGAACCTCCCAACTTTCGCCAATATCGCGGTCAAGATCGACGGGCTGGTCCAGCATCAAAATGCTACCGTCGTTAATCCGCTCGCCGGGCAGACCGGCTGGAACTACAAGAATGACGCAGGCGGACGGATTTCGGCCAAGTGGACGCCGTTCGACGGTTTTTCTGCTGTTTTTGCCTATGACCGGCTGAAGGACGAAAACTCGCCTAACTACAGCCAGCTGATCAACTTCAATCCGACAGGCAAGGTCGTTGGTATCTACGATCCGGTCTCGCTCAAGCTGGTCGCGCCGGGCAGCACGCTGGGCACAACGACGGTTTGCTCAAGCTGCATCGCGCCGCTTTCGCCGCTGGTGCAGGTTCATACCGACCGGCAAACCGTGGCGGAAATCGGTGTGCCGCAGCAGCCCAGCACCGACGACAGTCATGGCTTTTCGGCCACGCTGAAATACAAGCTTTCGCCTGAACTGGAACTGCGCTCAATCTCTGGCTGGCGCGGCGTTACCACCTCTCAGTGGGACAACTCGGGCGGTGCCCACCGGACGATTTTCGCACCAAACACGAACTTCAGCCGCTACAGCAACTCTTACCTGCACCAGACGCAGTTCAGCCAGGAACTGCAGGCAGTCGGCAGTCTCGCTCATCTCGATTACGCGGTTGGCCTCTACTACTTCAGCGAACAAGTCCGGGAATTCGCGGGTACACCTACGACAAACAAGTGGAATCTGGATGGTACCGGCTACACGATCAACAGTGCGGTTGTGACGGGTCCGATCACTTCCAGCAATCAGGGCTTCAACCCCGAGCAGTGGTTCATCCAGCGCGACAGCCATGCCAAGGCCAAGAGCTATGCTGCTTTCGGTCAGGTAACATGGTCTCCGACCGACCGAATCCACCTGACAGCAGGTCTTCGCTACACCAAGGACAAGCGCGACGGCGCGCTGACTATGGTTTCGGGCGTAGCCACTCCTTATACATTCACCTTCGACGGTAGCCGTGTCGATCCCTTGTTCGTCGCTGCCTGGGACGTGGCGGACGGAATCAATGTCTATGCCAAATATTCGACCGGCTATCGTGCCGGCGGTGCGAACGACCGTTCATCGAATTTCGGGGCCTTTAACCCGGAAGCAGTCAAGGCATATGAAGTCGGCGCGAAGATGGACCTGTTCGATCATAAGGTTCGCCTGAACCTGGCCGGTTACATCATGAACCGTACTGGCACGCAGGTCGATTTCGACAACGTCGATACCGCACCGACGCTGTCGAACGGTGCACCGAACCCGACGTTCAATCTCCACACCGAAAATACGGCCAATGCGCCCGGCATATCGAAAATCCGCGGCTTCGAGGCAGAACTCACCGTGCGTCCGATCGAGCACCTGACCTTTGGCGCTTCCTATGCCTATACCTATACCAACGTTCCGCTGACGGCCAATCCCAACCCCGGGCCGACCTTCGGTGTGCTGACCCAAGTCTTCGTCGTTTACACTCCGAGGAATGCGCTCTCGGGATACTTCGATTACGATCTGCCGATTGGCGATGCAGGCACCAAGCTGCGCTTTCACATCGATGGCAATTATGCCGACGAGCAGTACAGCTTCCAGGCAGAGAACGTGCTGGCCGAGCCCAGCTTCGTCGTGAACAGCCGACTGGCGCTTGCCGACATCCCGATCAATGAGCACGGCCAGAGCGTCACCCTCGCGGTATGGGCCCGCAACCTCCTCGACGAGACGCACATCTATCGCCGCTCGAATGCCAACAACGGCACGCTCGGTGCCTATGCGAACCTCAATCCGCCTCGCACCTTCGGCTTAGAGGCTTCCGTTTCGTTCTGATCACCCTCCTCCCGATCAGAATCCTGCCTGGGGCGGACAGCGCAAGCTTTCCGCCCCGCTTTTTTCGATGCTAGGGATTGAAGGGGATGGCCGGTCGATCTGCGGAAATCACTTGAATTGTGATGCCTGCCTTGACCGCCCGGCTAATTCCTATATTTCGATAATTATCGAATCATGGGATCGGCGCATGCAATCCGAAATTGTCATCCGCGCCCTTGCGGCGCTTGCGCAGGAGCATCGCCTGGCGGCTTACCGTCTGCTCGTTCAGGCGGGCGATGACGGGATTGCAGCCGGTATGCTGGCGGAGAAACTTGGCGTGCCAGCGTCTTCCATGAGTTTCCACCTTGCCCAGCTGACTCATGCCGGGCTGATCACCCAGCGCCGCCAGAGCCGTTCGATCATCTACAGCGCCGACTATGCCGCGATGAACCGGCTGATGGGCTACCTGACCGAGAATTGCTGCGGCGGCATTCCATGCGCGGACGACGCTGGCTGTAGCGCCCCTCCTCAAAGCGACGCTGCCTGATGCCGGGAGCGCTCCATGTCTGACCGCATTTACAACGTGCTGTTCCTGTGCACCGGTAATTCGGCCCGCTCGATCCTGGCGGAATCGATCTTGAACGAGGATGGCAAGGGCCGCTTTCGTGCGTTCAGCGCCGGGAGCCAGCCCAAGGGCGAGGTCCATCCCATGGCGCTGGAGGTACTGAAGAGCATGGGCTTTCCGCATGAAGGCTTGTCCTCGAAGAGCTGGAACGAATTTTCCGGACCTGACGCGCCACAGCTCGATTTCATCTTCACCGTCTGCGATAATGCCGCTGGCGAGAGCTGCCCGGTGTGGCCGGGGACTCCGGTAACGGCGCATTGGGGGATCGAAGACCCGGCGGCGGTGGCAGGCGAGGGTCAGCGCATGGCGTTCATCCAGGCCATGCGTTTCCTGCGCCGCCGGATCGATCTGTTTCGCGCGCTTCCGTTCGCTTCGCTGGACAACATGACGCTAGCGGCCCGGCTCAAGGCGATCGGAAGCGAAGCCGGGGCGAGCGAAGGGGTGCCCGAGTGAACCAGCCAGCGGTTCGCCGACTACTTGCCGAAGCGGTCGGCTCCTTCTTCCTGTTCGCCACAGTCGTCGGCTCCGGGATTATGGCCGAGCGACTGGCGGGCGGAAATGTCGCAGTCGCGCTGCTGGGCAATACGCTGGCGACCGGTGCGATGCTGTTTGTCCTCATCACCATGCTGGGGCCGATATCGGGCGCGCATTTCAATCCGGCAGTCAGTCTGGTCGCCTGGCTTCGCAAGGAACTGGCGGGGGGCGAGCTGGCGGGTTTCATCGCCATCCAGCTGGTGGGCGGCGTAGCTGGCGTCTGGACCGCCCATCTGATGTTCGATCTGCCGGTGCTGCAATTTTCGACCAGGGCGCGCAGCGGCATGTGCCAGTGGACCGGCGAGTTCATCGCCACATTCGGCCTGGTACTGACGATCCTCGGCACCCTGCGCATGCGCCCGGCCTGGGTTCCGGCCAGTGTCGCTCTCTATATCACCGCCGCTTACTGGTTCACCTCGTCGACCAGCTTTGCCAACCCCGCGATCACACTTGCGCGCAGCCTGAGCAATAGTTTCGCCGGTATTGCCCCTGTCGATGTCCCCGGCTTCATCGCCGCGCAGATATTGGGGGCATTGGCTGGCCATGGATTGGCGAAGGCACTGTTTCCTGAACCCGATTGGTCGAGTGAGCGCAATGCCTAGGCGGCGTCATGCCATTGTCACCTTGACGGGCAATGGGTCGGTTGACTGCTTGCAGGGGAACCGAAAATGCCAGCGCCACGCGCACTTCTGGTCGAAGATGATGCGGCGCGCAACCGGGCTGTCGAGAACGAACTCGAGCCTGCCTGATCGAAGAGCAGTCGCAATCGGTGATTAGAGTCGTGCGAAAAAGTGGGAACCGGTTTTTCGCGCGATGCTTCAGCGTGAGCAGTGTGTAGTAGCCGCCCAGGCCATGTCCCCGAAATCGACAATCAAATGCTACATCTGCTGGCTTTGACCCCCGGCGGATTGAGCCGCGTTCGGGCTGTTATCGCACAGTGGTTCATCACTCCTGGAAACAACCTGCATGTCCAGGCACCACCGTCGCGATACGATGGATCGTGAAGAGTGTCGCGGTTGGGTGGTACAAGCCAATTTCGACCATACCGCGCCCGGCCCAAGGATCATCCCAAAAACTGAGCGAAATAGGGCGTAGTGAAACGCGATCGCGCCAGCTTGCGCGGAATGATTACATCGCCCTTCGTCAGCCATTGCGTCTGAATCGGCGAGGCTCTGCCGCCAAGCCGGTGAATGGCGAGCTGGTTGTAGCGGCGCGAAAACTCTTGCCACAGGGGGTCCGCCGGGTTGGAGCAAAAGGGGTCGAAGGAGAATGACACCCCAGGCCCGCCTGAATAGATTCCGAAGGGCTTTTGCGCTTGCTCGGGCCGCGTAACGAAATAGGTCGCCCAGCCGCCGGGAGCAAAGCCCGTTTCTTCCTTGAAGGCTATGGTGAATGCATGGCTCTCGGCGATAACCCGCTCAATCTGGGCAATGTCATGCTCGTAGTATTGGAAATCGAGACGCTTTTCGTCTGCACCGGGCCGCCAGTATTCATTGACGAAATCAGCGCGCGAATGGATCAGGCCCTGCGGCTGGGGAACCTCGACACCGTCAAAGCCATATTGAATGGCCAGTCGCTTGGCCACGCGGAAGGCATCGCATTCGGGCTGCGACGCGGCAGGCGTAAAGGCGCCAGGGCCGCCCTTGTGGCGTTGCTCGAAGAAACTGGCGAGCTGATCGAGGAAGACGATGGCGAGCAGAGCGTCACATTGCGCGCGCTTTTCCAGCAGCCCCGCGACGAGCAGTTGCGGGGTTTCGTGGGCACCGAATGAAACATCGGTACGGCACAGCGTTGCCGGGCGTGTCGCGACGAGGCATTCGACGATGATCCCCGAAAGCCCGAAGGAGCATTTGAATTCCTGAAAGGCAGCGCCGTCGGCATGGTCGGATATGATACGCAAATCACCAACTTCATCGACATAGGTTATCCCGACGACATGGGCGGAAAAATAGCCGGGGCCATCAAGTGAGGATTCCTTGGTATCGCCCGCTGCGACCGATCCGACGGATGCCTCGCCGATTTCGGCCTGAAACGGGATTTCGACACTCAGTGCTTGCAGCCATGTATTGAGTTTCTTCAGCCGGCAGCCAGCTTGCACCCTGACGACCGTGCGGCCGATCGCATCGGTTTCGATGCCGAGGATTTCGTCGAGCTTGCGCAGGCTCACCAAGGTGCCGCCGTCATTGACGATGGTATCGGTCACCGACAGCATCGAGCCGACCGGGCTCACCGGCGTTGGGAAACGCGCGGCATCGCTGACAATGCGCTGAACATCGGCGTAGCTGACGGGCTCGGCATAGACGGCAGGCGTCGTGACGCGATGCCGACCCCAGTTGGCGTAACGCTTGCCTTGCGCAACAACGAGTCCCTGCACGGGTGAAAGCTCGCTTGTATGCGGCGAGAAGCGATGATCGTGTTTCATGGCGACAGCCTTTGAGAATTGGGTGGGAAAGACAGACGGCGGCGGAGATTGCCTCCGCCGCCGATCCGCGTCAGGCAGCGCGCGCCAATTCGGTCGCCGCAGTATCGTAGAATTCCTGAAAGCGCGTCAGCTTGCCGCTAGCAATCGTGAAGATATGCACCCATTCGCTGTCGAAGAGGCCATGACCGCCCGTCTTGAAGCGCGCACGCGTGCGGCCGAGAACGGTCACCGCCTCGCCAGCATCGAGGAACTGATGCGGCGCGAAAACCTCGAAATCCAGATTTTCGGCAAGCGCCTGGAAGAAGGAGGCGACGCCCGCCTTGCCGCTGCGCTTGCCGCCCCAGGGGACAGTATCGCCATTGATGTTGGATACCCACTCGATGGCGGGATCGACGTTGTCGAGAATGGTTTGCACATCCCCGCGACCAAAGGCGTCATAGAGCATGCGAATGAAGGCTGAGTTGTCGGTCATGGCAAATCTCCCATCGGGACTGAGTGTTGATCCATGGAAGGTCACGCAAAGTGCTTCCTGGCTACATTACTCAGCCACATCCGCGATCGGATGCAGGGGCAGGAGCTTTTTCGAGTCAGTATTTCTGCCATTCGTTCGCGATGCAGAATCTCGCGTCACGTCCCGTACAAATCTGGCGATGCCGTCCAATACGGGTGCCCGGCTTCGGAACGGGCGCGCGAGAGCCGTCGCGATGCCGACATGGCCGATCCCGTGGTACAGGATCAGGCGCACTCGCCCACCGGCAGCCTTGAGGCGCGCAGCCAGTGTCAGACTGTTGCGTGGTACCACGGTGGTGTCATCACTGCCGAGGAGCAGAAGCGTCGGCGGATTGTCGCTGCCCACATGGTTCACAGGCTGGGTGTCGCGGGGATCTGGCCAGTGGCCGAACGCGGCTACCGATGCCGGTTTGTCGAACGGCAGAAAATCATATGGGCCTGCAAGCCCCACAAGGCCGCGCACAGCCTGCCGGTCAACGCCCAGCCAATGCGGATCGAGCGACAGCATCGCCGCGATATAGGCTCCCGCCGAATGCCCTGCCAGAACGATCCTTTCTCCATCCCCACCGAAGCGATGGATATGCATGCGCGTCCATCTCACCGCCGAAGCGCCATCCTTCAGGAAATCGGGATAGCGGACCTCCGGCACCAGGCGATAATCGGGAATGACAACAACAAACCCCTGAGCAGCGAGCGCCCGGCCGATGAAATCATATTCTTTTCGGGTGCCGCTGGACCACGATCCGCCGTAGAAGAAGACTATCACCTGCCGGTCCCGAACATCTCCATTCGGTGCGTAGATATCCAGCATGCGTCTCGTGCCCTCACCATAGGCAATACCGGTTGCGACGCGCGCCGAGCCTTCATCCTTGGGCATCAGAAAATTGAACACGCGCAGCGGTTGCAGCATTGTCACAACCGCCAGGACGGCCAGAACTGCTCCCATCAACCAGGCAGCAAGACGCCGTTTGATCATTCAGGAAGCTGGGAGATACGAGACTGCAAGCCGGCCTCGCCCTGTGCCATCACGGCACGGTGGTTCCAGGCAAACAGCGGGCGCAGGAGAGGTGCAAGCAAGCGCATCCAGGGTTTGGTCACGTCCACCTGCCAGTCGTAGCGCACATGCGTTCCTTTGCCATCATGATGCAAGGTCCAGCGGCCAATGCCCTCAAGCTCGCCGCGCGCCTGACCTTCGATGACCGACATCGGTTCGATGCGGCTGGATTCCATTTCGATGATGAGACGATAGGGCAGCGCCGTCGTCCAGGTAAGCCGGCGAACCGCCCCGATGCCGTCACAGTCGCCAAGGCGAAGTGTCTCGACCTGGCTTACGCTGGGCCACCACTGCGGCCAGGTTTCGACGTCGAGCAGCTGGTCCCAGACACGCTCAAGCGGTGCAATAAAATGCCATTCGGTTACGAGCTGGAACTGGCGGGATCGCAAGGGAGGCCTCCTTTGCCGTTCTGGCGGAGATTGCAACGGCGATAACAATACTCCGGCAATGGGCGATCGGATGCGCTTTGCATGGCTTTGGCAATGGCAGCGCAAAAAATTTCGCTCCTCACGCCGATCGCTGCATCCGATTTGCCGAAAGCGCGAGTATTGAGTGCGGGAGCAATATATACGCGGGGGATCTTGTTGAAATGCGAGAATTTGCAGCATTCCGAATAGGAAACTATCAGGCCTGAGCCATGGCAACTGTTGCGGACCATCTTGAATCGCTGCTGGAGCGTGTCGCCGACGGCGACATGGCGGCTTTCCGCAGGCTCTATGACGCTGCGGCAGGCAGGCTGCTGGCGATTGCGCTCAATATATTGCGCGACCGCCAGGCGGCGGAAGATGCCGTGCAGGAGGCCTTTCTCAAGGTCTGGCGCAAGGCCGAACGCTACGACCCCTCGCGCGGCGCACCGCTCGCCTGGATGGGGGTCATCGCCCGCAATGCCGCGCTCGACATGGTGCAGGCGCGCCGCCCGGTTGAAGAACTGGAAGCCGCCGACACCATCGAGCTGGCCACCCATATGGTCGAGCCGCCCGACGCCCGCCTCGGCCAATGCCTCGCCCGGTTGCCGGGCGATCAGGCCAAGGCGATCGTCGCCATGTATACCTACGGCCTCAGCCATTCCGAGCTCGCCGAACATCTCGCGATGCCGCTGGGCACAGTGAAAAGCTGGGTCAGGCGCGGGACGCAGGCGCTGAAGGAGTGCATGGAGGTATGAACAGCAAAGAACTCGCGCTGGATTTCATCCTCGGCCATCTGTCCGCGCTGGAGCGGACCGAAGTGGCGCGCGCGCGACTGTCTGACGCGGGCCTCGACGCGGAAATCCGCCTGGCCGAAGCGCAATTCGCGCCGCTGACCGGGCTGGCGGGAGTGGTCGAGCCCTCCGCCGGACTGTTCGACCGGATTGCCGGGGCCATCGCTGCCGAGGATACCGGACTGAAGGGAATGACCGCGCTCGCCAGTGGCGAGGGGCGGTGGCTGCCCCATGCGCCGGGCATCGAAGTGAAGCGGCTGTGGAACAGGAAAACGCTGATGCTGCGCTGCCAGCCCGGCGCAGTCCTGCCCGCGCACGATCATGCCGAGTGCGAGCACATCGTTGTCGTGTCCGGCGACTTCATCGTTGGCGGTCGCTCATTCTCGACCGGCGACTACCACAGCGTGCCTGCCGGGATCGGACATGGCGATGCCTCCACGCGCGGTGGGTGCATTCTGCTGGTGCAATATGCGGATGGGTGAATGGGCCGCGCTCTTGGAATTTGTGCCAGAAACTCAGAAGTCGATGGTGGCCTCTTCTTCGGACGCGCTTTTCAAAGGGCTATTTCCCCAGACTCGCCGGTGCGGATGCGCATGGTCGATCCGAGATCGAGAACGAAGATTTTGCCGTCACCTATCGCCTCGGTGATAGCTGTCTGCTGAATCGTCTCGACGATCTGATCCGCCATGCCGTCTGGCGCGGCCACCTCGATCTTCACCTTGGGGAGCATGAAGGTGGAGTATTCCTCTCCCCGGTAGATTTCGGTCTGCCCCTTCTGCCGCCCGAAGCCCTTGACTTCAAACACAGTCATGCCGGTGACGCCGATGTCGCTGAGGGCCTCACGGACCTCGGCGAGCTTGAACGGCTTGATGTAGGCGACGATGAATTTCATGCTTGTTCCCCGCTTGCCCACAGCAAGCTCGGGGCGGCTCATATTGTTGAAAATTGGCCGCTAATTGTAAAAAGCCGACAAAGCGAAGATGATCTATCGGTCGGCAAACCAAACAGCGCACCGGCGATTGGGCGGGTAGCACGGCCCAGTGCAGCATGCGCGCCAGATCATGCTTGCTGCATCCAAAAGCCCTTCCCGCCCCGTAACAGCAGGGACAAGGAAGAGTGTGAACGATGTCCAAGGAAGAAAATGCGGTCGATTTTGTGCTCGGGGCGCTCAGCCCCGGCGAACGCTCGGTCATTGCCCGTACCCGCCTCTACGACGGCGCGCTCGATGTGGCGATCCGGGAGCTGGAGGCGCGCTGCGGGCCGCTCCTGATGCCGTCCGGCGAAGCGCCGGTGAGCACCTCCTTGTGGGCACGGATCGATGCCGCGCTGGCGGAGGAACAGGAAGCGCTGTCCGGTAAGAGCATCGAGCCGTTCCCCGACGGCGGCTGGTTCGATCATGGCCCCGGTATCGAGGCCAAGCAGCTCTGGGCGGAAAAGACCTTGCTGCTGCGCTGCGTGCCGGGCGCCTTGGAAGGTGCGCACACCCAGGAAGAGGACGAACATGTCATCGTCATCGCCGGCGATCTGGTTGTCGGCGGCCGCAGCTTCGCCACCGGCGATTATCTCTTCATCCCCGCCGGGATCCGGCATCACGCAATGCGCAGCCAGGGCGGCTGTATCCTGTTCATGCAATATGCCCCTCGCGCAGCATAAAGAATAATATTTGCATCCCCTGCATCCAATATTTCTACACTTATAGTAATGTTATTATCGATCCGATAAAATCCAGGCCTATCTAAAGTATCTTGGCAGAATTTATCGGATTGTGCGCTCCAAGTGCGAATTTGAATAGTTATACACGTTACCAGCAACTGGAATCGATTCACCGATTCTGGAAATTCCCCCTTATGTCCAGGAGACTGTCATGAAAAATCGTATCCTTCCCGCCATCGCCGCCGCTCTTTGCACTGCCGCACTGGGCTCCGGCTTCGTCCTCTCGCCCGCGATGGCGACCGGCCCTGTCACTGTCGGCGGCGCGCCGATGTATTCGAACAAGAATATCATCCAGAACGCCGTCAATTCGCGCGATCACACCACGCTGGTGGCTGCCGTAAAGGCTGCCGGTCTGGTCGAAACGCTGTCCGGCCCGGGGCCGTTCACCGTGTTCGCACCGGTCAACAGCGCCTTCGATCGCCTGCCCGCAGGCACCGTGCCGACACTGCTGCGCCCGGAGAACAAGGGCCAGCTCACCGGCGTGCTGACCTATCATGTCGTCGCTGGTCGGCTCTCCGCTATGGCTTTGCGCACGATGGTGCAGCGTGGCCACGGCCATGCGAGCCTTCGCACTGTGCAGGGCGAAATGCTGACAGTCACCCAGATGGGCCGCCGCCTGACGGTGTCAGACGCGCAGGGCCACCACTCGAACATCACCATTGCCGATGTGAACCAGAGCAATGGCGTGATCCACGTCGTCGACAGCGTGCTGCTGCCGTAACCGCAGCGCACCGCCCTATCCGCACAAGGAGGAATGGCATGGCCCAGGCCGGTCACTTGCCGGGAACGATCGGGAAACTCCCCCCGCCCACGATCCACCCCCTCCTTGTGCGGATTTCGCATTGGCTGAACGCGGCTGCCATGATCGTGATGATCCTGAGCGGCTGGGGCATCCACAATTCCTACCCGATCGCGCCGTTCCTGTTTCCCGAACGGATCACCCTGGGCGGCGGCCTGATCGGCGCGCTGCAATGGCACTTCGCCGCGATGTGGGTGCTGGTGGCCAATGGGCTGATCTATGTGACCTACGGAGTGCTGAGTGGCCGCTTCGCCCGCAAGCTGCTCCCGGTGAGCATCCGGCTTGCTTTGCGCGACGGCTTCGCCGCGCTGCGCGGCAGACTCAGCCACAATGACCTCTCGCAATACAATGGCGTGCAGCGGCTGCTCTATGCCGGAGTGCTACTTCTGGGAGTGCTCATCGTGCTCAGCGGACTGGCGATCTGGAAGCCAGTCCAGTGCCAGCTGCTCACCTTGCTGCTGGGCGGTTTCGACATCGCCCGCATCGTCCATTTCGCCGCGATGAGCGCCATCGTGCTCTTCACCCTCGTCCACGTTGCGATGGCGCTGATCGTGCCGCGCAGCCTGCTCGCCATGATCCGGGGACATTGACCATGAAAGATCCCGACACCCCCTATATCCTGCGCGAAGCATCCAAACGGCTCGATCTGCCGACCCGCCGCCTGTTCCTGCGCAATGCGGCGGGCCTGGGCACGCTGGCGATGCTGGGGGGATGCGATGTGCTCGATGGCTTCGGTGCCGAACGGATGCTCGGGCGCATGTCCGATTTCAACGACCGGGTGCAGGGCTGGCTGTTCGATCCCGCGAAGCTTGCGCCGGAATATCCCGAAAGCGCGATCACCCGGCCCTTCCCGTTCAACAGTTTCTACACCCCCAATTCGCCCGATCTTGCCCCGGTGATTGATCCGGCGGAATATGTGCTCAACGTCACCGGCCTGGTCGAGCGCAA
>JAHFPT010000095.1 GCA_023266625.1 Novosphingobium sp. | reverse complement strand
TGGCGGGAGATGATGTACTGGCGGATCGACGCGGTGAATTCGGCGCGCTTTTCGTCCGAGACACCGGCACCCTGGTTGCGGCCCAGGATGTCGGTCTCGATATTGCCGGGGGCGATGGCGTTCACCCTTATATTGAACTCGCCAAGATCGATTGCCGCGCATTTGGTGAACATGATCACCGATGATTTGGCGACATGGTAGGCCCAGTTGCCGCTCGATGCGTTCATGCCGCCAATTGAGGAAATGTTGACGATTGAACCGCCGCCGTTCTCCTTCATGACTCGCGCTGCTTCACGCGTTCCGGCCATGACACCCAGCAGATCTATCCCCATGACCTGATGGAAATCGGAAAGATCGTCGTCGAGCAGGCGGGGATGATTGGCCCCGCCGATGCCGGCATTGTTGATCATGATGTCGAGCTGCCCGCAACTTTCGGCAACATGATCTACCAGATCGCGCAGCTGCTGCTGATCGGCGACATCGGTTTGCCAGAACGAGGCGTTGGCCCCAAGTGCGGCAACCGCCTGCTGACCCGCCGCCGCGTTGATGTCGGCAAGGACGACTTTCGCGCCTTCCCGGACCAGCCCGGCAGCAATCCCCAAGCCGATCCCCGCGCTGCCGCCGGTCACGATGGCAACTTTGCCTGCCAGTTCCGTCATTTCAGTCGTCCCCGTCGTATCTCAGCCCTTGACCATGGCAATCGCCCGCTCGGTGATCCGCGCGGACTTGGGGATATGCATGTCTTCCAGCACCTTGCTGAACGGCACCGCGTTGAACGGCGCGCCGAAGCGCATGACCGGGGCCTTGAGCTTGCCGAACAGCCGCTCCTGCACAACTGCGGCGATTTCCGCGCCGGGGCCGAAGGGCGTGACGGCCTCGTGGACAACCAGGCAGCGCCCGGTCTTGGCGACCGAGGCGAGCACGGCTTCCTCGTCCCAGGGCTGGATCGAGCGCAAGTCGATAACTTCGGCGCTGATGCCGGCCTCGGCCATCGTGGGCAGGGCGGCGATGGATTCGATTGCGGTGCGGGAATAAGCGACGATGGTCACATCGCTGCCTTCCGAACGGATCGCCGCTTTGCCGATCGGCACGCGGTGTCCGGCAACCGGGGCGGGGCCCTTGGCGGAGTAGTTCGGCGTGTTCTCGATCACCAGCACCGGATCGGGATCGTCGATGGCTGCGCGCAGCAGGCCATAGGCGTCTTCGGTGGTGGAGGGGGCGACAACCTTCATGCCGGCAGTGTGGGCGAACCAGGCCTCGACAAAGTCGGAATGCTGGCCGCCGGTGGAAAGTCCGGCCCCGGTCATGCAGCGGATGACGATCGGCACGCTGGTCTGCCCGCCAGACATATAGCGCAGCTTGGCCGCATGGTTGACGATCATGTCCATGGCGACCGCAGTGAAGTTCATCAGCATGATTTCGGCGACGACCTTGAAGCCGATCAGGCTGGCACCGATGGCCGCGCCCATGATCGCCTGTTCGGAGATCGGCGTGGAGCGGCAGCGATGATCGCCGAAGCGGGTGGACAGTCCGGAGGAGACGCCGACGACGCCGCCGCCTTCCGGATCGCCGACATCCTCGCCGATGACCAGCACCTTTTCATCATCCGCCATGGCATCGGCCAAGGCGGCGTTAAGGGCACCTACGATAGTGATTTGCTTGTCCTGGCTCATGCGGCGGCTCCGTAAACATCCGAGGACAGTTCCTCGAGGCCCGGGAAGGGCGAATTCAGGGCGAAGGTGATCGCCTCTTCGATCTGCGAGTCGCAATCGGCCTCGATTGCGGCGAGCTGTTCCTCGGTGGCGAGGCCTTCTGCGATCAGCTTGGCCCGGAAGCGCGGGACGGGATCGGCCTCGACCGCTGCGGCCAGCTCTTCCTTCGGAATATATCCGGCCGGATCGCCGAACACGTGGCCGTTAAAGCGAAAGGTGATCGCCTCGATCAGGGTTGGGCCTTCGCCGGCGCGGGCGCGGGCCACGGCCTCGGCGGCGGCGGCATACATCGCAATCGGATCGTTGCCGTCGACATGGATGCCCGGCATGCCATAGGCGGCGGCGCGGTCGGAAATGCGCTCGATCGGGGTCACCGTCTTATAGGCGGTGTGCTCGCTGTAGCGGTTGTTCTGGCAGACGAAGATCACCGGCAGCTTCCAGACTGCGGCAAGGTTCAGCGCTTCGTGGAAAGCGCCGATATTGGCCGCGCCATCGCCGAAGGTAGCGATCGAAACATCGTCGGTTCCCTGCAATTGCGCTCCCCAGCCAAGCCCGTTGGCAATCGGCATGGAAGAGCCGACGACACCGGTGGTGACCATGATGCCCTTCTTGGGATAGGTCAGATGCATCGGGCCGCCCTTGCCCTTGCAGGTGCCGTCCATGCGGCCGGCCACTTCGGCCCACAGATCCTTCAGCGGCATGCCCTTGGCCAGCATGTCATGAATGCCGCGATAGATGGTGCACAGGTAGTCCGTGTCGCGCAGGTTCACTGCGAGCGCGGACGGGATCACTTCCTGACCGCGATAGCTGTAGAACGACATGACAATCCGCCCAGTGCTGATGGCCCTGCGGGTTTTCTCGTCGTTGATCTTGAGCAGTGCCATCTTGCTGTAAATCGCAAGCTGGGTTGGCCCGTCAGGGATATAGGCGTTGGTCATCGCGTTCCTCGCTGTTCGCCGCCGGTCAGGCGGGGGGATTCGGTTGCATCAATTTATGTAGCTTGGTCGGACTCATCGGCAGGTCGTCGGGTAGATCGCCGAACGGCAACATGGCATCGGCAATGGCATTGAGCAGGGTAGGCCCGCCAATGATTATGCCGCCTTCGCCCACACCGCGAAAACCGCCTTCGTTGTCAGCTGGTGTAGTGATGTGGGTGTATTCAAAAGTCGGCACGTCCGATATTGCGGGCAGGTGATAGTCCTTGAAGGTCACCGCAGTCGGGTTGCCACGCGAATCGATAGTGAATTCTTCATGCAGCACTACGCCGATTGCCTGGGTCACGCCGCCCGCAATCTGGCCTTCGACGATTGCAGGATTGATCTGGACACCGCAGTCCTCGCTGCTGATCCAGCGCTTGATGTTCACGAACCCGGTTTCTGCATCCACCTCCACCACGCAGGCATGGGCTGCCGAAGCATGCGTGAACATGCGCGGCGCGGTATAGCGATATTGCGCATCGAGCCCGCCTTCCATGCCTGGCGGCAAACGCTTGGGATCGCCATAGGCGAGCATAGCGATTTCCTTCAGCGATCGGGACATGGCCTCGGCACCGGCGACTTTGACCATGCCGTCCTCGATCGTCACGTCGTCTGGATTGGCATTGAGCGCATGGGCGGCAATGGCCTTGATCTTTTCGGTCAGCAGCCGCGCGGCCCGGATGATTGCTCCGCCGGCGACGACTGCCTGACGGCTACCCGCACCGCCCGGCCCAAAGCCGCTGCGGGTCGAATCATCCTGATAGATGGTGACATCATCGACGTTGACGCCGAGTTGCTCGGCAATGATTTGCGCATGGGTGGTCTCGATGCCCTGCCCCTGCGAATGGGTGCTGAGGTTGGCGATCACCTTGCCGGCATGATCGATGCGGATCTGCGCATGATCGCTGAGCAGCGGAAATACGCCATTCGCGGCAGTCGGCTCGATGTAGGTGGCAATGCCGAGGCCCATATAGCGGCCCTGCTTGCGTGCCTCGGCCTGTTCGGCGCGGAAAGCTGGCACGTCGATCTTGGTCAGCAGATTGTCGAGGCATTCAATCGGCGTGATGTTGTCGATTTCAATACCGAGCGGATTGCGGGTCGGCACTTCGCTCGCCGTCAGCAGGTTGCGCCGGCGGATTTCAACCGGATCGATGCCGATCTGCCGTGCCGCCTTGTCGAACAATGATTCGCGCGCCAGCGATTCGATCGCCCAGGGCGCGCGATAGCCGCCCAGGCCCACCGTGTTGGTAAGCCACGCCTTGCCCACGAAGCGGTAGGCAGGGATCCGGTAGGGGCCGGGCATGAACATCATCACCGGCATGCCGGCATCGGGCATGTGCGGATAGGCACCGTTGTTCGAATTATAGACGCAATCGAGAGCAAGGAGTTTTGCATCCTTGTCGAAGGCCATGGTGGTGGTAATGTCCGATTCTCGCGCGGGGCAGGAAGTCGTCAGCGCCTCTAAGCGGTCTTCGATCCATTTGACCGGGCGGCGGAGCAGCAGGCTGGCTGCGATGGCGCCGATTTCCTCGCGCCAGGGCTGAGCCTTCAGGCCGAATCCGCCACCGACATCCTTGGCGACCACGCGAACCTTGTTTTCTGGCAGGTCAAAAGCCATGGCAATGGCAGCTGATGCGATGTGCGTGCTCTGGCAACCGATATGAACCGTCAGTTCGCCCATGCCGGTGGGGTTGCTGACCACGCCGCGCGCTTCCATGGTTGATTGGGCAATGCGCTGGTGGCGCAGCGTGCTGGTCATGACATGGGCGGCGCTGGCCACGATGTTGTCGAATTCCGGGTTCGGCGGCGTCTGCACCTCGCGGACGATATTGTTATCCGTGCCCGGGTGGACAAGCGGGCCATTCATGGCATCCTCGACAGTGATGAGGGGGTCTTCCTCCTCATATTCTATCCAGGCGAGAGCCGCGGCATCTTCGGCGATATAGCGGCTTTCGGCGACGACCATGGCCACCGGATCGCCGACATAGCGGACATTCTCGTTCGACAGCGGCCGAGTCAGCGGGCCGCCGACTTCGGTCAGGTGCATGCTCCATATCTTGGTGGTGAACACACCGAGATCGGCTGCCGTCAGCACGGCGTGAACGCCGGGCACGGCACGCGCGGCGTCCAGATCCATCGAGGTGATCCGTCCGCGCGCGATCTGGCTGCGGATATAGGCAACGTGCAGCACGCCGGGGATCGAGATATCGTCGACGAACTGGCCGCGCCCGGTCAGCAGGCGCAGGTCTTCCTTGCGCAATACACGCTGGCCAATGTAGCGGCCCGCGCCGCTTATCGGAGCGTTCATGCCGTCTCTCCCGCCGCAAGCTGCTTGATCGCCTTGCGGATGCCCTGATAGCCGGTGCAGCGGCACAGGTGGCCAGACATGGCCTGTAGCAGGGTTTTCTCATCAGGCTTGTTCCCGCCTTCGGTCAGCGAGGTCAGGGTCATGACCACGCCAGGCGTGCAGAATCCGCATTGCAGCGCGTGGCATTCGCGCATGGCCTGCTGCACGGGATTGAGCGTACCGTCCGGAGCGGCAACGCCCTCTACGGTCGTGATCTCGGCCCCATCGGCCTGAACCGCGAACATCAGGCAGGAACGCACGGCGAGCCCGTCGACCACCACGGTGCAGGCGCCGCAAACACCGTGCTCGCAGGCCATGTGGACGCCGGTATAGCCCAGCTTTTCGCGCAGGAAATCGCCCAGGGTCAGGCGCGCCTCTACCTGCTCGGTGAACTGCCGCCCGTTGACCGTCAGCGCGATTGCGTGGTCGCTCATGCCTTGGCTCCCTGATTTAGTGCCCCGGGAAGTGTGCGCGCAAAGATGCTGCGCCCGACACTGCGCCGATAGTCGGCAGAGGCGGAATGATCTTCAAAGGGATCAGTCTCCGAAACGGCCATTGCGGCCAATTCCTTCCAGTCGATGGAAGCTGGATCCTGACCCATCAGCGCGGCTTCGGCCTGGGCGGACTTGATCGGCGTCGGTCCCATGCCAAACCACGCGAGGCCTACCCGGGCGATGCGGCCCTGATCGAGCGTGATCGCACCGACCAGCCCAACCAGCGCGAAATCTCCGGGACGGCGCGCGACCTCGTGGAACACGGTGATCGATCCCTTCGCCCAGTCGGGAAAATGGATCGCGGTGACCAGTTCATCGGGTTCGAGCACGGTGGCGTATGGTCCGATATAGAACTCTTCGGCCGGGATGCGCCGCGAGCCGTTCAGCGAATGCGCCTCGATTTCCGCACCCAGCGCGACGGCCGTGGCGGGCAACTCGGCTGCCGGCTCGCCCAGCGAGATCGACCCGCCGACCGTGCCGCGATTGCGGGTCTGGAAGTGGCCGACGTGGGAAAGCGCCCTGGTCAGCATCGGCAGGGCTGTTGCCAGATCTGAACTGGCGAGCGCCACGTTCTGACGCGTCATTGGGGCCATGCGGGTCGCGCCTTCGCCGCGTGATAACCCTTGCAACTCGGGGATGCGGTTGATGTCGATGATGATGCCGGGCGTCGACATGCGCAGCGCTAGCAGCGGCATCAGAGTCTGCCCGCCGGCGAGGATGGTCGCATCGCCTGCGCCGCGATCGAGATGCTCGAGCGCCTCCTCGATCGTGGCGGGCACGACATAGTCGAAGGGAGCGGGCTTCACGCGGAACCGCCCTTCTCGCGCGCGATCAACCGGGCGACTTCGGGATCGAGAGTGACCACGACCGGGCCTGCCCGGCGGCCACAGTTATAGCCGAATGCGGCCACGGCGGCGATGGCAATGCCCAGAAGCGCGCCCTGCCAGGGTTCGGCCAGACCCGCACGTCCGCAAAGAAATCCGGCGAGCGCGGCAAAGAACACCGCGCCGATCCATGGCAACAGGGCGGATTGCGCCGACGCTGCAACCTGTGTTGCCGCGAAGGCCTGGGTAGTGGCCGCCGGGGGCTGGGCAACCGGTGGCGTGGCTGTTGCCGCCGGGGCGGGCGCTGCCGCCACTTCGCTGGCGGTCACGATCGCGCCGAAGCGTTTGAAGAAGGTGCCGGCCAGCTGCTTGGCCGTGGCATCGACGATCGGGCCGCCCACTTGCGCCAGACGGCCGCCGACTTCGGCATCGAGATTGTAAGTCAGCCTGGTCGCATCTCCTTCGTCAGCCAGCGAGACTTTCGCGCTGCCCCGGGCAAAACCGGCAGTGCCCCCCTGGCCTTCACCCGAAATAACATAGGAATTGGGCGGATCGAGCTCCGACAAGGTGACCGCGCCGGCAAACTTTGCGCCGATCGGCCCGATCTTGATGGCGACGACCGCCTTCAACCGGTCATCCGCTTCCTTTTCCAGCGACTGGCAGCCCGGGATGCACTGCTTGAGCACCTCCGGATCGTTCAAGGCATCCCAGACCCGCGCGCGCGGCGCGGCGATCAACTGCTCCCCATTCATTTTCATAGTTCGGGTAGCTCCATGGTGATAGTTGCAATCGGTGGACGCTTCAGGTGTCTCAGTTCAAAGTTCAGCGGACTGGATCCCGGATCCCGCTCTGAATCGCAGTCAAATACTGCACCAGGCTGGAACTCACTTCTGGAATTCCGGCGTGGTGACGCGAATGCCGTCCAGCGTTTCGGTCACCGGGATCTGGCAGGCCAGACGGGCGCGAGGATCCTCTTCGCCTGAAGCTTCGATCATGGCCAGTTCTTCTTCTGCTGCCGGGTTCAGCTTGTCCAGCCATCCATCGGCAACATAGATGCGGCAGGTTCCGCAATAGCAATTGCCGCCGCAGACGGCCTCGATCCCATCGACCCCGTTCTGGATCGCAGCTTCCATCATGGATATACCCACGGGGACATCGACCGCCTGTTCCGTTCCGTCGTGGGTAATGTAGGTAATCTTCACCATCTGAAGTTCACTCCTTGCAGGCGGCATTTCTCGGCAATCGGTCCGGATTGCAAGCGTCCAGAATGGAATCTGTCACCAGACTGTCGATTTGCCAGGTTGAAACGGCAGCATTGCCGCTTGTGGCTGTTGCACAGAAGCGATCGGATATGGCCTGCGCGGTGCAGTACTTGCAACAGCCCTGCCGCATCTCTGCCCTGCTGCAATGCCGGGCCTGGGCCCCGCCGATTGCGGCATTTCCAGCCGAGACAGGCATCGTATCATGCCGGTTTGGCATACCGGCATGGGGGGGAGAGGGTGCAGTGGATGGCATTGTTGCCGCTACCGGGACAGCCTTCGGACGATTCGGCCTATGTCGTGCCTGGCCAGCCGGATATCCCGGTCGTCCTGAGACAGACAGGAATTGACATCGTCCGGACTTGGGAGTGTGTGCGAATCAGGCCCCCGTGGGCAATAGAACTGCAAGGAGAGTCCGCAGTGGAAATGAATGATATGGTGATCGTCAGCGTCGATGATCACATGAGCGAGCCGCCGGAGATGTTCGACAAGCATCTGTCTGGCGATGCCTATGCCACAGCCCCGAAGTTCAATAGGACCAGCACTGGAACCAGTTTCTGGCGATATCAGGGCAAGACGCTCCCCTCGGTGGGGCTCAATGCCGTTGTCGGCCGTCCGCCGGAAGAATTCGGCATGGAGCCGACCACACTTCAGCAGCTGCGCGAGGGCGTTTACAAGGTCGATGCGCGCGTCGACGACATGAACGTCAACGGCATCGCCGCCTCGCTGTGCTTCGGCAGCTTCGTCAGCTTCGACGGCAGCCTGTTCCAGAAGGTACCCGACAAGGACCAGGCCCTCGTGCACCTGCGCGCCTACAACGACTGGCATGTCGACGAATGGTGCGGCTCCCATCCCGGCAGGTTCATCCCCTGCGGCATTCTGCCGACCTGGAACATGAATGCCACGGTCGAGGAGATAAAGCGCCTCGCAGGCAAGGGATGCACCGCAGTTTCGCTCAGCGACAATCCTACCACGCTGGGCCTTCCGTCGATCCATAACGAATACTGGAAGCCTTTCTGGAAGGCGATCACCGATGCGGACATCACCATGTGCCTGCACATCGGCACCGGCAATCCGGCACCGCACGCCTCGATGGAAACCCCGATCGAAGCCTGGATCAGCACCATGCCGATAGCGATCGCCGTCGGCGCGGCAGACTGGCTGAATCTCGAGGCACTCAAGCAATATCCGACAATGAAGATTGCCCTGTCGGAAGGCAGCATTGGCTGGGTGCCCTATTTCCTCGAACGCTGCGATTTCAGCCATGCGCGCCACCACGCCTGGACGCATTCGACCTTCGAGAACGAAAAGCCGAGCGAGCTGTTCCACAAGCACTTCCTCAACTGCTTCATCGAGGACGAGTTTGGCCTGAGGAACCTGCCCGACATCGGCGAGGACATGGTCGCCTATGAATGCGATTATCCGCATTCGGACTGCCTGTGGCCCGAAGTGCCCGAGCGGCTGTGGCCCACGGTCAACCACCTGACCGACGCCCAGATCGACAAGGTCACGCACAAAAATGCCATGCGCTTCTTCAATTTCGATCCCTTCAAGCATCATAGCCGTGAAGATCTGACAGTCCGGGGCCTGCGCGCGGCGGCGAAAGCCAAGGGCGTGGATATCACTCCCAAGTCGCAAGGCGGCGCTGCACCGCTGGCCGCGGGCGATATGCGGGTTGTCACCTCGGGCGACATCGTCAACATGATGACGCGCCATGCCGAGGCGGCCTGATTGATTTTCCCGGCGGGTTTTGGCCCGCCGGGAACGCAATTGAGGGGCGATATCGGGATGGTGACGCCGGAGTTGATCGAGCAGACCAAGCGCACCTTCGGGCGAGACGGTTTCGTCATGCTTCGCGGCGTCCTGTCCGCCGATGAAATCGCGGCGCTGCACGGCGATATCGATGCACTGCTGGCGGAAAAGGGCCAGCCCGACGCCCTGTCCTCGTTCGGCGCGGCCTTGACCTTCCCGAACGTGCTGCGGCTGGCGGAGCACGAGAGCGTGTTACCGGTCGTCGTCAACCTGCTGGGCTATAACCTGCAACTCCACCTTTCGTCGCTGAATGTGAAGAAGCCAATGCAGCAGGCGGTCGGCGCTCACTTTCAGGGCGGCAGGATCGATTCTGGCAAGACTTCGGGCGGAATTGACTGGCACCGCGACGGGCCATCGCCGCAATTCCCCTATGTCCATGATTACAGCGTCAAGGTGTGCTTCATCCTCAGCGATTTGAGCGAGCCGGGTCGGGGAAATACCAAGGTCATTCCGGGAAGCCACCGCGATCCGGCGTTCAGACCCCCGAGCGGAGATGCCAGCCAGCCACTGCCGGGTGAAGTGCAAATTTGCGGGGCACCAGGCGATGTCATGATCTTCGCGCAGAATTTGTGGCACAGTGCCACCTTCAACCTTTCACCGATAGAGAGGCGGCTGGCATTCATTGGCTATAGCGCCTGCTGGATGCGGCCGGTCGATTATGCGACTATCCCTGAAGCCATGCTGGAAGCAGCCTCGCCGGTGATGCGCCAACTGCTCGGCGATGTCGGCCCGTCCACTTTCCATCACTACATGGCCGGAGAAATGCCGCTCAAGGCCTTGTGGCTGGGCGATGAACCGGTCAGCTGCTACGCCCACTGAGGCGTTGCGCCAAACCTGCCAAATTCTGCCAGTCGCGCGCGAATCAGGCCAGCTCGATGTACTCGGGCCGCTTGCCGCCGAGCTGCTTCTGCCAGCCGTTCGCTTCGTTCGCTCTCCTGCCATCGGCACGCCGGTTGTCGCCCGGTCGTGAGGGGCGGAAGTTGATGAAGCCCAGGCCTTCCGGGCCGGGGTTGAACGTGTACATCGTCAGGGCATGAACCGCCAGCGCGGTGCCGGGGCCGATGGTCCGGTTGCCCAGCCGGGCTTCGCCCCGGGTGATGAAGATGATCTCGTTCTCGGTATGGCAATGCGGGCTGCGGTTTTCATTTTCGGGTGTCAGGAATTCGGGGGTGAAGGTGTTTTCGTGGAGCCACAGCTCGCAGGTCGGGCAGGCCGAATCGAAATGCAGGCCGCCGCTCACTCCGCGCATCATGACCGGAACCTGCGCCACGCGGTCTGCTGGCAGCAGATGGACATGTCCGCCAACGCGCGGACCCTCCGGCGTATTGGCCGCAGTGAAGGCAAGAACCTTTGCGCCATCATCCGCGCCGATGATGGCCAGCGCAGCCCCATGCTCCACCACCAGACTCGATCCGGCGGCAAGCCGGTGCCCGCCAGCCTCCACCGCGCCGGTCCAGACATAGACCAGGCAGTCAATCGCGCCGGGGCCGATGTGCAGCACATCGCCAGGCGCGATCGCGTGGCTGTGGAGATGCAGCGGGTCCTTTGGCCCGGCCAGATAGGCAGTGCTCTGAACCTGTCCGGAAAAGCCATACGGCAAGCCGCACGGCACTGCCTTTTCGGGGGTTACCACTGTCACCTTCGCCATTGCCTGCCTCTCCGGTTGCTGCGAATAGACTCGGACCCCTGCCGGGGCGCTCTATGCGCATTCATTTGCAACTATACCTACACTTGCGAGCAAGCCAATATATTTGCACCAGCTTCCATTTTATGGCAGCCACGCGGGCATGTCGACACAGGTCAAATTTTTCCGGGTTGAAGAGCCTGCCGAAGGGCTTCGTTCGCGCAAGAAGGCCAAGACTCGGATGATGATCGAGGATGTGGCGCTCAGGCTGTTCGCGGAACAGGGCTATGAAGCTACGACTGTCGAGCAGATATCGGCCGAGGTTGAAATCTCGACGACTACGTTCTTTCGCTATTTCCCCAGCAAGGCCGATGTTGTCCTGTGCCATCAGGACGCGAACATGCCCCAGCTGTGCGAAGTCATTCTTGCCCATCCGCCGGGGGAGAGCGACCTCTCGGCGGTGCAACAGGCCATCAATGAAGTCTGGGTCCCCAATGCCGATCCGCTGCACAGCCAGCGCGCAGGGCTTGCCGTGGCGACTTCGGCGTCGCTGCGCGGGCTCTACAACGACATGAGCCGCAACTGGCTAGAAGGAATTGCGGCGGCACTGGCCAAACGGCGCGGGCTCAGCGAACCGGACGATGAGGCGACGATTACCGCGCGCGTCGCGCTTGGCGTGTTCAATGAAGCCGTGCGGGCCTGGGGTAACGGCGGTTACAAGACGGCAGTGGGCTTGGTGGTCGAGCGCGCCTTCGCCAAGCTGAGACAGCTATCCGCCGAATGGGCGAAATGATTCAGGACAATGAGGAGCATGATATGATCGACGATGGGAATTGCGCATGGGCGGCACCTGTGGCGCAAACGGGGAGACTGCCGCAATGACGGTCGAACTTTCTCTGGAAGGCAAAGTCGCGCTGGTCACCGGCAGCGGACGCGGCATCGGGGCGGGGATCGCTCGCAAGTTCGCCGAGGCTGGAGCCGCAGTTGCCGTAACCGGCAGGACATCCGATGAGATCGATGCCGTCGCCGCGGAAATCCGCAAGGCTGGTGGCAAAGCCGTGGCCATTCAATGCGACCTTTCCGATCCCGCGCAATTGCCCGGCCTGGTTGAGAAAACGGTCGCCGAGTTCGGCGGGCTGGACATCATCGTCCACAATGCCGGCGGTGCGATGTCCCCGGCCTTCGTCGATACGACCTACCAGGTGCTAGAAGAGCATTTCCGCCTGATCGTCTCGATGCCGTTCGAACTGACGCGGCTGGCCCTGCCGCACCTGCTGGCGCGGCCCGGGGCGAGCGTCATCACCATTCTGTCGCCCGGGGCCTACAGCTCGCCGCGCGGCAATCTCGCTTATTATGTCTCCAAGATGGCCCTGTCCCAGATGACCAAGCTGATGGCGGCCGATCTTGGGCCGAAAGTCAGGGTCAACGGCATCATTCCGGGCCCGATCGAAACGCCGGCGCTTGCCAGGGTCTTCGAGGCGAGACCGGAAGTCCGCCAGATTGCGATGCAGGCAGCGCGCGTACGCAGGCTTGGCCTGCCCGAAGATGTCGCGATGGGCGCACTCTACCTGGCCTCGTCGGCGGCGTCCTTCGTCACCGGCTCGATTCTGCCGATCGATGGCGGGCGGGTCGAAGAGACGCGCGTGGTTTCGCCGGACCTGTAATCTAGACACCCGAAATCTCCGCGCAGCGAAGCGAATCGCCGCGCGGAAACCATGTGCATGGCGGCGGAACGGATTCCCGTTTGGCGGCAAAAAGTTATCGAACGACAGGAGATTTGCGTGAACGGCAAGGCGATCAACAACGAAGCACTAGACCAACTGTTTAACGAGGCGAGAACGCAGAATGCCTGGAAACCCGATCCGGTCAGCGAGGACCTGCTGCGGCAGGTCTATGATCTTGCACGGATGGCGCCGACTTCGGCGAATGGCTGCCCGGCCCGCTTTGTCATGGTCGTCAGCGATGCGGCCAAGGAGCGGCTGAAATCTCACATCGCACCGACCAATGTCGACAAGATTATGGCCGCGCCAGTCAGCGTGATCATCGCCCATGACCTCGATTTCGGTGACAAGATGCCGCAGCTGTTCCCCGCGGCAGGTGTAGCGATGAAGGCCTATTTCGCCAGCGACGAGCAAATGGCTAACGAAACCGCGTTCCGCAACGGTTCGTTGCAGGGTGCCTATTTCATCATGGCGGCGCGCGCATTAGGCCTCGATTGCGGGCCGATCTCAGGCTTCAACAATGCCGGTGTGGACGCGGAGTTTTTCCCTGAAGGTCGCATCAAGTCGAACTTCATTTGTGCTGTCGGCCATGGCGATCCGTCTGGCGTCTGGCCACGCAACCCGCGCCTGTCATTCGAGGAAGCCTGCCAGGTTCTGTGATCGCGGGAACCTCGGGAACCGGGCTCGTTTGTGAGGTCAGTTCCCTAGGTCAATCCCGGCGATCAGCTCGAGCGAGCGGATGCGCGCGGCGGGATCATGGAAATTGCCCGCGATCATGATTTCGTCGGCTCCGGTCTGGGCAATGAAAGCGCGCAGGCGCTGCTCCACGGTCCTGGGCGATCCGGCGATGGTATAATGGTGCATGTGTTCGATCGTCGCCTTTTCCTGCGGCGTCCACAGGGCCTCGATATTATCGACCGGGGGCTGGACCGGCCCCATCCTGCCCCGGAAGAAATTGACCAGGCCGATCAGCGCCGAGGAGAAATGGCGGCGGGCCGCTTCGTCGGTTTCGGCGGCGAAGACATTGATGCAGGGCATGAAATGCGGCTGCGATCCGGCGACGGGGACGAAGCTGGAGCGGTAGAGCTTGATCGCCTCCATCAGGCCGTTGGGCGTGACATGCGCGGCAAAGGCGAAAGACATGCCCTTTTCCGCCGCGAGCCTGGCGCTGGACGGGCTCGATCCCAGCAGCCAGATCGGCAGATCGGCTTCCTGGCCCGGGATCGCCCTGACCGGCTGATCCGGCACGGGTTTGCCCAGAAAGAACTGGAGCTCGGCGAGGTCGCGCGCAAAGTTTTCCGCCCCGCGCGGATCGCGCCGCAGTGCCTGCACGGTCATCATATCGGTGCCCGGCGAGCGGCCCAGCCCAAGGTCGATTCGCCCGGGATGCAGCGCGGCGAGCGTGCCGAACTGTTCGGCGACGACCAGCGGCGCATGGTTTGGCAGCATGATACCGCCCGATCCGATCCGCATCGTGGTGGTTGCCGATGCGACATGGCCGATCATCACCGAAGTGGCGGCACTCGCGGTGCCGACCATATTGTGATGTTCGGAAATCCAGTAGCGGTGATAGCCGAGCCGTTCCGCAGCCTGGGCCAACTCGCGCGAGCGGGCGAGGGCATCGGTTATAGTGTCGCCGTCGATTATCGGGCAAAGATCCAGGATCGACAGGTGTGCCATGGTGTTCCAGTCGGTAGGGTGGCCCGGGCCGTTGTGCGGGCCGGTGACAGGTCAGAAGAAAAGCGCGAATTCACGATCTGGTAGCTTGCATCTTTTTAGTAGTCTAGTAATATGTGGTACTCAACACCCACATTGAGTCGTGCTTGCGCACTTCGCAGGGATTGCGGTGCGGGTGAGACAAGTGACGAGAGGACGAATCATGGCCAGTTCAGCGGTTGAAAAGCTGCAAATTCCGTTTCCGCGCGAGGACGTGCTCAATATTTCGCCGGTCTATGCCAAGCTGCGCGAGCGGGCCCCGATCATTCCGGTCACTACGCCAACCGGCGATCCGGCGTGGGTCGTGGTCGCCTATGACGAAGCCAAGATCGCCTTCTCGGATCGCCGCTTCGGTTATTACACCCATCATGATCCCAAGAACGCGGCGCGCATGTCGGATGCCGCGATCCATTCCCATCCCATGGGCGGGATGGATTTCGAAGACCAGATGGTGCGCATGCGCAAGCTTCTCACGCCCGGCTTCACACCTCGCCGGATGACGATGCTCCATGAATGGGTGCAGAGTCTGACCGATAGCTGCCTTGATGACATGCAGGCTGCGCATGACAAAAACCCGGGCATGCCAGTCGATTTCCATGAATTGCTCGGCTTCCGGCTGCCCGTCCTGGTAATCACTGCCTTGCTGGGCTTTCCCATCAAGGATGGCGATTACATTATCGCGCTGTCGCACCGGATGGGCGCAACCAACAACGGATCGGACGCCAGGGCTGCCGCCGCCGAGCTGACCGAATACATGCGCGAGCTGGTTGTGCAGAAGCGCGACAATCTCGGGCAGGACCTGATTTCCGATTTCGTTCGCGCGCAAAACGAAGATCCCGATTTCTTCGCCTCCCGACCGCTTGAGTCATTTGCCGCCGGCCTCGTGTTTCCGGGCCATGAGACGACCGTGGTGCGCATGGACTTCGGCGTGCTCTACCTGCTCAGCGATCCTGCTCGCCGCGACTGGCTGATGGCCGATCCCGAGGGCCGGATCGATCAGGTGGTCGAGGAAGTGCTCCGTACTACATCGGCGCACAATTATGGTCTGATGCGCTATGCCAACGAGGACATCGAGATCGGCGGCGTTACGATCCGCCGGGGCGATCTCGTGATCATTGCCGAAAGCGCTGCCAACCGCGATCCAGCCATGTTCGAGAGGCCCGAGGAATTCGATCCCACCCGCAAGAACACCACTCACCTCTCGTTCGGCCATGGCAGCCACAGGTGCCTGGGCATGAGCCTTGCGCGCATGGAGCTCACGACCGTGTTCTTATCGCTGTTCAAACGTTTCCCGAACGTTCGGCTGGCCGACGATCCGTCAGAACTGCGGATCGACAACACCCGGGTTGGCGGCGGCGTCGATCATGTCATGCTGACGTGGTGATGCCTTCGCGTGTGAAGTTCACACGAGTAAACGGGGCGGCCGCACATTCCGCCTGAGATGCTAATGGAGAATGAGACAATGTCCGCGATCATAGCAAGGGACCTGACGCCTGCATTCGGCGCCGAAGTATCCGGCCTTGAGCCGCGCATCCCGCTCGACGAAGAAACGATTGCCATCCTGCGTGCGCTGTTCGATGCGCGCGGCCTGCTGGTGTTCCGCAACACGCCGGTGGACATCAAGTTCCAGACCTATCTCTCCGAACTGCTGATCGGCAACGACGTGCCCGATCCCGACGCGCTGTTCGTCAAGGACAATTTCCTTATTTCCAACCGCGAGCCGGCCGGCGCGGCGCCTTATGGCCGACTGCTCTATCATTCGGACCAGATGTGGTCGGCCAAAGACCGTGTCGATCTGATCTCGCTTTATGGCCGGGAAGTCGGCCAGCCGACGACCCCGACGATGTTCGTGAGCGCGGTCGAGGCTTGGGAAACCCTGCCCGATAACCTGCGCGAAATGGTTGAGTACCGCTCCGCCATCCAGCACTATGATCCCGAAGTCTATCGCAAGCGCGCTGACGGCGATATGGATGTTCTGGTCTCGACTTACGATACAGGTGAGGATTTCGCGACCACGCCGATCGCCTACACCCATCCGCGCACCGGCAAGACGATCCTCTATGTCTGCCAGCAGACCACTCAGCGCATCGCCGATCTGCCCGCAGACGAAAGCGACGCGCTGCTGGATGCGCTGTTCGAACACCTCTATGCCAAGGGCAAGGAACTGGCGCACGATTGGCAGGAGGGGGACCTGGTCATGTGGGATAACCTTGCCCTGCAGCACGCCCGCCCCAATGTTCTGGTCGAAGGCCCGGCGCGGACCCTGCGCAAGACGCTGGCGCCGTTCCCCATGGCATCGGTCAAGCCGAACTACGGCAGCGTGATCGAGGCCTGATCGGCGGGTGTGCCGCTCAGGACGGGCCGGACTCGCCGAATGATCCAATGACCGCATGCGGATTCCGCATGAGATCAATCGACTGTTATTGCGCCACCATGCCCGTTCAACGATTAGAATTAAAAGAGGAGCAGGTGGCATGACAGTGCAATCGGAGTGGCAACCCGCCACCCTTGAGGAACGCCTCGACCGGATGGAGGCGCTGGACCAGATTCGTCAGCTCGCCTCGCGCTATGCGCTGGCGGTCGATACCCGCAATCTGGACGATCTGGCCGCGCTGTTCGTGGAAGATGTTCGCGTCGGCAGGGACAGCCACGGCCGCGAGGCGATCAAGGAGTGGTACGGCCGTTCGCTCGAACGCTTCGGCGCCTCGATCCACTTCGTCGGCAATCATGTGATCGATTTCGTCTCGGCGGAAGAGGCAAACGGCGTCGTCACCTGCCATGACGAACTGGAAATGAACGGCGAATGGCACGTCGGAAAAATCCAGTACTGGGACAATTATGTGCGCCGCGATGGCGCCTGGTATTTCAAGCGGCGCAAGCTCCAGCGCTGGTACATGGTCGATGCGTTGACCAGGCCCGGACACGGTGCCGGGGTCAACGTCGATCCGGGCAAGTTGCAGGTCGGGCAATTGCCGGACCTCTGGCCAAGCTGGGACGCTTTCTGGAGCGCCCGCGACAAAGCGCCGCGATAGGCTCGGGGCAAGGAGGAATGCGTGATATGAGCAAGTTTCGCACCAGCCTGTTCTTCGACATGCGCGCGCCTTCGTTCGGCGCGCCCGCGCGCGAACTCTATGCCGCCGCGCTGGAAATGGCCGCATTCGGCGACCGGATCGGCGTGACCAAGGCCGGCTTCATGGAGCACCACGGTTGCGACGATGGCTACCTGACCAACCCATTCCTGATGGGCGCGGCGGCAGCGGCGCGCACCTCGCGCATCCGCATCAACCTCGGTGCGGTGATATTACCGCTGCACGATCCGCTGAAAGTGGCCGAGGACATCGCTATCGTCGATCAGATCAGTCAGGGACGGGTCGAGGTAATTCTTGGCGCGGGTTATGTGCCTTCCGAATTCACCCGCTTCGGCGTTTCGCTGCACGACCGGGCAAAGCTTATGGACCGCGGCATCGAGACGATCCTGCGCGCGCTGTCGGGCGAGGCGACGGACGGCGAGGGGCGAGACATCCTGGTGCGCCCGCTGCCCATCCAGGATCCGAAGGATATCCTGCTGGTTGGCGGCGGGGTCAAGGCCTCGGCGCGGCGCGCGGCGCGCTTCGATTTGGGCTTTGCCCCGGCCAATCCCAAGCTGTTCGGGCTCTATGAGGAAGAAATGCGCGCGCGCGGGCAAGCGTTGCGCGCCATGCACGGGCCGG
>JAHFPT010000094.1 GCA_023266625.1 Novosphingobium sp. | reverse complement strand
ACGCGATCCGCGCGAGCTGGGCGGATCACGCGGTGACGCCGAAGCCCTATACCGCAGGCAGCTGGGGGCCGAGCGCGGCAATTGCCCTGGCCGAACGCGACGGAGTGACGTGGCATGAGTAACCTCCACCCCGCCATCGAGCGCGTCACCCAGCGCATCATCGACAAGTCGCGCGACAGCCGCCGACGCTATCTCGAGCTGATGGAACGCGAGGGCGACAAGCATGGTAACCGCAGCTTCCTGTCCTGCTCCAATCTCGCGCACGGCTTCGCCGCCGCGCTGGAGGACAAACCCGCCATCGCCTCCACGCGGGGGGCCAACATCGCTATCGTCACCGCCTATAACGATATGCTCTCCGCCCATCAGCCTTATGGCCGCTATCCCGAGGCGATGAAGCTCTATGCCCGTGAGAACGGGGCCACCGCGCAGGTTGCGGGCGGGGTTCCCGCGATGTGCGACGGGGTGACGCAAGGGCAGGATGGCATGGAGCTGTCGCTGCTCAGCCGCGACATCATCGCCATGTCGACCGCCATCGCCATGAGCCATGCCATGTTCGACGGCATGGCGCTGCTCGGTATCTGCGACAAGATCGTCCCCGGGCTGGTGATCGGCGCGCTGCGCTTCGGCCATCTGCCCGCGATTTTCATTCCGTCCGGGCCGATGCCCTCGGGGCTGGCCAACAAGGACAAGCAGAAGGTCCGCCAGCGCTATGCCGAGGGCAAGGCCAGCCGCGAGGAGCTGCTCGAAAGTGAGAGCGCCAGCTATCATGCGCCTGGCACCTGCACCTTCTATGGCACCGCCAATTCCAACCAGATGATGATGGAGCTGATGGGGCTGCACATGCCAGGCGCGGCCTTCGTGCCGCCGAACACGCCGCTGCGACAGGCCCTGACCCGCGCGGCGGTGCACCGGTTGGCGGCGACAGGCAAGGGCGGGGGCGATCCCCGCCCGATGGCGCGGGTGGTCGACGAAAAGGCCGTGGTCAACGCCTGCGTCGGTCTGCTGGCGACCGGCGGCTCGACCAACCACGCCATCCATCTTCCCGCCATGGCGCGGGCAGCGGGCATCCTGCTCGACTGGGGCGACCTCGACGAACTCTCCGCTGCGGTGCCGCTGATCGCCCGGGTCTATCCCAATGGCGAGGGCGATGTGAACCACTTCCACGCGGCGGGCGGTATGGGTTATGTCGTGCGCGAACTGCTGGATGCGGGGCTAGTGCATGGCGATGTGCTGACCGTGACCGAGGGCGGCATGGCGGCCTATGCGCAGGAGCCGTTCCTCGATGACGGTGGGGCGCTGGCGTGGCGGTCGACCCCGGCCGAAGCGGGCGATGCCGCCATGCTGCGCCCGGTATCCGCGCCCTTCCTGCCCGATGGCGGCATGCGGCTGGTCCAGGGCAATCTCGGCCGCGCGACGTTCAAGACCAGCGCGGTCGATGAAGCGCGCTGGACCATCGAGGCCCCGTGCCGGGTATTCGAGACGCAGGACGCTGTGCAGCAAGCTTTCAAGGCAGGCGAACTCGACCGCGACGTCGTCGTCGTCGTGCGCTTCCAAGGCCCGCGCGCCAACGGCATGCCCGAGCTGCACAAACTGACCCCGCCCTTGGGCGTGCTCCAGGATCGCGGCCACAAGGTCGCGCTGGTCACCGACGGGCGCATGTCCGGGGCATCGGGCAAGGTTCCCGCCGCGATCCATGTCTGCCCCGAAGCGCTGCGAGGTGGCTCGCTGGCGCTGCTGCAGGACGGCGACATCGTCCGCCTCTGTGCCCGCGACGGTACGCTTTCCACCACTGCGGACTTCACCGCCCGCACCCCCGCCATGCCGCCGCCGCAGACTGCCGGTACGGGCCGCGAACTCTTCGCGATCCTGCGGGCCAATGCCCCCGATGCCGAACACGGCGCATCTGCCATGCTTGAGGATGTCAACGGACTCTAGATCTTTTCAGTCTTTCAGCACGCACAGCCCGTTGCGGATCACCGTCGCGCCGCGTGTCGCAATCAGGCATTCGAACGACAGCTCACTGCCATCGCGCCAGACGCGGGTGGTGATTGCCTCGCCCGGATAGACTGGCGCGGAAAAGCGCATATCTAAGCGTGCGATTCTGGCCGGATCATTGTCACAATAGGCCTGCATGATTGCGCGGCAGGCGATGCCATAGGTGCACAGGCCATGCAGGATCGGCCCGGGAAAGCCGACAGATGTCGCCATTTCGGGATCGATGTGGAGCGGGTTCTTGTCGCCGCTTAGACGATAGATCGCAGCCTGCTGGGGCAGAGTCTGGATCGTCACGTCGAGATCGTGGGGCATGTCCGGTATGGCATGGAGCGGCAGATCGCCATCGCTCGGCCCGCCGAAGCCGCCATCGCCCCGGCAGAACAGCGTTATCACGGTCGTGGCGTGAAGCGCGCCGCTCACCGCATCGCTGGCCGCGCTTTCGACAATAACCAGCGCGCCTTTCTCCTTGCCCTTGTCGACCACGCCAAGCAGGCGCGATGTGGTCAGCATCCGGCCCGTCGCAGGCAAGGGCTTGTGGATCGTCAGCCGCTGTTCGCCATGAACCATGCGGGTGGAATCGATGCCGCCCTGCGTGATGAAATCGCTCGCGCCGCCGCCCATCAGCACCGCGAAAGTCGGCAGCGCGCGCAGGTTCTTTTCATAGACGAATGGCAGTTCGTCGGGCTTGCCGCCGGCCCCCAGGCCGAGGGCATAGAGGATCGTGTCATCCGCCGCATAGACGAATTCGGCGGGGGCGGGGGAGATCGAGAGGATTTCGGGATATTTCATGATGTCAGCCTGTTACAGTGAGGGCGGATCGGATGGCACCAGCCTGTTCGCCGGGGCGAGGCGCGGGCAGGGTGGCGTCGGCCATGCGCGGGGTCGCGGCCAGCGGCGTACCAGGCATCGCGTAGCTTCTTGTCCCCGCCTGGATCTGGAGAAAATAGCCACGCTCGGCGAGGTGGGTGTCCGCCGCGAGCTCATGGGCATCGAGGACCGGGAAGGCCTGGAGGCCCTCAGCCTGCAATTGTGCAGCCAACTCCGCTTTTTCCTGGGGTTGAGTGAAGGCTGCGATGGCTGGTTCGGCACGGTCCGGATCGGGGAGCAGCACTTCAGCGATCCCGCTGAATTGCGCAAAACGGACGCAATCGGCCTCATCTTCCAGGCGAATAGCGATCCACTGGTCCTCGCCCCGGCAGGGGAATACGCCCTGCACCGCGCCGAAACGCGAGCGGTTGCCGACGCGTCCAATCCCGCGGCCATGGCGCGTCGCTTCGAGGATGCCTTCCCCCGACATAGCGGCATAGGCCTCAAGCTGGGAGATGTCGTACCAGCCGCCCTGCCCAGTCGATATGCGGTTCCGCAGGCCCCGCAGCGCCGCCAGCGCTCCAGCGAGGCCGCCGGTAGCATCGGGTAAGGTATGGCCGAGGCGCAGAGGTTCGCCTCCACCATCTTTGGCAGGGTACCCGGTGCGCCCCTCGATCGAGGAAGCCGCCTCGATCGAAGGCCCGTAGGATCGCCAGTCTGCCCAGGGGCCCTCGGCTCCCCAGCCGGACAGCGAGACATAGACCAGCGCCGGGTTGATCTTCGCCAGTTCCTGTGGGCCGATGCCCAGTCTGTCCGCCACGCCCGGCCGGAAATTCTCGACGACAATATGCGCCTCGCGGGCGAGTGCATGAGCGACGGCACGGTCTTCGGTCTTCTCCAGATCGAGCATGATGCTCTGCTTTCCGCGATACATCTTGGTCGCATAGAGGTGCTGCATGACGTCGATTGGCGCGGCGGCAGTGCCCGGTTCGATATGCGTGTCGAGCCGCGAGCCGGGCCGCTCGACCCAGATCACCTCGGCGCCAAGATCGGCGAGCGTGCGGGTGGCGCTTGGCCCCGCCCAGAAGATGGTGAAATCGAGCACGCGGATGCCAGCAAGCGGGAGGTCGCCGGCAGTTCCCCTCCCGCCTGCGGGAGGGGCAAGGGGAGGGCCTGTTTTCGAGCTTTGTCCAACAGGCCCTCCCCCGACCCCTCCCGCATGCGGGAGGGGAGATTCGACCTCGCCAGTTTCGCGAAACGGATGAAAACAGCGCAGTGGATAGCCCGGCATGACGCCGCCGCCCGCCACTTCCTCCCAAAAGCCGCGATGGGCGAGCTGGGGATTGCGGGCGATGTCGAGGGCGCTAGTAACCTTGGAGCAGGCGACACCGCTGGCCTGCATGTGATCGACAATATCGTCGGCATCATGTTCCATCAGAAACTGCCCGAGAACCCCGTCCAGGGTATCGCGATTGTCCCAGCGCGCTGGCTTGTCGGCAAAGCGCGGATCGATTGGTAGCTCGGGGTGGCCGATGGCGATGCACAGTCTGTCGAACTCCACGTCGGTGACCACACCGAGCGAAACATGGCCATCGCGGCAGGGCAGCACGGTCAGCGGATAGACCTCGGTGTAGCGCCCGGTCCGCTGCCGCAGCCCGCCCGCCGCCGTGCGCGCGAAGGTCGATTGGTGGAGCAGTAGCATCGCTTCCATGGTCGAAATATCGAGATGCCGCCCCCACCCCGTGCGCATCTGGTCGATCAGCGCCGCTTCTGCCCCGAAGGCGGCGGTATAGCCGGCGGCATAGGCGCACATGTTTTCGGGGCCAGACAAGGGCTCGCGGTCCGGATCGCCGGTGATGTAGAGATAGCCACCCGCCGCCCAGTCGGCCAGCGAACCCCCGCGCCAATTGGCATAGGGCCCGGTGGTGCCGAAGCTGGAAGTGGTGACGTGGACGGCGGTGTCCGGAATGGCGAGGCCCCTGGCTTGGCCAAAATATTCGCCCCGGTCGAAGGAGGTGAACACCAGATCGCATTGGTTCAGCAGCGCGGAAAGCTGTGCGGGGGAGGCTGCCTGCTTGCCCGCATCGAGATAGAACGAGAGCGAATCCGCAACCTCCACATCAGCTACGCAGTGCAGAACCTCCGCCCCGCCCCAGGCAAACAGCTTCGCCGCGAACCGCCCCGCGACATCGCAGCTGAGGTCGAGGACTTTCACCGGCGCACAGCGCGCTTGCCGTCGAGCTCGCTGAACCAGCGAATGTATTTCTCCGTCTGCATCCTCTGACTGGCATAGCGGGTGAAGATGTCTTCGGCCTCGTAGCAATGCTCATCGGCATCGAATAATCCGCAATCCACGAGCCCTCCCAAGGCCATCACTACCGGGCAGAGTGCCATTTGCCCGGGCCGAGGTCAATTCGCGCCGATCTCAGGCTGCCGAGCTGTTGATCCCCATGCTGGCGAGGTAACGCTTCACATTGCGCGCCGCCTGGCGCAGCCGCTGTTCGTTTTCGACCATGGCGATGCGGACAAAACCCTCGCCCTCTTCGCCATAGCCGACGCCGGGCGCGACCGCGACTTCGGCATGGGTCAGCAGCTGCTTGGAAAACTCGAGGCTGCCCATCTCTTTCAGCGCTGGCGGCAACGGCGCCCAGGCGAACATCGAGGCCTTGGGCGAGGGAATATCCCAGCCCGCCCGGCCGAAGCTCTCGACCAGCACGTCGCGGCGCTTGCGGTAGAGCTCGCGGTTCTTCTCGACGATATCCTGCGGGCCGTTGAGCGCGGCGCAGGCAGCCGCCTGGATCGGGGTGAAGGCGCCATAGTCGAGATAGCTCTTCACCCGCTTGAGCGCGGCGATCAGTCTGGCATTGCCGACCGCGAAGCCGACGCGCCAGCCGGCCATCGAATAGGTCTTGCTCATCGAGGTAAACTCGACCGCGATGCCCTTCGCGCCCGGAACCTGCAGGATCGAGGGCGTGGGAATGTCGTCGTAATAGAGCTCGGAATAGGCAAGATCGGACAGCACCCAGACCTTGTTCTCCTTGGCCCAGGCAACCAGCCGTTCGTAGAAAGCAAGGTCGACTGTCTCTGCCGTCGGGTTCGACGGATAGTTGACGATCAGCACCGAGGGGCGCGGCACGGTGAAGGCCATCGCCCGGTCGAGCGCACGCCAGTAGTCCTCATTGGGCGTGGTCGGCACCGAACGGATGGTTGCGCCTGCAATGATGAAGCCGAAAGTGTGGATCGGATAGCTCGGATTGGGTGCGAGCACGACATCGCCCGGCGCGGTCATCGCCGTCGCCATGCTGGCCAGACCTTCCTTCGAGCCCATCGTCATCACGACTTCAGTCGCCGGATCGAGCTCGACGCCGAAGCGGCGGGCATAATAATTGGCCTGCGCCTTGCGGATGCCGGGAATGCCCGCCGAAGCCGAATAGCCATGCGCATTGGGCTTCTGCGCAACCTCGCACAGCTTGTCGATGACATGGGCAGGCGGCGGCAGATCGGGGTTGCCCATGCCCAGGTCGATGATGTCCCGCCCCGCCTGGCGGGCTGCGGCGCGCATGTCATTCACTTCATTGATGACATAGGGCGGCAGACGCTTGATGCGGTAGAACTCGTCGGACATTTCGGCCTTATCCTGCGGTGTTGCGCCGGGCGCGGCATTCCTATGTCGGCCTATGTCGGCCTATACGGGAATGCTTCGCCAGGTGCCATTCTGTCTCATCAGCCACGCGCTGATACCAAGCGGCAATAGCCAGGCAATCCACGCGTCGCATGCGTAAAACATCTCGAAGTGTTTTCCTTGCGCGAAAATCGCCCACAAAGCGAGATAGATGCGGAAAAAAATCGCACCCGAAGTTGTTGCGGCCAGCATCACCATCATTGCCCGGTGCGCAGCGACGCGACCATGGCGAATGTTCCACAGGCCGAAAACCAGCAGCGCAAGCCAGGCGCAGCCCTGCGCAGTGAAGCCCGCCGCTGACCACGGCGTTACCGGCACGACCAGCGCCACCGGCAGCGCGGTGATCCCGGCAATCAGCACATCGGCGGCGGCCACACGCCCGGCAATGCGATGCCAGCGCGGGCGGCGGCGCAAGGCGATGGCGAGTGGCACCAGCAGCAATGCCAGGCCCCCGCTGAGCATGTGCAGCGGGAAAATGATCGGCATCAGTTCGACCTTGATCGCCAGACTTTCTGGAAAGTCGTCGTTCAGGAATGCCGCGGTAAGCGCCTTTATCGCCGCCATGATTACAAAGGCGGCGATTGCTGCTAGGATCACCCAGCGCAGCGCCCGCTTGACCGGGCTTAACAGCGAAACAGACTCTAAGCCGGAGAATGCCATGAACGCCTTATCCCACCGGATTACCCGCCTGTCGATGCAGCTTGTTTGCGGTGCGGCGGCGCTCGCCGGGGCCGCCCATCTCATCGCAGGTTCGCCTGCTGCTGCCTCCGGGCCCAGCCCCTACTTCGGGCGCTGGGCGGTTTCGGAAGACCGGCCGGTGTTCACCGCCAGAGGCAGGCTCTACAAGACCATCGACGTCGCGCCCTGCGGCAGGGATTTCTGCGGCGTCAGCGTCGATGACCGGGGACGCTGCGGCACCACCCTGTTCCGCTTCCTGATGGCGCATGCCGATGGTTCGGATTCGCTGCGCGGCCACGGTAAATGGGGCGCAGAGCGCAAGAATGTCATGCTGGATAACTACGAAGATTCAGACGCTCCAGGCGGGCGGCGGATCGAGCTCTATCTGGGCAATGGCTACGACTTTGGCGAAAGGTCGGACAATATGCCCAAATTCCATGCCAATTACCGCAAGGCTGGCCAGGCGCAGTGCATCGCGCGCTGACCTTCTGTTAGGACACAGATGACCTGTTAGGACAGAGATGACCGGGGATGCCAGCAAAGATGGCGGCATGACGGATGCCTTTGCCGAACTGCTGGAGAAGCAGGCGGGGATGGTCCAGCAGCTGTTCGGCCAGTTCATGCCCGCTTCGCCCGGCAACAACGGCGAAGCGCAAACAAACGCGGCGGGCGGGTGGATGAATTCGGCGAAGCGTCTGCAAGAGCTCTGGCTGGAATTTCTGCAAGGGCAGGCGGCGCAGCTCGGCGATGGGCAAAGCTCATTTGGACCGGATATCCAGAACTGGCCGCAATTTTCCCAAAACATGTTGCGGCAGTTGCCGCTGGCCAAGCCCGAGAGACTGCAAAGCCTGTGGGATGACAGCCTTATGCTGTGGCAGGGCATACTCGGCCAATATGGTGTCAGCCCCGAAGCATGCGAGACCGGCCAGGACAAAACCGAACTGCCGCGAAAGGCCGAACTGCCGCGCAAAGATCACCGCTTCGCCGATCCCGCCTGGCGGGAGCAGCCCTTCTTTGCACTGCTTCACCAGACTTACCTGATGCTGGCCGAGCAAATGTCTGCTCTTGCCGACACTGCAGAAGACATCGAGCCGGAAAAGCGCGAGCAACTGCGCTTTGCGATCGGCATGCTTGCCGATGCGCTCTCGCCCGCCAATTTTGCGCTGACCAACCCGGTTGCGCTGGGCAAGGCGATCGAGACCCAGGGCGCCAGCCTGGTCAAAGGGCTGGAACACCTTATCGCCGACCTGAAGCGCGGCCAGCTCACCCATACCGATCAGGAAGCTTTCCGGATTGGCGAGAACATTGCGATTACGCCCGGCAAGGTGGTCCATGAAACGCCGCTCTATCAGCTGATTCAATATGCGCCGGTGACGGACAAGGTGCTGGCCGCCCCGCTGGTGATCTTTCCGCCCTGGATCAACCGTTTCTATATCCTCGACCTCAACCCGGCCAAGAGCTTCGTGCGCTGGGTGGTCGAGCAGGGCATCACGGTGTTCATGGTTTCGTGGAAGTCGGCCGACGAGACCATGGCCGATGTGGTGTGGGACGATTACATCGCCGCGCAGACCGATGCCGTAGATGCGATCCGTGACCGGCTCAAAGTGCCAGCTGTCCATGTGATCGGCTATTGCGTCGCCGGCACCACGCTGGCCGCCACTCTGGCCATCGCCGCCCGGCGCGGCGCGGCAGACCGCTTCAAAAGCGCTACCTTCTTCACCGCCCAGGTCGATTTCTCCGAGGCGGGCGACCTCAAGCATTTCGTCGATGACATGCAAATTGCGGCGATCGGCAAGCACGCACCGCAAGGCTTTCTCGACGGGCGCTATATGGCCGCGATCTTCAATCTGCTGCGCGCGCAGGATTTGATCTGGGCACCGGCAGTCAAGCACTATCTGCTCGGCGAGGACTATCCCGCCTTCGATCTGCTGCACTGGAACGGCGATGTCACCAATTTGCCGGCCAAATGGCAGGAGGCCTATTTGCGCGATCTCTATCGCGACAACCGGCTGGTCACCGCCGACTCGCTGTCTGCGCTGGACACGCCCATCGACTTGCGCCTGATCGCCACCCCCAGCTACATTCAGGCGGGCCGCGAAGATCACATCGCCCCGCCCGAAAGCGTTTGGAAGCTGACCAAATATCTGGCGGGGCCATGGACTTTCGTGCTGGCGGGTTCGGGCCATATTGCCGGGGTGGTCAATCCTCCGGCGTCGGGAAAATACCAGCACTGGACCAATCCGGGCGAGACGGAGAGTCTCGCCGCCTTCACTGCGGGAGCAGAGGAGCACAAGGGCAGCTGGTGGCCGCATTGGGCGGCCTGGCTGCGGACACGCGATCCGGCGCAGGTTGCCGCCAAAGGCAAGCGGCTGCCGGGGGGGAAAGGCGACAGGGTCATCGAGGATGCGCCGGGCCGCTACGTGCGGATGCGCTAGTCGTCGTAGTAAGAACACCGGCTAACCGCCTTTTGCTGCACTGCAACATTTTTGCTTGACTTCGCAGGCGCAATGCATAAATGGTGCATTGCAACATAAGCCGTGCCTCGCGGAAAGTGACAGAAGGATAGCGCAGCCATGCCAGAAGCCATGGACAATTCCGGCAGCGAATCTGCCGAAAAAGCCTATGCCGCCGCAGCCGAAAGCGCTGTAGCCAAGGCCGATGCCGTGGCAAGCGAGCGCCCTGCGCCGCTCGAGTTCCCAGCCAAGCCCAAGCGCGCCAGCGCGGTCGATACGGCCCCCAAAGCCGTCGCCGCCCAGATTGCCGTCCCAGTGACCGCGCTTCCCGCCGAGCTGGAAGCCGATCTGGTGATGCCGCCCAAACCGCCGGTGGTAAAGCAGCCGGTAAAGGTCGCAGCGCCTGCTCCGGCAGCTGCCAAAAAGCCCGTCATCGCCAAGAAGCCTGTTACCGCGAAGAAGCGCATCGCCGCCAAGCGTGCGGCAAGCGCGAAGAAGACCGTGGTTGCCAAGCCCATCAAGCCTGCCGTCGCCGCCAAGCCGGTCGTTACCAAGCCGGTCAAGACCGCAACGCCGAAAATCAAACCTGTATCCAAATCCAATCCCATTCTCAAATTCCCCGTTCTCAAGATCAAGGAAGCCATCATGGCCACCAAGCAAACCAACGACTTCACCAAGACCGTCAAGAGTGCCGCAGCCGATGTGCAGGCCAAGGCCAAGCTGGCTCTCGCCAAGGGCAGCGCCATCTATGGTGAGGCCAGCGCCTTCACCAAGGGCAATGTCGATGCCCTGGTCACCTCGGGCAAGATCCTTGGTGCCGGCCTCCAGGACCTGGGCAAGACCTATGCCGCCGAAGGCAAGTCGGCCTATGAAACCGTGACTGCCGACGTCAAGGAACTGGCCGCCGTCAAGTCGCCGGTCGATTTCATCCGCATCCAGACCTCGATCGTGCGCCGCAACTTCGACCACGCCTTCGATTTCGGCGGGAGGAACAGCGAAGCCGTGCTCAAGCTGGCCAGCGAAGCCTTCGCGCCGCTCTCTGCACGCGCCAGCCTGGCCGTCGAGAAGGTCAAGAAGGCCGCCTGATTTCCGGCCTACCGGCCTCCCCTCCCAAACCCGGTAAGCCACACGCGCGGGCCGGACGGTATCATACCGTCCGGCCCGTTTGCTATTGCCCAATCATTGTCTGACATCGACGGCTTGTTTTGTGACCCTCCGATGCGATATCCTATTGCCATGACATTGCGTTTCAAACCGGCAGATTCGTTCTGGCCCGCACCCGTCTGCGCCGGCCCCCTCTGTTTTGGTGGGCCCCTCTGTTCTGGTGGGAACGAGGATACGCCCGGCGGCGGCGGTGACGGCGGCGGCCGGGACCAACTCGGTGTCGCCACCAAAACCCGCACCAAGCCGAAAAAGCCCAGCATGTTCAAAGTGCTGCTGCTCAACGACGATTACACCCCGATGGAATTTGTGGTGATGGTGCTCAAGCGCTTCTTTTCCATGGATCTGGAGCAGGCAACGCGGGTGATGCTGCACGTCCACCAGAAGGGCGTCGGCGTCTGCGGCATTTTTCCCTATGAGATCGCCGAGACCAAGGTGAACCAGGTGATGGATTTCGCCCATCGCAACCAGCACCCGCTGCAATGTACGCTGGAAAAGGCCTGAGCGCAGGCCACGGCACGCTGGAAAAGGCCTGAGCGCAGGCCACGGCACGCTGAGGAAGGTCTAACGGCCATCCGCGCCGCGCTTGCCGGTCTGCCAGCAAGGGCCTAGGGCGATCGCAGTCCAGCCAGTTTGCGAAACGCCCCCTTGAAATTCCTCACCGCCACAGACCGCTATATCTTCCGGCTGGTGCTGATGCCGATGCTGGCGGTGTTTGTCATTGCCGCCTCGCTGCTCGTGCTCGACAAGATGCTCAAGCTGTTCGATTTCGTCGCCAGCGAGGGCGGGCCGGTTAGCGTGGTGTTCCAGATGCTCGCCGGGCTACTGCCCGAATATGCCAGCGTCGCCATTCCGCTGGGGCTGATGCTGGGCATATTGCTCGCCTTCCGCAAGCTGGCCACCTCATCCGAGCTCGATGTCATGCGCGCGGTCGGGCTGGGCTATAACCGGCTGCTGCGGGAGCCTTATCTGATCACGCTGGCGTTGATGACGGTGAACCTCTTCGTCGTCGGCTATCTTCAGCCGCTGTCGCGCTATTATTACGAGCAGCTGCAATTCGAACTGCGCTCTGGCGCATTGGGCGCATCGATAAAGATCGGCGAGTTCACCACGCTGAAGGACCGCATGGCGCTGCGCATCGAGCAGAGCAGCGACGAAGGGCGCCAGCTGATCGGCATTTTCGCCAGGGTCGCCAACTCCAGGGGCCAGGTGCTGTCGATCTCGGCGCGGCAGGGCGAGTTCATGGCGCTCCGCAACAATCCTGACACCATCATCCTGCGGCTGGTCGATGGCCAGATCATCCAGGATTCGCCCGGCGAGACCCCCCGGGTGCTCAGCTTTTCGCGGCACGACCTGCCGATCGACCTGCCCGCCATCGAGCAGTTCCGTCATCGCGGCAAGGATCGCGAATATGTCCTGCCCGAGCTGCTCCGCATCGGCTGGGGCGACAAGGTTCCCGACGAATTGCGCATCGCCAGCCGGGCGAGCCTCAATTACCGGCTGGCGGAAGTGGCGATGATGATCTTTCTGCCGCTGCTGGCGGTGGCGCTGGCGGTCCCTCCCAAGCGCTCGACCTCATCGCTCGGCGTGTTCGTCTCGATTATCATGGTCACGGTCTATCACAAGCTCTGCGAATACGGGCAGGGCGTCGCCGCCGCCGGGCGGGCCTATCCGCTGCTGGTGCAATGGGGGCCATTCCTGGTCTTCGCGGTCATCATATTGTGGATGTACTGGCGCATCGCCTATATCCCCGGCGGCCAGCCGATCGGCGCGCTGGAGCGGTTCGCCGAGACCATTGGCAAGCGGCTGCGCAGTCTGCTGGGCCGACGCCGTTCGCCGCAGCTAGCGACCCGAATCTGAAGTTCGTCACATAATGCCGATAGCTCGGAACGAACTTCAGATTCAAAAGGGTCACTAGCAACTATATGATTCTAGTGTGGTTTAAGGATTTGAAATTCGCTCCGCGCCTAGCCGCTCAACGTGGCGAATTTCAAATCCACCACACTAGCGTGAGGATAACTGCATAATGGCGAGCCCGCTCGAATTCTTCCCCTCGAAGGTCCTGACACTTTATCTGGGTCGGATGTTCGCCGTGCGGATTGTCGCGGTGCTGCTGATGCTGGTGCTGATCCTGCAGATGCTCGACCTGCTCGGCCAGCGCGGCAAGATCCTAGCCTACAAGGGCAACAGCGAAGTGCAGATCTGGACCTATATCTCGCTGCGCGCGCCGCAACTGGTCGCCCGCTTCCTGCCCTATTCGGTACTGCTGGCGACCATCCTGTCGCTGGCGACGCTCAACCAGAACAGCGAAGTGATTGCGATGAAGGCCGCCGGGCTTTCCGCGCATCAGGTGCTGGCCCCGCTGTTCCTGACCGCCGTGGCGATTTCGGCGATCAGCTTTGCCTTCAACGAGCGCGTCGTCACCCGGGCGAATGCGACACTCAAGGCCTGGCAGGCGGCGAACTATGGGCCAATGCCCAGGGATTCGGCGGTGCGCAGCAATGTCTTTCTGCGCGACGGGGCCAATGTGCTGATGGCAGCGACGATCTCGGGCGAAGGCGCGCAGACGGTGATGGAACGCGTCACCTGGTACCGGCGCGACGCTGCCGGCATGATCGTCGAGCAGATCCGCAGCCCGCGCGCGCGTTTTGCCGCGCCCGGCTGGCGGCTGGAAGCGCCGACCGCCTTCGATGTCCGCAGCGCCGAAGCATACCAGTTGCAGACCGTGGTGCTGGCTCGCGAGATCACCCCGGCGCAGGTCGCGATCAGCAATGTCGATGCCGATGGCGAAAATATCGTCCGTCTGTGGCAATCGATTCGCAACATGCGCGAGGCAGGCCGCCGCACCAGCGAGCTCGAAGGCAAATGGTGGCACAAACTCTCCGGGCCGCTTTCTGCCACGCTGATGCCGCTGCTGGGCGCAATCGCCGCCTTTGGCCTGGCGCGATCAGGCCAGCTGCTGATCCGCGCGGTGATCGGCATGGCGCTGGGCTTTACCTATTTCGTCATTGACAATGCCGCGCTGGCGATGGGCAATTTCGGCGGCTATCCCCCGCTGATCGCCGCCTGGGCACCGTTCCTGCTGTTCGCGCTGGTGGGGGAGACGGTACTGGTGCGAACCGAGGAATAGCGATCAACCCTTCCCCATCGTGCTGCGTGCAAGCCTTGCGAGCAGCGCGGCAAGCCCCGGATAGTTGGCCCCGTGATAAGTCGATCCCGCCCCGAGCTCTGCGGTCAACCGGCGGTGCGCTTCGCCCAGAGCATGATAGGGCAGGCTGGGCAGCAAATGGTGGGTCGCGTGGTAGCGCAGGCCGACCGGGGCCCAGAGCTCCGGCAGCGGCCCAGGCGGCGGGACATTGACTGAGTCGAGATATTGCGCGGTCACGGTCATCGGCTCGCCGTCATTGGTCCACAGATGCGCGGCCAGAGTGCGCAGCTGGTTGAGTACGGCGGTTGCGGCGATGACTGCCATGGCTATCCCCAGCGGGCGCCAGCCGATCCACCAGGTGCTGGCGAGCAGCAATATCGCCCAGAGCGAAGCGCCCAGCTCCTGCCAAAACACCATGCGGGCCATGTCGCCTTCGGGCGGGCGGCGGCGGAAGGCGGGGTTGGTCGAGAGCGAGGAAAAGCGTTCCCAGACCAACCTTCTAACCGGGCGCACAACGGCACCTAGCGGCACCAAGACTGCGCAGCGCAGCAGCAAGGCGGGCGGCAACAGCACTGCAATCAACAGGAACAGCGGCAGCGTCCAGGGCTTCATCAGACCGAGCGGCAAATATTCTGGATCCTCGGCTGTGCCATAGCGGGTGCGGGCATGGTGCAGGGTATGGACACCCTCATACATGAAGGAGGGGGTGAGCAGGGGTATGCCGACAGCCAAGTTCCACACCAGCCGGAAGCCGGGCAGCGCGTCGCGGTGGATATGCGTCAGCTCATGGATGAACAGCAGCGCCCGGTAGAGCGCCAGCGCGGCGATTACCCCCGATGCCGCTGCCAGCCAGAGGTTCGTCAGCATGATCGCCCCGGCCAGCGCCGCATATCCGAGAGCTGCGGAGAGCAGCATGTCGGGCCAGTAGATTCCGGGCCGGGCCTCGGCGATATCGCGCGTCAGCGCGGTCGCCGCGCGCAGCATCGCCATGTCGTCCGCGCCGTGCTCTATCGGTCGATATGCATGCATCATTCCTGCGCCACATTCCGCTGCCAGCTTGACAAGGCCGCTAGCACATACGCAGTGCGCGTGGCACCAAACAAAGGCAAGATCGTGACCCAGTCAGACATAGCCATTACTCCCGTCTCGACCAAGAGCGATCGGGAAGAGTTTGTCGATTTCGGCTTCCGCATCAATGCCGGCGATCCCAACTATGTGCCCAATCTGCGCAGCGAAGAGCTGGGCAAGTTCACCCCGGGCAAGAACCCGTTTTTCGAGCATGCGCGCTGCCAGCTGTTCCTCGCGCGGCGCGATGGCGCGGTGGTCGGGCGCATTTCCGCGCATATCGACGAGCTGGCGCTGGCGCAGCCGCCTGAGCAGGGCATGGGGCCGGGCACTGGCTTTTGGGGTGCAATGGAGACCGAAGACGTAGAAGTCGCGAAATTGCTGATCGCCACGGCTGAAGACTGGCTGCGCGGTCAGGCGATGACCCGCGTGCTTGCTCCGATGAACCTATCCTATTGGGAAGAGCCGGGCCTGCTCGTCAAGGGCCACGATCACCCGCCGATGTATATGATGGGCCACCAGGCAGCCCGCTATCAGCCGTGGATCGAGGGGGCGGGCTACGGCCTCGCCAAGCGGCTCTATACCTACGATATCGATATCACGCGGGAATACCCGCCGCTGATCCAGCGGATCATCACCTCGGGCGAAAAGAACGCACGGATCCGGATACGCGAGGTCAGCCTCAAGCACTTCGAGCGCGAAGTTGGCATCATCTGCCATATCCTCAACGAGGCCTGGTCGGACAATTGGGGCTTCGTCCCCTTCACCCCCAGCGAGATTGCCTATACCGCCAAGACCTTGAAACCGCTGGTCAAGCCCGACCTCATCCGCATCGCCGAATATGACGGCGAGCCGGTGGCCTTCATGATGACGCTACCCGATCTCAACCAGGTACTGAAGCGCGCCAACCGCCCGAGCGGCAAGCCCTCGCTGCTTGGCTGGGCCAAGATCTTGCTGTGGCTGCAAAGGCCTAAACCCGCCGATATGCGGGTGCCGCTGATGGGCGTGCTCAAGAAGCTGCAAAGCTCGCGCCTCGCCAGCCAGCTCGCCTTCATGATGATCGAATATATCCGCCGCGCCGCGATCACCCGCTATGGCGGAAAACGCGGCGAGATCGGCTGGATCCTCGAGGATAATCAGGGGATGGTGGCGATTGCCGAGGCGATCGATAGCAAGATCAACAAGCAGTATAATATCTACGAGAAGGGGCTTTAGGGCCGCGCCATGCGCTCCTCCCCCTTCGCGGGGGAGGATACGAAGGCTTGGCGCTTCAGCGCCTAGCCGCAGTTGGAGAGGGGGCGAGGTAAGCGCGCCGCCGCCCCCTCTCCAAGCTTCGCTAGCTCCATTCGGAGCAAGCTACGCTTTCCTCTCCCGCAGGGGGAGAGGAGTGATTGGCACTACTGTTAGTCTGTTCGCCGGTCCACCACAGCCGTCACCGCCACATCCATCGTCACATTGCCGAGCGTGCGCATGATGTCGGGCAGCATCTCGACCGCGACGAGCAGCGCCAGCGGTCTGATCGGCACACCCATGGCGAGCGCAATCGGGGCTATCGATGTGACGAAACTTATCGTGCCGGGCAGCGATGGTGAGCCCAATGTCGTCAGTAGCGAGACCGCAACCCCCGCCGCCAGCGCCGCCGGGGTCAGCTCCACGCCGGTCAGTTTCGCGACATAGATCGCCACCGCCAGATTCATCGCCGGGCTGGTCGCGCGGAACAGCGCAACCGCGAGCGGCAGGACGAATTCGCCGCTCCTATCCCTGAGGCCCAGACTGCGGCAGGCGGCGAGCATCGCCGGCAGGCTTGCAAGCGAGGACTGGGTGGAGATCGCCACTGCCTGCGCCGGCAGCACCGCACGGGCGAAGCAAGCCAAGCGCTGGCGGGCGAGGCCAGTTGCCAGCGCATAGGCGGCAATCAGCACCACCGCGCCGATCGCACTCACCACCGCGATATAATGCGCCAGCGCGCCAATCGCCGCGGTTCCGCTCTTCGCCGCGACGTCCAGCGCCAGCGCGAAAACGCCGATCGGAGCCAGCGCCAGCACCCAGCCGATCACCACCATCATCGCCCCGGCTATCGCCTCGGCGAGCCCCGCCAGCTGGCGGCGCGGGGCGTCGGCAAGCCGGGTCGCAGCCAGAGCAAACAGCGCGGTGAACGCGATCACCGGCAGCATCGCCCCCTGCGCTGCCGCTTCGACGACATTGGCGGGGATCAGCGATCGCAGGAAGTCGCCCGGCCCCGGCAGCGGCCCGGCAGGAGCTGCGTTCGCCGCTGCGCCCGCGCCGCTGAGCACATTCGCCGCCGCTGCGGGCACTGGTGCCACCTCCAGCAGCAGCGGCACCGCCAGCACCGCCATGATCGCGCCGACCGCCAGCAGCGAAGCGAACAGCGCCAGCGTGCGCCGCGCCATCGCGCCTGCCGAGGCTGCGGCGACGGTGTTGACAATCCCGGTGAACAGCAGGGCCGTCACCAGCGGCAGGATGGTCATCTGCAATGCCCTGAGCCACAGCGCACCAAGCGGCTGGGCAACACTCAGCGCCACATCGAGCACTGCGCTGCCAGCCAGCGCCAGACCGGCAGTGAGCCCGGCGGCAAGCCCGGCGAAAGTCCAGGCAGCGGGTACGCGCACGTCTGGCAAGCTTGGCGGCTCAGTCTGCTCCACTTCCCGCTTCTCCCCGCCAAACCCCTTTGCGGGGGTGACATTAGCGCCGCACCGCGACATAGCAATTACCGGGACAATTCCCGGGAAATTCGAGCGGCACGGGGCGCGTATGGCACGGCAGTATTTCGGCACCGACGGCATCCGCGGACGCACCAACGCCGGGGTGATGACCGCAGAAGTGGCGATGAAGGTCGGCCAGGCGGCGGGCACCCGCTTCCTGCGCGGCAGCCACCGCCACCGGGTGGTGATCGGCAAGGACACGCGGCTGTCGGGCTATATGCTGGAGAGCGCGCTGGTCGCTGGCTTTACCAGCGTCGGCATGGACGTGGTGCTGCTCGGGCCGATGCCGACGCCCGCCGTCGCCCTCTTGACCCGCGAAATGCGCGCCGACGTCGGCGTGATGATTTCGGCCAGCCATAATCCTTATGAAGACAACGGCATCAAGCTGTTCGGCCCCGATGGCTTCAAGCTGTCGGACGAGGACGAGCTGGCGATCGAGGCGATGCTGGGCGCCAAACAGCCGCTCGCGCCGTCGCCGGACATCGGCCGCGCCCGCCGGGTCGAGGATGCGCGCGGGCGCTATATCCACGCGGTCAAGGCCTCGCTGCCCGACAATATCCGGCTCGACGGGCTGAAGATCGTCGTCGATTGCGCCAATGGCGCCGCCTATCAGGTCGCGCCTTC
>JAHFPT010000284.1 GCA_023266625.1 Novosphingobium sp. | reverse complement strand
ACTGGCGCATCGCCGAAATCGCGCGCGCCATCTATGATGGCTATCTCTATTCGCCCTCAAGCCTGAGCCCGGCTGCCGCGCGCAAATAGACAGCATCGAGATTTCTCAAGCTTAAAATCCTATTCCGCCGCCTGCGCTTGTTCAGCCGGGATCGGCGAGGCGATCGCCCTTGTCTGGGTCAGGCAGCTGCCGAAGCTGTGAAAGCCGGTCGCATGCAACCCGCCCAGCCCGCCGGCAACAAACAGGATGAAATCCTTGGGCTCAGGCGTTGCATATATCCGTCCGTCCTCGCGCACCCGGCCCTGCCCTTCCAGCTGCTCGCGGTGCTGGCGTTGCAGCAGGTCGGCCGGGACGCTGGCATAGCGCCACAGGCATTCCTGCACGTCTTCGATATTGGGCATCTCCTTGCCGACAATCTCCGCACAGATCGGATTGATTGCCACCATCATCTCGGCGAAGGGCATCGCCGGGGTATAGCAGTTAGCGGCGACATAGGGCACCGACTTGCCGATCATCTCGAGGAAATCGCGCGGGGCTTGCGAGGTGGTGTCGAGGACATTCATCGTCCCCATCGTGCCGAAGCAGGAGACCGCATTGCCCGCGATCCTGGCGCGGCGCTCGGCCAGCGGGGCCCAGGGCGATTTCTCTTCCCACTCACCGGCAAGGATGCTGGCGAGCCGCCCGGGCGAACCGAATGTGGACTGTGAGGTGACCCCCGCGACCTGGCCCGCGACATTGCGCATGATCAGCCGCATCGCCCGGCCGATGGCATTGGCGCGCGTCGCGACGCCGCCGAAACAGCCATAGCTGTAAGGAATGTCGAGCGCGTCACGGATCGGCCCGTTGACGATGAAAGCGGGATAGACAGGCGCGGTGGTGGTGTTGATGCCGTAAAGCTCGAAATCCGGGTCGGCGATGGCCGCTACCATGGCAATCAGCAGCTCGAGCGACTCAGGCTGCGCCCCCGCCATCACCGCGTTGATCGCGATCTTCTCGACAGTGCATTCGGCACGGCTGGGTGGCAGATGGGCGATCACTTCGTCAGGATAGCGGTCATTCTCCGACAGGAAGATGCGCACCCGCGACTCAGTCGGCGGCACCAATGGCAATCCGTCGCCCCAGCCCTGCTCCATGGCAAAACTGTTGAACCCCTCGAAATCGAGTTCGGTCTCATAACGGCGGCTGGCCAGCCAGTCGACCTCGCAGCCCGCCGGGCCGCAATCGCGGCTGACCAGTGGCTTGGGGACGGGCGCGATTTTGCTGCCCGAGGGCCTGATCAGAGTCACACTCATTCGGCGGCATCCCGCATTTCGAGGACAGCACCGAAGTCTTCGAGCATGGCATCGAAATGCGCCTCGCCGATGGCTTTTACGTCATCGCGCTCCTGCTCGTTCAGCGGATATGGGAGCACATGCACACGCAGCCCCGAGCGCCCGCCGCGCGCCGCGATTTCATGCGCGAAGTCCTCGAAATTCTTCGTGGCGATGGCAATTGTCGGGATGCCGGTATTGACCGAAGTGATCGCGTCGCGCACGGTCCAGCCGGTGCAGCTGCCGCAGTTGGCGAGGCCGACAATGGCCATGTCGATGGTCCCCAGCCACTCCTTGAGCTCGGCAGCCATGCGCTCGCCCTCTTCGCCCGAGCGTCCGCAGCTGCGCCAGTAGCTGACCTCAGCCCCCGCCTCTTCGAGCCTGGCCGCCCAGTCTTCGCTGATCCAGTCCCACGCCCGCCAGATCTGGTCGAGCCGGAAGCCGATCTTCTTGCCTGCCAGCACGCCTGCATCGGGGCCGGGGCTGGCGACATCGTCGTCCCGCGTCGCGGTCGGGTCGAGGACCTTGCCTATGGTCATGATGCTATCCTTCATCCAACTGCGAGCAAACTAGACCAGCGGCCAGATGCGGGCAAGCGAGGACACAAATTCACGCCACCGCGCGAATGGCTTAATGGGAGCCGAAACAATTTCAGCATGATGCAATCGGCAAGATAGTGCCATGTGCAATCGAAGGTTTCGACATGCGCCGCGCCTTGGGCTAGGCGCAGGGAAAATCCGATTCGCACATCCGGGAGAGCAATATGAAAATCGACAACACCATTGCCGCCGTCGTCACTGGCGGTGCCTCCGGCCTCGGCCGCGCCAGCGCGCAGGCGCTGGCCGCTGCAGGCGTCAAAGTTGCCATCTTCGATATCAGCGAAGTAGCGGGCGAAGCGCTGGCCAAGGAAATCGGCGGCATCTTCTGCAATGTCGACATCATGGACGAGGAAAGCTGCGAGGCGGGCTTCGCCAAAGCCCGCGCCGCGCATGGCCAGGAGCGCGTCGTCGTCCACTGTGCCGTGGTTGCGGGCGGCGGCAAGACCGTCGGCTTCGACAAGACCACCGGCGGCTGGAAGCGCGCGCCCACAGCCAGCATCGAGCGGGCGGCACTGGGCATCTTCGTCGCCTCCTACCGCATTGCCTCGATGGCCGCACTGGGCATGGCCAATGCCGATTCGCTCAATGACGACATGGAGCGCGGCTGCATCATCCTGACCTCGTCCGCCGCCTCGCAGGACGGCCAGATCGGCCAGGTCGCCTATGGCGGCGGCAAGGGCGCGGTGAATTCGATGGTGCTGCCGATGGCGCGCGATCTGATGGACCTCGGCATCCGGGTCAACGCGATCCTGCCCGGCACTTTCGCCACCCCGCCGATGCTCGGTGTCAAGGAAAGCGCGCCCGCCATCTTTGCCGGTCTCGAGGCCTCGGTGCCCTTCCCCAAGCGGCTGGGCAAGCCCGAGGAATTCGGCAGCCTGGTGATGGAATTGGCGCGCAACACCTATTTCAACGGTCAGCTGATCCGCCTGGACGGCGCGATCCGCATGCCGCCGAGGTAAGGGTCAGAAGTCGACTGCAACTGACAAATTGAAGCGTCGCCGCTCTTCCATTTGCAGGGTGTTGGCGGCGACGACTTTCCAGTGTGCCGTGTCGAACACGTTGAGCGCCACCATCCGGAAGCTGACCGGCACGCTGCCCAGCTTGAACGACTGTCGCAAGCCCAGGTCCACCATGGCATAGCCCGGCACCATAGGCTGCGGTTGGCCAGGCGCTGGTGGTGCGCCAACGGCGCGAGCGCCAATATAGGTCACCGATGCCGTGGGGGTCAGTCCTCCGAAGATGTCTGTACGATAGTTGGCATCGATCTTGACGAAGACAGACGGCGTACCTGCGGGGCGGTCCCGCGCGGCATTATCCAGACGCGGCTGCATCATCACCGCTCCTGCCAGCACGTGCAGGCGCTTACCGAAATGTCCCGTCAATGAGGCTTCCACTCCGCGATGCCGCACTACTCCGGCTTCGCTGAAGACGCGATTGGCATCGAAGGTGAAGTAGGGCTTGGTGATATCGAAGGCATCGACGACCAATTGACCGTGGCCGAAATTCCAGCGCAGCCCCGCCTCGTATTGGCGGGTGCGGGTGGCGGGCAGCTGCTCATTGCGATTGACGGCGTTTTCCGGCGCGGCACCACTGTCTTCAAGCCCGCGCTGGGTGCCCGCATATATCGAGAACGCGGGCGATATGTGCCAAGTCATGCTGGCGTTATAGAGCCAGGGGTCGTCTCGCGAATTGGTGATGCGTCCGCTCGCACCCTCGGTGAATGTTGCGTGGTAGCTCGACTTTTGCAGACCTAGGTTGACAGAGAGTCGATTGCCGAGCCGACCGATGTAACCCAGCATCCAGGACGATTGCTCTACCCGGCTGGAATTCGGCGTGGTGAAGGAAAATTGCGGTTCCGGTTCGGGGTCCGGCATCCCGTAGACCACTGTTCCGAAATTGCGAATGTCGGAACCGCCGAACTCGGTCAGCCGATCGCGAGCGCGGTAACCGGCAATCAGCCGGTGCTGCCACGCGCCGGTCTTGAAGCTGTAGAACAGCAGCGCCTCGCCGCTGGTTGAGCGCAGAAGCTGCTCGGGATCGGCAATCAGCCGGTGACTGGCCAAAGGCGCTGCGGGATCGCCGCCCGGCAGGATGGCATAAATCTCGGAATAGTTCTCCTGCCGATCGCCAATCGCGCGGAAAATGCCGGCGCGGATCGACAAATTGCCCAGCAGCCTGCCGCGCACCACCCCGCCAAAGTTATGGTTGAGATTGCGCCCCTTTGCCCAGTCCTGCCCAAGGTAGCGCCGCACTTCTGGCAGTGGAGGCAATGCGGAACCGCTGACCACGGTCAATGGGCGGACGTGATTGGCAGTGAAACGTGAAATGCTCACATGCGGCGTGATTTCCAGCCCACCCACTTTGACATTGAATCGCGCCGTGACACCCCATGCCTCCATTCGACTCCCGTCGCTATACCTCGTGTCCGACAGCGCAACGCCGCCAATAAGTCCAAGCCGGTCCCCTGCCAGCGGCAGGCGCAAGTCCCACTCTCGAACGTAGCCTCCGAATGCCAACTGGTTGGTGGCGAAGCTGGTGCCCAGCTTCTGAGGGATTGGCCTCACACGGTAATCTACAATACCTGTCGGGGCCTGAAAGGGATATCGCTCCGCGGTAAATCCCACCCGCACCAGATTGCCGATGCGCAGCCGATTGGAAAGCGAGCCGACCGGATCGTAATAGACCCCGTCGATTCGCGCGTTGCCGGCCTTCGTCGGGCTGAAGCCGCGCGTATCCTGGTCGGAATAGATCCCGGTCTGCTCCATCCCGACTGTGGAGCCAAAGGCATCGTCGGCGCTGTCGACCGCATTTTCGGCAGCGCGCTGGGCAAGCGCCGGTACCGGACGGGCGGCGATCGCCAGCGCAGCGCCTAGGGCAAGCCCGGCGAGGCCCCTCATCTTAGAAATCCGCCGCGAGCGAGAGCGTAAGGCGCCGCCGCTCTTCGACCGACAGCGTATTGGCGGCAACCACTTTCCACGTTGCGGCATCAAAGGCGTTTTGCAGCACAAAGCGGAAGCTCGCCGGCACATGGCCGATCTTGAAGCGCTCGCGTACTCCCAGATCGACCGTCGCATAGCCCGGAACCATCAGCTGGCCGCTACGCGGCGGCGGGAGCGGTCCCGAACCGACTGCACGCTTGCCAGTATAAGTTACCGACAGGGTCGGAGTAAGTCCGCCAAGCAAGTCCATACGGTAGTTGGCATCGAGCTTGGCATAGACCGATGGCGTGCCCGCCGGCCAGTCGCCGAGCAAGCCGCTGTCGCGACCCGGGCCGCTCACGCGCGGCTGCATCAGCACCGCCCCCACCAGCAGGCTCAGCCGCCTGCCGAAATGGCCTGAAAGCGAGGGTTCGATTCCGCGATGGCGGACTGTGCCGAGTTGGACATAGTTTTT
>JAHFPT010000014.1 GCA_023266625.1 Novosphingobium sp. | reverse complement strand
TCCCATGCGAAGGGGCGCGCACTGAGCAACCATCCCCTCCCCTGTTTGCCCAAATAGGTAGCGGTTTTCCGTTGTCCTCGGTCACGATAGGTACGTTTTTAGGGCGGTACAGCCTATAGAGCACCTCCGACGGGACCGTCGCTATGGGCCGGAGCGACGCTGCTGGCCGGGTGCCCTGAATATGGCTTGCGTCGCGTTTCCTTTCATATATTACTTAGGTCTCTAATCATTTTTGAAAAGCCGGCTTGCGAGCACGTCCACAGAAGGCGGCCGCCCGGAAGGAGAGGGATGAAAATATGAGACTAACTGCTCTCGCGCCGGTCACGCTTGCGACACTGCTGACCTTGTCCCAAGGCGCATACGCTCAATCACAGACCGCCCAACCAGCTCCGACGCCGCCTTCTGACGCCCCCGCGGCGCAAGACCCAAACGCTGAGGGCGACATCATCGTGACGGCGCAGAAGAAGTCGGAAAATCTTCGCGACGTCCCGATCGCGATCAGCGCGATCAAGGGACAGGATCTCACCGCCCGCGGCTTCACAACGTCGATGGATCTTCCAGATCTTGTTCCAGGTGTGCGCTCAACTACCCCGGGTGGCGGTGCTTATGTCACGACGATCATCCGTGGGGTCGGCCAGCAAGATATCGCGGCTCACCAGGAAGCACCGGTCGCCACCTATGTGGACGGAGCGTATGTCGGCCTCTCGACCGCGCTGACTCAGCCGGTTTTCGACGTCGACCGTGTCGAGGTTCTCAAGGGGCCGCAAGGAACACTGTTCGGGCGCAATGCGACGGGTGGCCTTGTCCAATATATTACCCGAGCACCCAGCCAAGAGTTCGAGGCTTATGTCACGACCGAATATGGGAGCTACGACAAGTTCATGACGGAAGGGGCCGTCGGCGGCAGCCTTGGCGGTGACTGGTCAGGCCGTATCGCATATCATGCCGAAAAGGGTGGCGCATACATCCGCAATCCGATCGGGCCAGACCATAACGGCACAGATGTTCAAGCTGTCCGTGCGCAACTCCAGTATAAGCCCAGTAGCGATTTCCGGGCCCTGCTCAGCGTATATGCAGACCGTTTTCCGGACCAACAGGGCCCTGTCGCGAGCACGACGCGCGCGTTTATCGGGGCGAACGGTAAGCCGGTCGGCGTCACGCCCGGCAATTTTGCCGCGTATCAGAATTTCTGCCGCACGACAGTTGGGACAGTTCCGACCACTTATTCTCCACTCGGTGACTGCGCGGCATCACTGAAGAGCCCTTACAATGCGCCAACCGCCAACTACCTAAAATTCAACGGAAAATATCTTAACGCCACCGCGACAATCGATTGGACGATTGGGTCCGGAATCAAGCTGACGTCGATCTCAAACTATCAGTACTCCGATCAACTCTACAACACCCTGCTTGCGAGCGGATTCCCGACAGCTATTTTTAATCAAAGCAATCCTGGGGGCCGCCAATATTCCGAAGAGATCAGACTCTCCGGAAAGGTAAGTAATGTTGACTGGGTCGCCGGTCTTTATGGGTTGTGGATCAACAACCATACCGGCGCAAATGTTAATCTAAACGATATACCGTTCTATGGAATCAATCTCAATGCGGCCCTGCATCTGAGAACCACGTCTTACGCTGGATTTGCGGAAGCCACCTACCACTTTAGCCCCAAGTTCAGTGTTATTGTCGGCGGCCGCGTAACCAGTGACCAGAAGCGTGGTGTCAATCAGTCCTCCTGCACGACCAATCCTACGATCCCGGTCAATATTTGCGCAGTGATCGCAGGGGCGTCGCCGGTTCCGCTCGTGCAGTTCGTCGGATTCGACAAGTCAATATCAACGACATCCTGGTCAGGACGCATCGTTGCTCAATATAAACTCGATGAAAATGTCAATGTCTACGCTGGCGTAAACAGGGGCACAAAGGCAGGTGGGTTCAATACCGGTGCAAACGAGCTTTATCCCGTTTCCGTAGCCGAGTTCAAACCTGAGACGCTTGTGAACTATGAGGCCGGTGTTAAATCGAGAATGCTCAACGGAGTGCTCGATTTCAACGGTTCGATTTTCTATTACGATTACAAGAATCTACAAACCTTCTCGACCCAAAACTTGGCGCTCTACGTCTTTAACGTCGACGCATGGGTAAGGGGTGCCGAGTTCGACATGGTTATCCGCCCGATGCGCGGACTTAATTTTTCCGCATCCGCCAGTTATCTCGATTCAAAGGCCAAAAATGTTCCGGTTGGTGCGGGGTTTGCCGACTTTGTGCTCCCGAACGCGCCGAAATTCAGCTCGAACGTCTCGGCCCGCTACGAGTTCGACCTCGGCCCGGGCAAGGCTTCGATTTTCGGAAGCTACGCGAGGGTTGGCCGGCGGAGTACCTCGGCGGTTGATTACGCGATCGAAAATGTACCTGCCTACAACAAAGTGGATTTCAGGCTCGGATACGAGCTTGATCGCGTCTCATTTGCTTTCAACATCCGAAATTTGACGAATGCACTTATCTATAATTCCGGTGTTCCTTCTGAGACTATAACTGGATCGGTGTTCAATTCAGTTCTTGCGCCAAGAACTTTTTCAGGATCCATATCTCTTAGATTGTGATCGATCTTCAATTGATCCCAATGGCGTCTGCGGATGATGGCGACTATGCTGCTAGAGGTTTGGTGTAGGCTCCTGGCGGTGCATTATTCACCTTGGTCTGGAAGGAGCCGATATAGGCGATATTGCCTACCCAAGCGTCACAATGACCGCGGCGGCACCCGCAATTTCGGCTGCGGGGCGCAAACCCGGGACCAAGCACGAGTTCAAGGCACCACTTTTTCTCAACCAAGGGGGTATGTCGAGTGCTTGCAGACTATCTAGTCGCCATGTTTCCGGCGGTGAGGTCGAACCGATGACCGAGCGCGCGGATGTAGTCATTGTGGGCGCCGGGCATGGTGGTGGACAGACGGCGATCGCCCTGCGGCAAGCGAAGTTTGCGGGGACGATTGCGCTGGTCGGCGACGAGCCAGAACTGCCCTATGAACGGCCGCCGTTGTCCAAGGACTATCTTGCCGGCGACAAAAGCTTCGAACGCATCATGATCCGGCCGGCCGCCTTCTGGTCGGAACGCGAGATAACAATGCTGACCGGCCGCCGCGTGGTCATGGTCGATCCGACGGATAAAACCGTGGCCTTCGCCGATGGTGGCTCGCTCGGTTATGGCACGCTGGTGTGGGCGACCGGAGGCAGCCCGCGTAAGCTAACCTGCGCAGGGAATGACCTTGCCGGTGTCCATTCCGTGCGGTCGCGTGCCGATGTCGACCGGATGATCGCCGAACTGCCGGACGTTCGCCGCGTCGTGGTCATCGGCGGCGGCTATATCGGGCTCGAAGCGGCGGCGGTGCTGAGCAAGTTCGGCAAGCACGTCACCGTGCTCGAAGCGTTGGACCGCGTGCTTGCCCGCGTCGCCGGTGAACCACTGTCACGTTTCTATGAAGCCGAACATCGCGCGCACGGTGTCGACTTGCGTACCGGCGTCGCGATCGACTGTATCCTGGGTGAGGGCGGCAGGGCGACGGGTGTCCGCCTTGCCGATGGATCGGTCCTCGCCGTCGAGATGGTGATCGTCGGCATCGGGATTATTCCAGCGGTCGAGCCGCTAATTGCGGCGGGTGCCGAGGGCGGCAATGGTGTGCTGGTAGACGCACAGGGGCGCACGAGTCTGCCCGATATTTTCGCGCTCGGCGATTGTGCGGCCCACGCTAACCGTTTTGCCGATGGCGCGACGATCCGGCTTGAATCGGTTCAGAACGCCAATGATCAGGCTAGTGTCGTTGCCCGGACGATCACTGGCGATGCCGCGCATTATGATTCGGTGCCCTGGTTCTGGTCGAACCAATATGATCTTCGCCTGCAGACCATCGGCCTGTCGATCGGTCACGACACCGCGCTGTTGCGAGGCAATCCCGCAACGCGCAGTTTTTCGCTGATCTACCTCAAGCAAGGCCGAGTGATTGCGCTCGACTGTGTCAATGCCGCCAAAGATTTTGTCCAGGGCCGGAAGCTTGTGATCGACGGGCTTTCACCCAAACCCGACAGGCTGACCGACCCCTCCATCCCGCTGAAGGAGCTGATCGCCTGATATCGAGTTCCAGTGGTACTGGGATAACGGATCCACGTGATTGCGGGGTTGCGGGGTTGCGGGGTTGCGGACGGGACCGGGAAAACCCCCGGAGATGCCGGAATCTTTGAGTCCTCGATGAGGGAGACTTCGGAGCGGAGCTTGCCGAGAAGGCTGCTGGCATGTTCGCCCGCATCGACGTGGCCAAGTTACTCGGCGCGACACTGGCGGCCGTCCACAAGCGGCGCCAGTGCGGCCGGACCCTACTTGTAAGGGCTCGCGATCGTTGCGGTCTCAGCTCGCAATTGGAGCAGTTTGTTGCTCGAAATAGCCGACAGTAGAGGCCGGCCCCTGCCCACCCTCGGATGAAGGAAGTAGATCGGCATTGATCACGTCAGCATGGTTGAGCGCCATGCCATGCGAATAGCCCCTGTAGAGCCTCAGCGTGGGTTTCTTCACCAGCTTGGCTGACAGCAAGTTGGCGTGTCGGAGCGTGACCCGGGAAATGCTGGTCAATTCGGCTTGCGCACATCAAAGGCTTGCAAGCCCCGCCGCACGCCGTCTCGGCTACCTACCAGATCGAACCAGGCCTTGAGGCGTCCAAGCCGATCCCATGCCACGCTAGCCTCGCTAGCCCGTGCAATCGTATAGCCGGCGATATCCGCTAGGGTGAAGCGGTCACCGGCCATGTACGGGCCGTCGACCAGGAAACGTTCGGACGCCTCCAGTTTAGCAACGCTGCGCCAGACGAGATAGTCCGCCTCTTTCTCCTTGCCTGCCAATTTCATCTGAAACGCCGCATTGTTCGGGGCAATCACGTCAGTGATGAAGTAAAAGAAGCTTTCGTGAAATCGCGCCCTCCTAATCGCGCTTTTGCCCGGCAGAAGACGTTCGGGCGCTGCGTTGGCGATATGCATCATGATGGCATTGGACTGAGTGAGCACCATCAGCGAGACGCGCCGGTCGACCAGAATCGGAACTTGCCCAGCCGAATTGAGCGCCAGGAAATCCGGCTGCCGATGCGCACCAGCGCGAAGATCGATGAATTGCTGGACGTAGGCCAAGCCTGCTTCCTCCAGCGCGATCGCCGCGCGAAGCGAGTTTCCGGTCCGCGCACCATAAAGTGAGAACGGCGGAGCAATATTCGACCACGGTAGCGGCGGGATAGTCCTGCTGCGGGCGGCGTAAAAGTCGTCCACCTTGAAGCCTTTCTGCCGAGTCAGGGAGGTGTGGGGATCTAC
>JAHFPT010000283.1 GCA_023266625.1 Novosphingobium sp. | reverse complement strand
ATCCTGGAAAAGGCGGACCGCTATGTGGAGATAGTCGATGTCCCCAATGACAAGGGGCGGACGCGTGCTGCCGATCTGTTCGAACTGGGGGAAGATGGGATCCGGCAGCTCGCATCTTCAGCATGGAGCCCTGACAGCGACTTCAAGGCGAGGTTCGCAGATGACTGGCTCCACCAGCACGCCGTACAGGAGTGGTACGTCTTTGCCGAGCTGCGCTTCGAATTGCGCCGCCGTTCGGACGGACAGGCGGCTGCCATTCACATCGCCGATTATTTCATTCCGGCAAGCGATAGTCGTTTCATTATGCGGGTAGGGCAGTGCCCCGACCCAGCCTGATGCGAAGTAGCAGGCCAGTTTCAGCGTAGAGGACAATACCATGACAAATGTAGTGATCGGCGGGGACGTCCACATATCCACCTGGGTCACTTCTCGATGACAATCCCGGGTCAACTCTCAACGACAATCAACAGGTTTCCTAATTGAAGTCACTCCTTAGCTCGGTGGCGGTCTTCCAGGCCTCGCGACGGAAAAACATTGGTCACTTGCGAGGCGTTACCTTGCTGGCCGTCGCTTGCCAATTCATGAGCACTGCATCGCCTTGCTCCGCGGTTCCTGAAAGGAAGAACAATCGTTTGGTCTCTCGAACCACGGAGACAAAGACGTCGATCGGCTGTTCTATGTCGCCGCCGGTCACGAACTGGATCGCGAAGGTCAGAACGACGGCCGGTGTAAACGAGCGGTCGGGTAGCATGAAAAGTGTCACCGGCAGCGCCTGCTCAACCGCTGCCAGGGTATAACCGCCATGCAGCCGCCCGCCGGCATTTGCAGCGTGTAGTCCGGTCTCGATCCTTACGAGCACACGGCCCTCGCCCTCTAACCTCGCTCGGAGCGGGAAGTTGGCGTTGAAGCGACCGGCTGGGAAACGGAATGGGATGAAGCCCTGGGCGTCGGGCGGACCAGTGTCGTAAAACCCGGGCACAGCCTCGTCATCACCAGACGTTGTTAATGACATGTCGAATCTCCTTTTTCCCAATCCGGACGAGAGCTTCGGATCGGGAGCTGTCGCTCTTTCCCATGAACGTTTCGGCCCTTCGTGCGCCATCGGAGATCGGTTGCGATTGGACTGACAGCACCAGGCGGGGCTTTTATCCCCAGACTTTCGCCGGCTGGTTCTTTTCAGCTTCCCATTTGACGACTTCGTCCTGGGCAAGCTTCTCCATTGTCTCCTCGTTGTAACCGAGCTGTGCGAGCAGGCTGCGCGTGTACTCGCCGAATTCGGAGTAAGGCATGCCGTGCGCCGGGGTGACCGAGAACTTCAGCATCGGCGCATAGCGATAGTACTTGCCGAACGCCGGATGTTCGCTGGGAACCGTATAGCCCACGCCTAGCGCCAGCGGATCGCGGTAGATGAACGCGAAGTGCGACATCTCGTCTGCGGTGACGCAGCCAACACCTGCGGCGACCATGCGCGTTTCCCAATCCTTCGCGGTGCGCTGGAGGAAGGTGTCCTCAAGGACAGCCTGCAGTTCCGCATTGTTCTCACGGCGGGCCGCGCGAGTGGCGAAACGCATATCGGCGATGCGCTCCTCGCAGCCTGCAACCGAGGAAAAGCGGGCGAACTCATCGTCGCGTTCGGCGGACAGAAACACCCACAGCGGGTTCTGGTTGGCGTAAGGCGCCAGCGTCGATTTGTCGGTGACCGGCGCACATTGGTAGAGCCGGTAGGTTGCGCCCATGCCGCGCTGGCCCTTGTCCATCGGACGGCGGGGCGGTTTGCCTTCATAGTAGAGCGCATCTTCGTAGTTGTGCAGCAGGTTGGAGATGATCATTGCCGATTCAACGTACTGGCCCTGGCCGGTACGGTGCTGGGCGTAGATGCCCATCATCATGGCAGCAGCGCAGCCGGCGGCAGCGATTGGATCGGCGCCGGTTTCGGACAGCGGATTATTGCCCTCGCCCGCCTGGAAGATTGTCGTGCCGGTGAACGCGGTGATGACAGGGTCGATCGCCGGCAGGCGGTTGAACGGACCGGTGCTGCCGTAAGAAGCGCCATACTGATAGACCAGCTTAGGATTGAGTTTGCGTAGCGTGGCTTCGTCCATGCCCAGACTTTCGGGCACGCCCAGGCGGAAGTTATGGATGAAGACGTCGGCACCCTCGACCAGCTTGTGCAGTATCTCGCGGCCGCGCTCGTCCTTCAGGTTGAGCGCAATGCTCTGCTTGCCCGACATGGCGCGGACCATGTTGTTCTGGCCGAGGTTGAGCACCGGATCGCCGGTGCCCGCGCGGCCGAGCAAGCGATAGGGATCGGAACGCAACGGCTCAATCTTGATAACGCGCGCGCCCAACTCGCCCAACAGCGCGGTGGCGAACGGTGTCGCATAATAATAGGCGGCCTCGACGATCGTCACGCCTTCGAGCGGGCTCGACAGCTTCACGCCGGTCGGCACGGGCACCGGGGCTGGCGTCAGAGGGCCAGCCAGCACCGCCTCGGTATCCTGACCGGGACGCGATGCCGAACTGCGGACCTCCGCCGGAGCGCCGGGAATCCGGGCCAGCGGACCGAATTCGATGACCTTGCCGACCTTGGGATCCTCCACCGTTGCGAGCAGGCCCGATTCGATGACTTGCGGATGCCGCAGCGCTTCCTGCGTCGTCTGCACGACGTTACCGCAAACGTTGCCGTTGGCGACGTAGGCCTCCATCCATTCGGCCGCGGTCTTTTCCTTGAACCGCGCCTGGATCAGCCCGATCAGTTCTTGCTTGGTCGCCTCGTCGGGGAAAGTGTGCGGCGCCTTCCTGAAGCGGTCGTCCTCCCAGATCCAGTTGAACCCGATCGCATCGATCCAGGCGGGAAAGAAGTGCGGTTCGGTGTGCGAGTGCACGACCCACTTGCCGTCCTTGCACTGCATGCGTGCGCCGGTGAGATTGATCTTACGCGAATCCATGTGGTGCGGCAGGACGTGCTTTTCGCTCTGCACTTCGGTCTTGCCGGTTGCGCCGGCCTCCGAGGGCAGCTCCTCGCCTTCGCGCAGCAGCCAGCGCACGGTCGGGTTCTGGCGGCAGGCCAGTGCCTGGATGAAATTGGTCTCGACCTGCTGCCCCTCGCCAGTGATATCGCGCGCGCGCAGCGCGGCCAGCGCGCCTTGGACAGTGAGCATCGCCGAGAAGAACGTCGCATCGCGCCCGGCGCGAAAGACTGGCCGTTCGCCGAAGTGCCAGCCGCCCTGGTTGCGGATCTGACCGATCTTGGCCATCGCCAATCCGTCGTCGGCCATCAGCTTGGCAAAAGGCCCGGTGCGGCCGAAGCCGGTGATGCCGCAATAGACGACGCCGGGATTGACCGCCCGGACCGACTTGTAATCAAGCCCGGCCGCCTCGGCCTTCCCGGGGGCCAGCATTTCGATGACAAGGTCGACCGACGCTGCAATGCGCAGAGCGTCACGCCGCCCGACATCCGTCGCGAGGTCGAGAACGACGCTCTTCTTGCCGCGATTGAGGAAGATATAAGTGGGTTCTTCCCAGTCAGGGCCGTCGGCCCTCTGCTCAACGCGAATCACTTCCGCGCCAAAGTCCGCGAAGACCATGCCAGCCAAGGCACCTGCGTGACCGGCGCTTAGTTCGAGGACGCGGATACCAGAACAAGCACCAGTCATAGTAATTCTCCTTGGCCGCACTGACAAAAGACGTCAGCCATAAGCATGCTGCGGCGTGGTTGAGGAAGCTCTCGAACAACAGGACGATCTTGTCTCTGCTGGTGGCGTGCGGCACCATTGCTTGAGCTTGCCACAGCTGACCGCTTTTTTATTGCAATGTGGAGCTCCGAATAAGTGGAAATATCCTGTCCTGGTACCAACCCAACCGGCAGCAGGCCAATGTTGTGTCATTCCTATAAAAAAAGTTTGCCCCATTGGCAATAAATGAGTCAGTGTCATGACACCTGATTCGCACGGGAATCGCAAGAGTTTCTGGAGCGTTTGCCGATCATTCCGGATCGGAAAACGCGGCTAGCCCGCCCGGGCGCTTGACCACGGGGGATCAAACCTTTGAAGTAGTTCGCGGGCACGCATCAACAAAACGCAAGGCGCAAGTTTCATGACAACAACGCTCGATTCCAACCTCGATCAAGGCAAGTCGGTCCGCGTCATAGACACCGATCCCATCGTCCTGCGGCGTTATGCCGAATGCGCGCTGCATTCCGCGAACGAGGCCTGGATCCACATGGCGGCCGAAGAGGTGGGCGACATTCCCAAGCTCATGACGACGCTTCGTGCCGAAGGACCTTATGGCTACACGATCCAGCCGCAGGTCCTGCCCGACGGCACTGTCAGCATGCCAATCTGCACGACTTACCAAGAGATTGAGGCCGCCTATCACCTGGTGCGCGGCGCGAGCGACATGCTTGGCGCCAGCGCGGTGATCGAAATTCGCGGCGCGTGGTACAATTTTCACGAGGTGATGGCGCGCGGTCGGCGCAAGGGCCAGAACCAGATCAATGAAAACAACTTGATCGGCCTGTTCCCGGTTTCCAGCGACAAGGGGATCACTGGCGAACTGGTGTGGGTGCGCATCCCGCGCGAGCAGCTGGGCAAGAGCCACCAGGCGGAGGCACCCGTAAGCGATCTGAAGGCACGGGTGCAGCTGCTTGGCCTGCATGATCGGTACATCGAGGCGTTGAACCGCTCTGACATCGAAGGCGTCCTCGACACCATGAACGACGATGTCCAGGCAACTGTGCGTGACTATGTCCATGATACGGGCGCACTGGTCAGCCTTGAAGGCAAAGAGGCCCACAGGGACTATTATCGCGCCCTGTTCGACAAATATGAGGTCGAAAAGGTCGATCTCCTCCAGCGCGCCGTGCAGGAATGGTACGCCTTTTCCGAATTGCGCTTCGAATTGCGCCGTCGTTCGGATGGAGCGCCTGTGGCCTTTCACATCGCCGATTATTTCATCCCGGCAAGTGACAATCGTTTCATTATGCGGGTAGGGCATGGCACCGACCCGGCCTGACCCCGAGCGGGAGGCCAGTTTTAAAGTAAGGGAGAAAACCATGACAAATGTAGTGATCGGCGCCGCGTCGGGAATGGGCGCAGCAACAGCGCGAAAGCTCGCTTCGCGTGGGCCGCTGTTCGTTGCCGACTACAATCTGGAAGGCGCGCAACAGATCGCGGCCGAAATCGGCGGCGATGTTCGAGCCTTCCAGTGTGACATCTCTGATCAGGAGCAGGTCGATGCGCTGATGTCCGCAGTCGACAGTCTTGACGCGCTCGTCATTACCGCCGGTGTTTCGGCTGCTCAGGCGCCCGGACCGCGCATTCTTGCGGTCAACATCGCCGGTGTGGCACGTGTTTTCCGCGCTGCCGAGCCG
>JAHFPT010000093.1 GCA_023266625.1 Novosphingobium sp. | reverse complement strand
TCGCCCCTGCACACGCGGGCAAAAACCTCGCGGACGCGATCGGCGCCCTGCAGATGCGGATCGAGCGCGGCCATCAGACCACAAGCCCCGCGCTGGTGTGGAGGACCTGGCCGGTCATCTGGCGGCTGTCGGGCAGGCACAGGAAGCGGATGACCGCAGCAACATCATCGGGCTCGGCGACGGTATGAGTCAGATTGGCGAGCGGCCCGCTCTTGGCCATCTCCTCCAGATACTGGTCGACATTGGCAAGCATGGACGTGCGGGTCGGTCCTGGTGCGACTGAATTGACGTTGACGCCGTGCGGGCCCAGGTCTGCCGCGGCGGCGCGGGTGAGCGCATTGATCCCCGCCTTGGATGCCGCATAGATCGGCGGCGTGGTGGTCGCCCGGAAGGCGGCGCTGGAACTGACGTTGACGATGCGGCCTCCGCCCCCGCGCGCAACCATGTGCCGGCCGACCTCGCGAACAAGGATCAACGGCGCGCGCAAATTGATGGCCAGGATCGCATCCAGTTGCGCATCGGTGAAATCGGTGGTGCTTTGCGGTTGGGTGGCACTGGTCCCGGTGATCCCCGCGCTGTTGACGAGAATGTCGATGCGGCCGAACGCTTCCAGCACCGAACTGACGAGCCCCGTCAGACTCCCGCCGTTGCCAAGATCGGCTTCGAAAGTCCTGGCGTCTGGTCCAATTTCGCTCGCCACGGTCGCGAGCCCCACCGCATCCCGGTCGACAAGGGCGATACGTGCGCCGGCCGCAGCCAGCATGAGCGCGGTGGCCCGGCCTATTCCTGAAGCGCTTCCCGTCACGAACGCGACCTGACCCGACAAAACTGTATCCATTCAACGTCCTCTCATTATTGGGCGATCTGCCCGATACCCTGCTTTACCGCCGTTATCCTGGCGACCGCTACCAGCGTGCTACTGCAGAGCAAACCGTGTTGTCCGGAATGAAACGCCATGTTGGGGCTATGTCATCCAGCGCGTCAATGCATTTGGGGCCGGACGCCCCGCAGCCGTTCCACCGCAGGCCCGAACAACCCTTCCAGTCACGTGACAGGATCATTGCCCAAGCCCGACGCCACAACCGTTGACACTCCCACCGCCGCACAAGCGATGCTGATAGTCTCTGTCCGGCTTGTCGATGATTGGCTTGATACCGACAAATCCCTGGGCGTTGTTCACCAATACATCGATGCCACCAAAGCCCATGACCGCGCGGTCGATCACAGCTTCAACCTGCTCCTTGACGCTGACATCTGCCTGGACAAAATGGACCTCGCCCCCTCTGGCCAGCCCGCGGAGCAGTTCTTCGGTTTTTGCCGATCAGAATCAACGGAAAAAATCGGGCGCCGGTTGGACCGCGCCGCCCGGTGGCCACAGATCAGCTTTTGTAAACGGGCGCTTCGGTCTTTACCTTGCCCATCGGTGCAATCGCCTTGCGCAATACGCGGGCCGGCCCGTCCTTCTCGACGTTCTCACGCGAATGCTGCATGCGGATATTGTCGAAGACCAGCAGGTCATGCTCGCGCCATTCGTGAACATAGACAACGTCTTCGTCATATAGATGGTCGAATAGCTGCATCAGCAGCGCTTCACTCTCATCCTGCTCCATATCGACAAAATAGTGGGTCATCTGCTGACTGACGAAGAGCAGTTCCTCCCCCGTGTCGGGATGGATCAAGGGAACCGGCTTGACGCAGGAGTATTCCTTGGTTCGTTGCGGCCGGGTAAGATCGTCACCACCACGGTGGTAGACTTGGCCGCTTTCATGCCAGGCTTGCTTGCCGCGCAACCTATCGCGCATTGCTTCGGGCAGGGTCATCCAAGCCGAAGCGCTGTCGGTAAGCATGGTGCGGGCGACACCCGGTTCGATCATCTCGCCATAGAGCGAGACGATGCGGTGCTGGTCGGGGTGCCACATTGCATCAGCATGATACAACAGCCTACCATTAGGGGCGAGCGCGTCTTCATCTCCCCGGTTAGAAACCCGCCGTTCATGCAGTTTTGATGGATCAGTGGGGCTGTCATCGCCGACCAGCATACGGCAGATTCGATCCTGCCCGGCAAAGTCGACGTCAAGATCGCGAAAGACGAAGGCACCCCGTTCGTCGAACGCGCGCTGGAGCCGGGTACGCCCACCCTCCGTCCAGTCCCTGCCCATGTCGAAACCGATCACCTCTGCGCCGAACAGCCCCGGAAGATTGCGAATTTCAAAGTCATCCACTTGCGTGATCCTTACCTTTTAGCCGGACGGCGTTCGCCTGACGTGTCGCGATTCGCTGTGGCCGATCCCAAAACCGTACATCAATGTCCAGTTATATTCACGACTCAAGCCGGATCACAATACTTGATTTGCGGGCGAAGCCGTAAGTGCAGTGACGCCGCCCCACAATTCGTCTTGCGCCGGACGGTTTAGGCCCTCGCCGCAGCCTGCGCCCGGAGAGCCTTTTGCTCATGCAACTCGCCAACATACGGTGCCTTGCCTGTAATGCCCACACCCATGTGCTTCATGTCGGGCATAGCCATGATCGCGCCGATATTTGCCGCCAATTCTTCGATCGAGTGCGCCTCAGCGTGGCCGCCCTCCATGACCGCCCAGCGCAACGCCGTGTTGCCACCGCTCGACAGCAGAACGCCGTTCAGTTCGCACGAACCATGCGCCAGATAAACAGCGGCGAAGGTCGACAGCTCCGGCGGATATACCCCATCCATGCTCTTGAAACTTTCGGCCGGGCGACCGAACGCCTTCTCCATGATTTCCGGCGATGAAAGCCGGGTCCGAACCCGCGGTGAAAAGCCATTGACCCGGATATTGTGAAGCGGTCCTTCGGCTGCCATGCACAAGGTCAGCCCGGTGATTGCACCCTTGGCGCTGCCATAGGCGGTCAACGTGGGGCTGAGGCCGACCATGCCTTCGGAAACCGTGTTGACGATTCGCCCACCGCCACTCTTCAGAAAATGTTTCCAGGCGTACTGGCACACGTTAAGCGTACCGAAGTAGTGCACTTCCATCATCCGCCGGAAGTCACCGAGCTTGTAGTCCTCAAACATCTCGGGGAAATGTATCCCTGCATTGTTGATAACGGCATCCAGCCGACCAAAACTGTCGAGAGCCACGTCGACCATCGCCTTGGCTCCGGCAGGGTCTGCCACCGATTCACCGCAGGCCACGGCCTCGCCGCCGGCATCGCGGATTTCCTTGACGACCTCGTCGGCCGGACCGCTCGACCGCCCGGAGCCGTCGAGCGCCGTGCCCAGATCGGCAACCACCACTTTAGCCCCGCGAGAGGCCAGCAAAAGCGCGTGCTCGCGCCCAACCCCGCGTCCGGCACCGGTCACCAAGACCGCCTCTCCGTCGAACCGCAATTCCGTCATCCCATCGATCCTTTCCAAGCTTTTCTGACCGTAATCAAACTATAGGGGCATTCAAATGCCAAGCTGTATCCTGTAGGCCGGGCTCAACGCGCCATGAAGCCGCCGTCCACGATGATCGGCTGGCCGGTGAGGAACGAAGCCCCGTCGGACGCGAGGAAGGCGACAACAGTACCGATCTCATGGGGTTCGCCCCAGCGACCCATCGGCACGCGCAGGTTTTCGGTCACATGCTTGACCCCGCCGTCAGGTGTCTCGTGCAGGCTGCTGGTCATATCCGTCTTGAAATAGCCCGGACAGACCGCATTCACGCGGATATTGTCCTTGGCGTGAGCCAGCGCCATCGTCCGTGTCAGGCCGATCACGGCATGTTTCGCGCAAGTATAGCCGCTGTCCTCGATCTGGGTGACAAGGCCACCTGTCACGCTGGAAATCGATCCGACATTGACGATCGAGCCACCACTGCGCAGCTTCATTGCCCTGATCGCGTGCTTGCAGGCATAATAAGTGCTCTTGAGATAGATGTCGATGGCTGCATGCCAGGCCTCGTCTCCACTGCCTTGCCACCCGCCGATGCTGGTGATCAGGATATCCAGGCCACCGTACTGCGCAACCGCAGCATCGACCGCTGCCTTGACCTCATCGTCAACCGTGCCGTTGGTCTTGACGAACATCGCCTTGCCACCACCAGCTTCCAGGTCGGCAACCGTCTGCTTGCCGGCAGTCTCGTTGATGTCGGCGATCACGATAGTGGCCCCGTCCTCAGCGCAGGCCTGTGCCGAGGCGCGCCCCAATCCGGTCGATCCGCCAAGGACCAGGGCAACTTTTCCCGAAAGCTTCATTCCGCTATCCTCCCTCTTGCTTTGCGCTTGTTTGCCAGCCGGACAATCGCGGCAGTCAGCCGGCATCGCAGGCGTGTGCAAATTATGATCAATTCGAGCTATAGTTTGCCAACCATGTGAAAGACACATGGCGCATTCGGCGCCAGGCGGCCATAAGTTGCGATGACGAAACCTGTGCGCGGGTGGGTGTATTGCGCCGGAACTGAACTGTTTATCCATCGTGCGATGGCACTAGTCCTACGTCACCTTCGCTCTGATCGGAGCGGTGGCAAGCTTTACACTTGGACCGCGAGAATGTTTATGCTGTCGGCCCTTGGCTGCTAGTCCTCGGGCCGGCAGGTCGCTTCATCTTCCCAGTGGCGGTCAGGCGAACACTTTGGCGCGCCAGAGGTCTTCCTTCATCGCGCGATCAATTTCGGGAATGCGCGTTTCGCGCTCTGGTTCGCCGAGATACTGCGCGCGGTCAGCGAAGTGCGAGAGCAGTGCCGGATCGAGCGGCGGATGCTCGCCGAACACGGCATTCATCGACGGACCGATGCGCTGCGCGATCCCATCGAGTTTGCCCTTGTCGAGTTTCAGGAAACGCATGGCATTGCCGCCCATGATGCCGATGGCCTCCTCCTTCGGCACATCGTGCAGGGCGTCGCGCAGCCAGGGGATTGTGTTCGGCCAGGTGCCTTCGCCGTGCGGATAGTCGCGTCCGAACGCCAGTCGTTCGACGCCCAGATCGTGGCGCAGCTCGACCTCGCAGCGGCGGATGAACGAAAGCCCGTTCATGCAGTTCGACTTGTAGTATTCGCTCGGCTTGCGCTTGGCGGGCAGGCTGGCGTGGTTCTGCTCGAACTGCTCGTCGAGGTATTTGAACGTCGGGCCGAGCCAGTCGCCGTAGATCTCGCTGAGCATCAGGCGAAGTTTGGGGAAGCGGTCGAACACCCCGCCCATCATCATCTGCCACATCGCCCGGCGCGGCTTGATGCTGGAAAAGACCTTGCCCTTGAAGAACTCGTTGTACAGCGCCTTGATCGCCTTATCGACATTGCCTTCTTCTTCGTCAACTTGCGCGCCGAGGCGCTGGAAGATCGCGCCCAGCTCGCCCTGGCCTTCGCCTTGCCCCGCATGCATCCACAGCGTGATGTCGCGCTCCTCACAGCGGGCCCAGAACGGGTCCCAATACTTGTCGAACAGCGGCGGCTGGCCGGGATAGGCGGTGAATCCGGGGACCGAAGTGGCCTTGAAGCCGTTGTCGGCGATCCAGTCGAGCTCGACGATCATTTCGTCGACGTCGCGCCACGGGGCCGATCCGATGATCGCGATCAGCGGCAGGCGGTCGGACGCCGAACCAAATTCATCCACCAGCCAGCGGTTGTATGCCTTCACGCCCGCCTGGCAGAGCTCCATCGTCGTTGTCCAGTTCGAAGACTGGAAGAACAGCCCCGAAGCGCGCGGATCGCCGCTATAGACGTATTCGCAGGCGATGCCTTCGCGGTCCATTTCCTGGATGCGGGTCTTGCAATCCCATACGCCCATCACGCCACCATTGCGGAGCGCGTGGTCGGTATCATAAATGTCGTAGAGGTCCGAATTGTGCATACGCCCCAGGAAGTGCCCGCTGATCTTCGTGTAGGTGGCATTCTCCTTGATCAGCGCGGGCAGATGTTCGTGATAGCGCTTGTCGAGAAACTTTGGCCAAGCCTCGGGCGGCATCTGCGCGTGACCATCGACCGAAACAATTGTGAGCTTTTCCATGTCCATCTCCGTAGCGACTCGATCTTCGGAGACTGGGTGTTCGTCTCCGATGTGGGATCGGTCTACAACAATTATACCCCGAGGTACAATTCTTTTGTGCGGTCATGCGTGTTCATTCCCAACGAGCATATAATGATGGATGGCGAAAATGAATTTGCCCAAGAGATGGTCGCTCGTTTTAGCTCGTATCACCGCACCAGCTAAATCTGCAAAACCGGGCTTGGCGACGTGCTCATCGTGGCAACCGCAGCGATCACAGACTACAATGGCGCATCGGCCGCGATCCGCTGACGGATTGCGCGGCATGGATCTGGCGGCGGCAGAGCGCTGGCTGTGGCCGAACCTTGATTGACGTCCCGCGCCCCAGCGGCCAAGCATCTCAGCACACCCAGAAGAACGCCGCTGACTATTGCGCCGAGCAGAATCGGGCGAGCTACTAAGATTGAGAGCGAAAACACCATGTCCGACAAATCCGCCCTGCAAATTCCTGCGCGCGATATCCCGGTCCCCGGCCATCTGAGCCCGGAGGCGCAGGCGTGGCTGGCCATGCCGCGGGCGGGCGGCGGCGGGCGGCCCGCGCTGGATGATCCGGAGGGTTGGCGACAGCTTATCGCTGCCAGCGATGCGATGATGATGCAGATGTACCTGCATCGCGAGCCATCGGTCCCCTGCGCCATCCGCGAATTGCATGAAGGCGACGCAAAGGGCTATGAAATCATCCCCGAGGGCGTCTCTCCGGATGATCGCCGCGTCTATCTCGACATTCATGGCGGGGCGCTGATCATGGGCGGGGGTGAGGTCTGCAAGGCAATAGCGACCAGATCTGCCTGCCATCTTGGTGTCAGGGTGGTGGCCGTGGATTACCGCATGCCGCCCGATCACCCTTATCCCGCCGGGCTCGACGATTGCCTCAACGTCTACAAGGCGTTGCTGCGCGACCATGCCCCGTCCGAAATCATCGTCGGTGGCGGATCGGCAGGGGCCAATCTGGTGGGAGCCTTGCTGCATCGGGCTCGCGACGAGGGCCTGCCAATGCCCGCAGCGGCCTTGCTATTGTCTCCCGAGGCGGATCTCACCGAATCGGGCGATAGCTTTCGCACCAATGCCGGGGTCGATGGCATGGGCAGCCTGATGCAGGTGAACCTGCTCTATGCTGCCGGTGCGCCGCTCGATCATCCCTATCTTTCGCCGCTGTTCGGGGATTTCAGCAAGGGCTTCCCGCCGACGCTGGTGACCGCCGGCACGCGCGACCTGTTCCTGTCAAACGCCGTCCGGTTTCACCGGGCGCTTCGCGCGGCGGGTGTGCCTGCGGAGCTGCACATATTGGAAGCGGCAGCGCACGGCTTCTTCGGCGGCGGAACCCCCGAGGAAGCGGAACTCAACGCCGAGGTTCGCCGCTTCAGCGAGAAATGGTGGGGCGGCGGCTGAGAAGACCGGCACGGACTCGCCTGCTTGCGATATGCCTCGCGTTGTGGAGCCTGATGACGGACACGTGACTCTTTAGGTCGGAAAGTCCAGATTATGCTTGTCCGCGGACGATGAATTGTTCGGGCGTTGAAACCATGGCTTGCGGCATCAAGCCGGCGTGAGTTTCAAATGCAGTTCGGCGAAGCCGCGCAGGATGAAGTTGTGCTCGTATTCCAGTGTACGCGCTCCGGGAGGGCCGTGGAATTCTTCGTCAAGATCGATCTTGCTCGTCAGGGCCAAGAGGCGATCAAACATGACGCGGGCCTCTGTGCGCGCAAGTTGTGCGCCGACGCAGGCGTGCGCGCCGCGGCTGAAGGCGAGGTGTTCTTTGATCTTCGGGCGGTTCAGCTCAAAGCTGTTCGGCTCGTTCCAGCGCCGCGGATCGCGATTGGCGCCCGCGAGCGAAACCATCACGCGCGTCCCAACCGGAATGTCCAGATCGCCAAGGCGCGTAGCTTTGCGCGCAAGCCGCGCCGTCACTTTGCTGGAGCCTTCGATGCGGAGCATTTCTTCTACAAAATCCGGAAGAAGGGAAGGATCGCTTCGCAGCCGATCCTGCAAGCCGGGCTCTTCAACGATATAGCGCACACCATTGCCGATCAGCTTGGCTGTCGTGTCCTGGCCGGCCGCGAACAGCAAGGACGCCAAGCGCACGATCTCGCTTTCTTCCGGCTTCGATCCGTCCGGGTAATTCGCAATGGCCAGCTCGGAAACGATATCGCCACGCGGCGCTTTCCTGCGGTCTTGCACATAGGGGCCGAAATATTTGGCGAGCACGATCAGGGAATGAACTGCGACGTCTCGTTCTGCCTGATTGAGATTGCTTGAGTCCGTATTACGAAACACTTCAGCGAAAAATTTGTGATCTGCTTCGGGCACGTCGAGAAGATCGGCGATGACCAACGTCGTATAAGGGACATTTATCTCTTGCACAAATTCGGCTTTGCCTTTCGCGAGCGCCGTTTGAATGAGTTCATCGGCAGTCTTCGCCATGAAGCCTTGGCTGGCGTTGAGGCGCGAAGGCACAAAAAGGCGGCTCACGATCGCGCGCGAGAATGTATGGTGGTTGTCGTCGAGCGCGATCAATTCCCGGCCAGCGACGAATTTGTCGCGATTGGCTTCGATTTGCGACGTAAGATCGTCGCCTTCCGGTTCGAATGGGAGCGGAAAGCCTGCGCCGGATGCGCTATTCACGGCGGAAAAATGGTCCGTATCGCTCAACACCTGGAGCGCTTCGTCATGGCCGACCACGACGACGACGCCGCTCTCGGGAATGCAGTAGATCGGGGCGCGTTCGCGCACGGCGTCGAAATAGGCGTAGGGATTTTTGACGACGAAGGAATCCGTGAAATAGTCCCGGTCGGCTAAACTGCTCACGATCAATCTCCCAATTCAGTTTATGTTTGTACTTTGCGGCCGTTTGAAGATTGCATCAATCCTCGGGCGCGATCTCCATCTTCAATCCGTCCAGCGCAGCGTCGATCCGGATTTGGCATGAAAGCCGCGAATTCTCTTTGCGATGCGGCGAGGCGTCGAGCAGTATGTCTTCATCCTCGTTCGCTGGCGGCAGAACCGCAGAGAACGCAGGATCGACATAGACGTGACAGGTCGCGCACGAGGCACAGCCGCCGCACAGCGCAAGCAATTCATAAACCCCGCCTTCGCGGATAGCTTCCATGGCCGAAGAGCCGATGGTGGCTTCGATGTCGCGCGTTTCTCCATCACGCATCGTAACGGTAAGCTTTGGCAAAAATGATCTCCCATATGCCGGCTTGTTGGTGAGACCGGCTCTTTCTTCCTATCGAGTTCAGGATGCAGGTGGCGATATTTTTCGTGGACGTCGCGGATCACGGCGCGCGTCAGGCGTGGTTCCAGGCGACCGCGCCCGCGTGCAGCGCGGCTGCGGAACTTTCCCGCAGCAAATCCGGATCAACGTCGATGGGCTTCACACTCACGTCACCGGCTCCTCTGCTCCCGGCCCACGTCAATAATGTACGAGAGGCTCAAACTCGAAGATCTTGGCCTTATCAAAGCCGGTTTCGTAGCCGGGAAGCCGATAGAGCCTGGCCACGTTTCCGGCGAGCAGATCAGCCTTTGTCTCCGCCGGAACCTCGGCGGTAACCAGGGACGCCTGCTGGCGATCGTCGGGCCAGTTGGAATCGTCGTAAGGGAAGTGGCTCGCCCACATCAGATGCGCGGGGCCCAGGTTGTGCCGGTTCTTTACCGCCACGCGGTCGTGGTGGAACGTGAACCAGACCCGGCTGCGGATGTAGCCGCTCATCAGCAGGTCTTCCTGCTTGAGGACCTGGTTCGATAGATGACGGTGCCGCATGTAGTACATGTCGCTGAATTCTAGCCAGTGCATGGCCCAGCCGGCATCGCTATGCGCGAGTACGATCTTTAGATTCTCGAACCGGTCAAACAGTCCCGACGAAACCATCGGCGAGATGGCGTTCGCCATCTGCGGCCTGAGACCGGGCAAAATCCCGCCGTCGGGCATCGTCGAATTGTCAGCGCCAAGGGCGATATGCAGGCTGATGACGATCCCCGTCTGGTCGACCGCCTCCCAGAAGGGATCGTCGGTGCCGTCCCCCGGAGGGGATTGGCCGCTCGGCAGTGCGCCGAGAACCATGCCGCGCAGCTTCAACAGCTTTGCGCAGCGTATCACTTCCGATCTAGCATCCTCGACGGATGTAGTGGGGACCTGACCGAGTCCGATCAGGCGGTCGGGAGCGTGCGCACAGAATTCGGCGATCCAGTCGTTGTAGGCTCGGTAAAGCGCCAACTTAAGCGGCTTGTCGTCGAGCATTTTAATCGCGTCCCACAGGCCCGGCGTCGGGTAGAGGACTTCGGCATCGACGCTGTCGCTGTCCTGAGCCAGAAGCCGTTCGATGGGATCGTAGAGTGCCGGTAGCACGTCAGCAAAAACGATTGGCGCGCCTGTGGACAGAGGCGTACCGGCGCGATAGCCCGAACCGGTCTTGGCCGTCCGCGGCAAGGTGACCGGCTCGATATCGTCGGACACGAACCAGGCGCTCCCACCCTTGTGATCGAGGAGTTTTGGCGCGCGATCGCGAAATTCCGCGGATAGATGCTTCTCGAAGATGTCGGCGGGCTCCAGAATGTGGGCGTCTGCTGAAATCAGCGAATATTTCTTCGTCTCTGCCATCACTCGCTACCTTTCAAATTTCTGAATGCTAATCCGTTCAGGATGGGGTCGTGGCCTGACCAGCCCGGGATTGATTTTCGCGAACCCCTCGCAGGATATGCCGCGAACCACCGCCTGCTTGGGCGTAAACATCTCCACCAGGAGGTCCACGCTCGGGAGCAGGGCCTCAGGCGGCCGCGCTCAGCCGCGTCGGCTTGTCGTAGGGCAGCTTGAAGATATCGGCGCAGGTCTTCCACATGATCCGCTCGATTTCACTTTCGGTCGCACCCGAACGTTCAAGAACTTCCCGGCCGACCTGATAATCCATCGGCCAACAGCTCGAACTATGCGGGAAATCAGGCCCCCACATGATCTTGTTGACGCCAATGTCATAGCGGTTCTGGAGACCCATCTCATCGACGGTGTAGACAAACCACACATTGCGATCGATGTATTCGCTGGGCAACAACGGCTGGGTCCATTCGCTACGATTGCGGCGTACCGACTCGTCCCACTTCTGGATGAAATAGGGCACCCAGCCGGCGTGCACTTCGGATCCGATGAATTTGAGGTCGGGGAAGCGTTCGAAAACGCCCGTGGACATCATGCGCTGGACCACCGTCATGAAGTTGCCGGCGGAGGTATCGAGGCCGCGCGCCGCCTTCAGCTTCTTGCGCATGTCGGCAACGGACTGCGCATCCGGCTTGGTCAGCAGGTCGCCCGCCGGGAAAAAGAACTGGACGTGCAAGTTCACCGGGATGTCCATCTCGACGCACATTGCCCAGAACTTGTCGTCCTCGGGCGTCGGATCGGTGAAATTGCCACTCGGATAGGCTTCGAGTTGCACGGTGCGAAGACCCATATCGACGCAGCGGCGAAGCTCGTCCATGCAGTCCTTCAGGCCGGTAGTGGGCAGGGTTGCATTGCAGACGAAGCGGGTCGGGTCGGTTTCCTGGAATTCGACCATCCAGTCGTTATAGACCTTGTAACAGGCCAGGCTCAGTTCCTTGTCGGGACACAGCTTGATGCCGTTCCACACGGTCTGCACGCCGTTGAAGATCACCTCGGCATCTGTCTGGTCTTCGATGAGCTCCTTGATGCGTTCCTTCGGATCGTATGAACCGGGGAACAGGTCTTCATAACGGACGCCGCGGTCCTTGATCTGCTTGAAGCTATCGATCAGCGAGGCGCGATCGAAGCGCTTGGAACCGCGGGTGTACATCGAGCTGAAGCCCATCGGCGACGGGCGGCTCTGCCCTTCCATGATCCAGGCATGGCCCTTGGTCTTGACAGTTTCGATGATGCGCGGCCCACGATCTCGGAACTTGGCGGGCAAGTTCTTGACCCAAAGCTCGGGCGGCTCGTTCACGTGACCGTCTGCTGAGATTGCGTTATACTTCATCATTGGCTCCTTAACTACCAGATCCGGGCGCTCAATCTCGACCGAATGCACGCGCCCGGATGACCACCGTCCCATCGATATTGATGGCTGATGCGCGGGTTCGCCCTCGGGTCGCACTACGAAAATCTGCGCCTGCACCATCATCCCGCACCCAGATTCTGTCAGTCAAGTGTCAGATAATTTACGCCCGAGAACTTGTCAATCGACTGTCGCGTTTTGCTGGCCATGGGGGGTGGCCTACACAGGCCGCTTTTCCCTCGCGCCAGCAGTCTGACGGCAGGGCCAACGACGAAATTCGCTCAGGCCGACCGCGACGTCGGACACACTGCTCGATGTTGACCGGCATCGCCCGGCGCAATGATCGGCATGAGCATGCGCAGCGCATGGTCGATGCCGGCGTCCGCATTTTCACTCAGTTCGGACATGCCTCCGACCGCAACCATTCGGGCGATCAGCAGAGCATCGTGGCTGGTCAGGTCTTCACGGACCAGCCCCGCCGCCTTTGCGCGCGCAAGCGGCGCGGCGATGGCGGCTCCGAAGTCTCGCGCAGATTGCTCCCTTATGCTCGGCTTTTGGCGTAACGCCACCATTTCCTGCAGTCCGTGGCTTGCGATCGTCAGGACTGCGAGGGCTTTCAGGCAGAGGAAGAAACCGTCGTCGCGATCATCCCATTGGCGAAACTGGTTGGTGATGTCTTCTGTAACTTCCTGCATCACCGCAGCTGTCAGGGCGTCCCGGTCGGGAAAGAAGCGATAGAGCGTCGCGCGACCGACCAGGGCGCGATCGGCGATCTTTTCGAGAGCGACATTGTAGCCTTCGCTGCAATAGAGCTCCACTGCCGCCTGAACGATCCGTTCGCGGCGAAGATGGGAGTCCCTCCGTTCGATTTTTGGCCGTTCGATTTTTTGCCGTGCCATCAGTTCGTCCGGACGTCCCATTTATGTCGCATAGCGATACCAGCCCCCTTGTTCGAAACGGTTGTCCATGAAGCCAACGCTTCCTGCCAGAGCCTGCTGCCACATCGAACTTTTGCGGTCAAATGCCTCAAAACCGCCCTGCATTGGCGGCGCTTCTGCCGGGCCATCCCGCTCGCCTGGCTTCCAAACAGAGACATAAAAAGCCAGATGGACAACAATGTCCGAATCGGTCTATGAGCGTCACGTTCTGAGGGAGGACGCAAACCATGAGCATAACCTACAAATCATTGATCAAGGCCACAGTGGCGATTTCGTCGCTTTGTTTCGCGACACAGGCATTCGCCGCCGATGCGGCAGCAGAAGAAACCGCTTATGGCGATGCGAATGACATCATCGTCAGCGCCCGCCGCATCGAAGAGCGCTTGCAGGACGTGCCGATTTCGGTCGTGGTGGTCAATCAGGATCAGTTGACCAAGGCGAACATCTCCAGCGCCGATGATCTGGTCAGGATCATACCGGGCCTGAACGTGGAATCGCGGTATTCATCCGAAACCAACGTCTTTGCGATCCGCGGCTTCAATCAGGCCCTGCGGACGACAGCTGCGGTCGGCACCTACTTCGGCGAAGTCGTGGCGCCGCGCGGCGGCGCGGGTGCATTCCCCGGTGGCGACGGCGCCGGTCCGGGCAATCTTTTCGATCTGCAGAACGTCCAGGTGCTCAAAGGCCCGCAGGGCACGCTGTTCGGCCGCAATACCACCGGCGGTGCCGTGATGCTGATACCCAATAAGCCGACCGACAAGTTCGAGGGCTATGTCCAGGGGTCTTACGGCAATTACAACATGTTCCAGGTCCAGGGTGTGTTGAACGTTCCGCTGGCCTCATGGGCGCGGGTGCGGCTTGGCGTCGATCGCCAGACCCGCGACGGTACGCAGAACAATGTCTCGGGCATCGGACCGAGCAAGTTCAATGATATCAACTACTACGCCCTGCGCGGCAGCCTGGTTCTCGATCTGTCTTCGAATATCGAGAACTACACGATCGTATCCTACTCGAAATCAGATCACGTCGGCACGCAGCCACAGATCTACCGGGCGAATCCATTTGCCGCGTTCGGTGGTCCGACTCTCGCTGGCGCGCAGGTTGCCCGGTTGATTGCGAGCGGCGATCCGTATCAGGTCGAAAACAACGTGGCCAATCCGCGCTCGCTGACCAAGCAGTTCCAGGTGATCAACACCACCAAGTGGGCCGCGAGCGACACGCTGACCTTCAAGAACATCATCTCCTATGCGTCGTTCGAGCAGGGCCTCAACCAGAGCGTTTTTGGGTCTAACTGGACAGGCCAAGCGTACGTCGATGCTGTTCTGAAGCCTGCTTTTAACGTGCCTGCGCGCGGGAGCAATATCCTCAGCCTGTCTCCCACCATTGATACCCGTGTCTCCACGGCCCAGGCGTTCAACGGCGAGGGCCAAAACGGCAATGACCAGCGTTCCTTCACCGAAGAATTCCAGATCCAGGGCCACTCGGGCGATGGCAAGCTGCAGTACCAGGCCGGCCTTTACTACGAGCATTCCACGCCGGGTGCCCCGTCCAACAACGAGTCGATCTCGGTTGGCGCGGTATGTCTTGTCGGCGCATACACCGGCCTGGCCGGGATGCGCTGTCTGAGTAATGTGGGTGCAACGGTCAACCAGAGCATCAACAAGATCGAATACATCAACAAGGCGGCCTATGCTCAGGCCACTTATGCGGCGAGTGATCAGGTGAAACTGACCGCCGGTATCCGCCTCACCAATGACGTCACCAACGCCTCGAATCAGTCGTTCCAGTACTTTTTTGCCGGTCCTAATTACCTTGGCGCTCCCGGACCGCTCTCCATTCCGCTCTCGGCATTCGTCGCGCCGACTTTAGGGGTGGGCAAACTTGCTTGCCAGGCGGGGAACCAGCCCTATTTCACCACCGATCCCGCCACCAATTGCCTGGCTAGCGGTGCGGCTGCGGGGCTGCACACATCGAGCACGCGGCCGACCTGGACTTTGAGCGCTGCGTATAATCCATCGCGCGATGTGATGGTCTATGGCACCTATTCGCGCGGATATCGGCAGGGTTCGGCGGCACCGGCCGCGCTTGGCGCCAAGACTTCGTTCGATCCTGAAACGGTGGACAGCTTCGAACTGGGCACGAAGACCAGCTGGCACGGCTCGGTGTCCGGCCGCTTGAACGCCACCGGCTTCTATTCGAAGTTGAAGGATTACCAGGTGCTGATTGGGTTGAGCTGCAACCGCCAAGCCCCCCCGATCGACCTTGGCTGCCCGGCGGGCGGTTCTGGCACATCCGTGTTCAACGCGGGCAAGGCGCATATGTACGGCATTGAATTCGATGGGTCGCTGCGGCCTTCGGATTTCTTCCGGGTCGATTTCTCGGGTGCCTGGGTGCACTCGCGGGTCGATGCCTTCGTAGCTGACACCTCGCCCTTCATTGCCAATTTCAACACCCAATTGAATACGGCGACTGTTGGCGATGCCATGCCGCTTACCCCGGAATTCAGCGGAAACATCACGGCGGCCTTTACTTTGCCAATCCCTGAAAGCGCTGGAAAGCTCGAGTTCTCGGCGACGTACCGCTATGCAGATAGCTTCATTTCTGTGGCATCGAATGCCAACGCCGTCTCTGCTGCGGCCCTACTCACTGCTTGCGGTTCAACTTGCTCAGCTACGACGATCGCCAGTGCTGCCGTGGTTGCCGCTGACCCCGTAGACCGGGGCTCGGCGGTCAAACAGATTGATCTCAACCTTGACTGGCGCAATGTCGGTGGTCAGCCGATCGATCTGAGTTTCTTCGTCACGAACGCGACCGACCAGGTCACTTACACGGTAATCCAGCCGCAGCTCGGCGGCTTCGGCATGGATCTTCATTATCTTGGCCAACCCCGCATATTCGGCGCGCGGATCAAGGTTCGGTTTGGGAACTGATCTTCCGAAACGACCGGTGCGGGCGGGCAGGGTGATCGGATCGATCATTCTTCCCACCGGCCCGCAGCGTTTGTAATGTGGATGCGCAGACGGGGTTATCTCCGGTCTGCGCATTTTTGTTCTGATGACGGACAGGAAATTGCTTTGACGAAGTTGGAAATCAAGGAACTCAACCCGGGCTTCGGCGTGGAAGTGTCTGGCATCAAACCGATCGTTCCGTTGGACGAAGGAACGATCACCGAATTGAGAAACCTGTTCGATGACAAGGGCCTCATAGTCATTCGCGAACTCGACGCCGATCTGGCGTTTCAGAACTATCTCTCGCAGCTGCTGATCGGCAACGACAAGATCGTTGAGGCCGACGCTCAAACCGATAGCAAGGCTCCCGCGCGCGAGATGTTCGTTTCGAACAAGCGGGAAAACGGCGGGGCGCCTTATGGGCGCTTACTGTTTCATTCGGACCGGATGTGGTCGCCACAGGTGTTCCGCCTGCTATCGCTTTACGGCGTGGAGGTGGCGCAGCCATCGGTCCCGACACTATTCGTCAGCGCGCAGAACGCCTGGAAGACTCTGCCCGAGGACCTGCACGCCGAAGTGGAGGGACTTTTCGCCGTCCATGGCCACGATGCAACTTACGAAAATCGCTCCGGCGACGACGGCGAAGTGCTCGTCTCGACCTTCGAACAAGACGAGACGGTCAAACTGCCGCTCGGCTTCACGCATCCGCGTACCGGCAAGACGATCCTGTACATATCCGAGATGTTCACCCAGCGGATCGATGGCATGCCGCATGACGAGGGCGAAGACCTGTTGAGGCGACTCTTCGGCCATCTCTATGCAGAGGGTAACATCGTTACCCATCACTGGCGCAAGGGTGACCTGGTCCTGTGGGACAACATCGCGCTGCAGCATGCGCGCCCCAATGTCAGCCTTGAAGGACCGCCGAGGACGCTGCGCAAAGTGTTCGGACCGCCGCCGCAGATCACGCTCAGCCAGCGGCCGAAATTCCAGAAGATCGGATCAGCGCAATAAAAAAGAGAGGAAATCCTGAAATGCCGCAACAACCAGGCTATGTGTCCCAAGAACCAGCATGGGTTCGGCGCTAAGCCCTCAGATGCAAAATCCGCGAATGATGCATTCCGCCAAAGTGCCAGCAGCGAGCTGGTACGCGCTCGCGGTTCTTACCGCCATCCAGATATTCGCCTACATGGATCGGGTCGCTTTATCGATCCTGATGCAGCCGATCAAACTCGATCTCAGACTCAGCGATGGACAGCTCGGACTGATCTCGGGCATCGCGTTCGCATTGTTCTATGCGATCATGGGCGTCCCGCTGGCGTGGCTGGCCGATCGCAAATCGCGTGTGAAGTTGATCGCCGCCTGCCTGGCGCTGTGGAGCGTCATGACCTCGCTTAGCGGCATGGCACGAAATTTTCCGCAGCTTTTCCTGGCGCGCGTTGGCGTCGGCATCGGCGAAGCGGGCTGCGTGCCGCCATCGCATTCGCTCATCAGCGATTATTTCCCGCGTGAGAAACGTGCGTTCGCGATCAGCCTCTATGCGGCTGGCGCAGCTGTCGGCGTCGCGGGCGGGATGATGCTTATCGGCGTACTCGGCGAGAAGCTCGGCTGGCGCCACTCGCTGCAAGCGATCGGCCTCATGGGCCTGCCGCTGGCGCTGCTGACGATACTGACGCTCCGCGAACCATCCCGCCCAAAGTCCGATGCGGTCGCACGGGAAAAGCCCTGGCGGACCATCACCTCGTTGCTGCGCAGGCCCGCGTTCGTCCATCTCGCATTGGGCTACGCCATTGCCCACATCTGCAGCGATGGCAGTGCGCAGTGGTATCCCTCGTTCATGATGCGCAGCTTCGGGATGCGCATGGCGGAAGTCGGTTTTTGGGTCGGCATGATAACCGCCGGCTTCGGCGTGCTCGGGGTGCTGAGCGGCGGGTTTCTCGCATCCTGGCTGCTGCCTCGCGATCCTCGCTGGGAGCAGTGGATTCCGTTTGGCACCACAGCCGTGAGCATCCCCTTCTTCATCCTGATGGTATTGAGCCCCAATGCCGCCATGGCGCTGACAATGAGAGCGCTGATGATCTTTTTCAACGCGGCTGGGCAGGCGGTCGCCACCGCAGCAGTACAGACTTTTGCCGAGCCGCATCAGCGCGCCACGGCAGTTGCCTTGTTACTGTTTCTCGCGGCGCTGCTGGGCGGCGGAGGCGGACCGTATCTTATCGGATTGGCCAGCGATTTGCTCGAGCCCGCCTTCGGTGAGGAGAGCCTGCGCTACGCAATGCTCGTGTCCTGCGTGATGCTGGTCTGGGCGACCGCCCATTTCGGACTGGCGTCGCGCAACGCCCTTAAGGACCGAGTGAACTAGCAACCTGGGCGATGCCGCCGGCAAGGGAGACCGAGTGATGACCAATTTGCTGATCGGTGGTGCTTCAGGCATAGGCCGTGCGGTCGCCGCGCAACTTGCTTCGAGGGGCCACCTGCTCCTGGTCGATCGCTCGCTCAAGAGCCTTGAGCCGGTTGCCGCAGAAATTGGCGGTACGGTCGAGACCATCGCGTGCGACATCACCGATCCCGATCAGATAGAGGCGCTGTTCGCGCAGGTTGACGATCTCCAAACCCTGGTCGTCACTGCGGGCCTTTCGGGAGCGCAAGGAACGGCCAACACGGTGCTCGACGTCAATCTTCGCGGCACCGCGCGTGTGATGGATGCGGCGGAACCGAAGCTGAGAGCGGGCTCGGTCGGGGTGTTCCTCGCATCGGCGTCGGGCTACCGCACGCCGGAAGACCCTGCGCTCATGGCAGTGCTCGAAGATCCGCTC
>JAHFPT010000092.1:15738-18799 GCA_023266625.1 Novosphingobium sp. | reverse complement strand
TTTTGATCGGCATCAATTTCGAGTGCAAAAATATAGCACATACTATGTGAGTAGCGGGATGGATAATCCCGTCAAAGTGGTGCGAACGATCGCGGATCGCTGATCTGGCTTTCCGATTTTTTGCCGCCCGTCTGCTCGGAGGATAGTCATATGGACAGCGCCCAATCAAAATTCCGCAATTATGTCCTCATCAACTCCGATGGGCATGCAGGTGCCAATATCCGCGATTACAAGCCCTATCTTGCGCGCGGGTTTCACGACGAGTTCGAGGCATGGGCGAAGGACTTCCACGATCCCTGGGCCGATTTCGACAAGGAACTGGCCGACACCCAGGACGAAGGGCTGCGCATCGGCGTTTCCTCGGCTTCGTCTCCCTATAATTGGGAAAGCGAGGAACGCGTCACGATCCTGGAAGGGCAGGGCACCGTTGCCGAAGTTATTTACCCGAACACGGTTCCGCCTTTCTATCCCTCGGGTGCGGTGACCGCCCCGTCTCCCACCAATGCCGGAGATTATCGACTGCTGTGGGCCGGTGTGCAGGCGCACAATCGCTGGCTGGTGGATTTCTGCAACAAGGTGCCGGGACGCCGCGCCGGTCTGGCGCAAGTCTTCCTCAACAACCTTGACGATGCCATCGCCGAAGTGAAGTGGGCGCGCGAACAGGGCCTCGCCGGAATCATCGTTCCTTCGGACCACCAGCTCAGTATCGTCAACCTCTACGAGCGCCGGCTTGACCCGTTCTGGAAGGCCTGCGTCGACTATGGCATGCCGGTGCACCGCCATGCGGCCAGTGTCGGCCCGCCGGAAACCGAGCAGACCGGTCCCGCCGCTATTGCGGTCGGCGTCTATGAAACCGCGATGTTCATCCAGCGCACTCTCGCGCATCTCATGATCGGCGGCGTGTTCGAGCGCTTTGACGATCTGCAGTTCATCATCACCGAAACCGGCTGCGCCTGGCTGCCCGACGAACTCAGGCGGCTGGACGGCTCGGTGATCATGGGCCGCCAGAAGGGCACCATCGCCTATCCGCTCTATCACCGCGCGGTGGAAGGCATGACCAAGCTGCCGTCCGAACACTGGCGCAATAACATGTACATGGCGCCCTCGCTGCTGGTCCGCAAGGATCTCGACGTGCGCCACGAGATCGGGGTCGACCGGATCCTGTGGGGCAGCGACTATCCGCACCACGAGGGCAGCTTCCCGCACAACAAGCTGGCGGTGCGGCTGTCGTTCCACGATCTGCCCGAAGACGAAGTGCGCGCGATGACTTCGCTCAACGCTGCGAAACTCTATGGCTTCGATCTCGACATGCTGCAGAAGATCGCGGATCGCGTCGGGCCGAGCGTCGCGGAAATGGCTACCCCGGTCCGGGCCGACGAACTGCCCCCGGTCAGCTTCTCGCACACCGTCGGCGAAGCCATCAGCCAGATGCAGGCGCTCGCCGCCTGATCGCAAGCACTATCGGCCAAGGCCCGGGCATGGAGGGATATCATGACGCAATTTCAAATCCGCAAGCTGAGTCCGAGCGTGGGTGCCGAGGTCCAGGGTGTCGATCTCATGGGTGATGTGAGCGCTGATGCGTGGCGGCAGATGTGCCAGGCATTTGACCAAACCGGTGTTCTTGTTTTCCGTGATGTCAATGTCGATGTTGCCTCCCAGCACAGGGTGGTCGAAACCTTGCACTACGGCGGCGACATGTCGAAGCTTGGCGGCATCAACACCGAGAGTTTCGGCTATGTTTCAAACAAGGAAGATGACGGTGGCGCTCCCTATGGCCGCCTCCTCTACCATGTTGACATGCATTGGTCTGAAATGCCCTTCCAGACGCCCTCGCTTTACGGCTTTGAGGTTGAGCCGGGCGCCGCGCCGACGACTTTCGTCAATACCGTGCATTCCTGGAAGGTGCTTCCCGATGAGCTCAAGGAGCGCGTCAGGGGACTCACGGCGCGCCACGAAAGCGGTCAGCAGGGGCGGGGTGATACCAGTTACGAGGCCGAGTTGATCCAGCCGGATTGGGCCAGGCCACACGATACGATCACTCCCATCGCCATGAAGCATCCACGTACCGGGGAAACGATGCTTTACGTTTGCGAGCAGCAGACGCGCGAGATTATCGGACTTCCAAAGAGCGAAAGCGACGCGCTGCTCGACACGCTATTCGCGCACATTTACAAGCCCGAGCTGATCATCGAGCATTATTGGCGCACCCGCGACCTCGTGATCTGGGACAATATGTCGATCCAGCATAGCCGTTATTATGTCGAAGGCGGTGGCCCGGTTCGGACGTTGCGCAAGATTCACGCGCCTTGCAATGAACTCAAGCAGTATATGGCAAAGCTGGGCGATATTCCGACTTATGCCGAGGCCGAGGCAATATTAGGATGACGTCAGGTGAATGAACTGACATCCATTTGTCCCGTTCAGCATGCGCGCGATGATCGCAAATTGGTGAATTAATCCTTATTTGTCAGAGGTACCTCAAGTTTACACCGAGAGGGCGGCGGTTCGAGCCCGTCATCGCCGCCATTCCCTATAGTTTGACCGGCGCGGGAGCGGAATTATCCGCCTTGCGTGTGCCCAGCGCTTCGCGCGCACGCGCCCTGAGATAGGCGTGGATCTGGCGGATTTCCGCATCGCTCAGCATCTCGAAACGCGGCATGCCGCGTTCCAGCAGTGCGCCCGATTTGAGCAATTCGCGCAAGCTATCGAGTTGGAGCGCGATCCCCGATTCGCGCAGGTCCGGACCCGGCGTGCCGGTGGATTGCATGCCAACCCCGTGACAGGCTGCGCAGCGCACCGATAGCGCCCAGCCAGCCTTCACATCGGCTTCGTTGAGCTTGAGCTCGGGATCGTCGAGCGCATGCACTTTCATGTCGGGCGGCGGGCTGGCCGGGATCGCCGCCTTGCCGTCCAGTGCGAAAGTCAGCAGTCGGCGCGGCTGCATACCGTATTTCCAGCCGACATTCATGAACTCGCCAAACGCTGCGCTGGTGCCGCCATAGCCGACCAGGATCGAGACATATTGCTTGCCGCCGCTGCTATAGCTCATCGGCGCTGCTAT
>JAHFPT010000092.1:0-15728 GCA_023266625.1 Novosphingobium sp. | reverse complement strand
AAGCGCCACAGCCGCTTGCCGCTCTTGCCGTCATAGGCATCGAAATAGCCATCAGCCGTACCCTGGAACACCAGGCCTCCCGCTGTCGCCAGCGTGCCGCCGTTCCATAGTTCGTCGTGCTGGACGCTCCACACCTGTTTTTGCGCGACCGGGTCCCAGGCGACCAGCGAGCCCTTGCCGTCGCCGGGCTTCTTGACGATCGGTTCGACCATCAGTCCCATGACGTTGAAAGCATTGGTGGTCTGCTTGCCGCGCGAGACACGCAGACCGATCTGGTGCATCGGAATATAGACCAGCCCGAGCCCGGGGTTGTAGCTCATCGCCTGCCAATTATGCCCGCCGATGGCACCGGGCCATTGCTCGATGTCTCCCTTGTCATAGCGGATGCCGGGTTCCTCGATCGCTCGCCCGGTCTTGAGGTCGATGCCCTTGGCCCAGGTCACCAGCGTTGCCGCCTCGGCCGAAATCGGTTTTCCGGTCTCCCGGTCGAGCACATAGAAGAAGCCGTTGGTCGGAATGTGCATCAGCACTTTCTTCGGCTTGCCCTCCAGATTGAGCGTCGCCAGCACCATGTTGGGCGTTGCCTTGTAATCCCAGCTGTCGCGCGGGGTTTCCTGGTAGTGCCAGATATACTTGCCACTATCGGCATCGAGCGCGACGATTGAGGACGTGTAAAGGTTGTCACCCGTGCTGCCGGGATCGCGCTTCTGCGGATCGTAGGGTCCGGCATTGCCGGTGCCGATGTAGATGCGGTTGGCTTCGGCATCGAAGGTCATGCCGTTCCATGCCGTGCCGCCGCCGCCGGTGGTTTTCCAGAAATCCGGGCCCCAGGTCTTGGCGGCGGCTTCCATGGCGGGGTCGCCCTTATTCTGTTCTGGCGAGCCGGGCGTGGTGAAGAAGCGCCACAGCTGTTTGCCGGAATTGGCATCGTAGGCGGTAACAAAGCCGCGACCGCCGAAGTCCGCGCCGCCATTGCCGATGATCACCTTGCCGTTCATTACGCGCGGCGCGCCGGTGCTGATGTTGGGCATGCCGGGCGGGATCGTCTCGGTGATCCACAGCTCCTTGCCGCTCTTGGCATCGAGCGCGAACAGCCGCCCGTCGAGCGCGGCGGCGAAGATCTTGCCATTCTCATAGGCCGCGCCGCGATTGGCGCCGAAGGAGAAGTGCATCTTGGCCGGATTGTGCTTCCAGGTCTGCGGATCGTATTTCCACAGCAGTTTGCCGGTGGCAGCATCCACCGCATAGACCGCCGCATAGCTGCCGGTGAAATAGAGTGTGCCATCGACCGCCAGCGGGGTGGCTTCCAACGAGACTTCACCGGGCAAGTCCATCGACCAGGCGAGGCCGAGCTTGCCGATGCTGGCGGTGTCGATCTGGGTCAGCCGACTATAGCTCGCCTCATCCGCCGCGCCGCCCACCGCAGTCCAGTTGTCGCCCGTGCCGACGCCTACATCGGATTGCGGCGTGCCCCCTTTCGAGCAGGCGGCGAGGAGCAGCGCCGCGCTTGCGACCGTCAATATTCCCTTGCCCAATCGCCGCATCGCTTGCCTCCCTCGATTCTTTTCAATGAAAGGCTATGACACACTATGGCTCGCGTCCAGCGCTACTCCGCCGCTATCGCCATAGGCACGACATTATCCGGCGCGCGCTGGTCGATTACCCAGCGGACATTGCGGCGCAAGGGCTCGATGCCGTCGTGCGGCATGCCGGGGGGCAGGGTGTGCATGTCGTGGAACAGCTGCATGGCATCGCCGCCGGTCAGCGACACCAGCCGCTGCACACCCGCCAGCGCGAAGGGATCGAGCAGCGTCTCACGCAGGCTTTCCGGATAGACGCCGACGGTCTGCGTCGTATCGTCACACCACTTGGCCACTTCGAGCAGATTGGGCATCGGCACGATGTTGACCACGCGGTTGTTGAGCTGGTCGTAGAAATCGACGCGGTCGGAGAATTTCGAGACGACCACGCCGCCAGTCAGCGTGTTACCTTCGACATGGTAGAAATCGTCCTCCAGCGCGACGGCTGCCATTTCGGCCTCAAGGTCGTGGTTGCGTTTTTCGACCGGGGTTGAGATCTCCTGTGGCAGTTTATTGAACGCCTCAACGACTTTGTGACCCAGTTGAACGACTTTTTGCAACGAGGCATCATCGGTCTCGCTTTCGACATAAACGATGCGGGTATTGGCGCAGGCGGTCTGGTTGTAAAATCCTGAAATAACAGCAATTCCGGTCGCCGCCTCGGCCATTGCCTCCTCGCTCTCCAGCGCTTCCTTGCCGATCACCGACATCGAGTATTTGGGATTGAGCGCGGTGAGGTCGATGCCCGGGGTGAGGAACTTCTGGATATGTTTTACCGATGACATGCCGCCCCAGGCGGTGATCTTGTCGATGCGGCTGACGCGGACGATCTGCCGGTCCATCTCCTCATCGCCGCCCTTCCAGTAGGCGACGGCGACGTGTTTGGTTACCGGGTGACCTGCATCGATATCGATCAGCGAGCGGCAGATGGCGTTGGCGGTCAGCGGATCGTTTGACGGCGCCTTGATGAGGACGTCGGACTTGGTCAGCGCCCCGCGCACAATAGTCAGCGCGGCGACTACGGGCACATTGCCCGCGGTGATATGCAGCTGGCGCGTGCCAACCGCGCGCACCCGGCAGTTTGCATAAGCACCATCGCCCGGTACCCAGCCGTCGAGATAGTCGATGCCGACCGACTTATCGATCAGCGCCGACATTGCGTCAGGGTCGAACATGCGCGGCAGATCGTCATAGACCCCGCGCAGGATCGGCTCGGCCAGCCCGCCGGCCTGCAGCGCAAGGGCGAAACTTTCCTGAAGGTAAGCGTTATCCTCCAGCCGCAGCCGTTTGCCGACTTCGGCGAGAAAATCGACGATCTCATGCACCGGCGTATCCATCAGATCGTGCAGCAGCACCGGGTTGCCGAGCACCAGATCATGAATATGTTTGTGCGGATCGGGCGTGCGGAACCGCGCGCCGCCCCGGCCCTGATATTCGACGGCGTCCTCGCCCGGCTCGATGATCCGGCCGCGGGCGATGATCGGGATGCTGTAGATGTCTGTCATGATTACACCTGTGAAACGAAGTCCATGAATTCATTGTAGGCTTGCGCGGTTCCGGCGCAGGAAATCTTGTCGTCCCCGCCTTCCATTTCGGCAAAGCGGGTGATGACCGGGCCGACTCGCGGGCCTTTCCAGCCGCAGGGGCAATCTTCTTCCCAGTTGATCGTCACCTGGTCGCCGGAGATGAAGCCGCCCCAGTATGTTTCCGCCATGGGGTCGAAAAAGGCGAAGCGACCGGTCTGTGTGCCTACGCGCGGCAGCATGTTCATGTCCCGATCGAACAGCACCGGCATCGTGTGCGGCATGATGTGAAAGTACTTTTCCGAGCAGCGCGGGGCGAAGCCGGTGCCTTCGGACATGCCATAGACCATGCTTACCCGCTCGATGCCGAAGTAGTCCTTGACGTAGCCTTCCCAGTCTTCGGGCGGATCCTTGAAGCCCTTCATGCCGCCGCCGGTGGCAATGAAGCTGCCTGGCCCGAATTCTGGCTTGTAGCCTTTCTCGATGCCGGTGCGCGCAGTGCGGATGAGGTCGCCAAAGGTGCCGCCGATCTTGACGCGTTTGCCCCGGAACTTCTCGAACAGGGTGAAGAAGAACGCCTCGATATCCTGTTCGCGGCGTTTCCCTTGCGCGATCATTTCTTCGCGGGCCTTGAGCAGGGCGGGATCGAGACCCAGCTTCTCCAGCTCTCCGCGATCTTCCGCCGCCTGCATGCGGCCTGCCAGTGACATCAGATCGGCCGAGATATTGCCTGGATACAGCGTGTGATAGTGTTCCGGGCCTCCCGCCGCGTCGATGTTGAACAGGAACAGCATCTTGAGCGCCATTTGATGCCCGCCGCGATAGCCGGGGAAGAAGGTTTCGATCGGATCGTTCCACGGATTGACTCCGCTCGACGCGCGAGATGCTTCGTTGTGGCAAGCGCGGAAGGCGTGATACTCGGTCCGCGAGCGGGGGATGAAGCTGAGCTTGCCGGTGGTGCCGGTGGAATGGCCGATCAGCATCCCGAATTCGTCGAGCCGGTCGAGCCAGGCGTCAATTGTCTGGATGCCAGTGAGATCGACCTTGGAAAGGTCATGCGTGGTCAGGCGGCCTAGCCAGCTGTTAAGCTTGGCGATATCGCGGTTCTCGATCAGACTGATAGGATAGCTCTTGTAGACCCGGTGGTCGAAGAGCAGCGGGAGGGCGTCCTCCAGGCTATCGACCTTGGTCACCCCCTCGCGCTTAGCCAGCCGTTCCAGCGCGGCAACCGAGTCCTTGAGTTCCTCGAAGCGCCGCCGCAGCACCTTCAGTTGCACTTCCTCGGCATCGCGCCAGCTCATCGCCAGCAGGCGTTCATAGCCGTCGTCGAGCCAATTACCGGGGCAACTCGGGTCCAGTTCGGTCCTTGCCATGACTGCATCGGCCATTTCGACTCTCCCAAATGCTGATCACTTTGTTAGCAAATGGGGCGCTGCCGGTCAATCGAACTTTCCCAGCGCCCATTCGATCAGCGCGCGCACATCCTTGTGCCCCTCGTCGATCCCGGTCGCAGCCTCGCGTCCCAGCATTAGTGTCACGGTTGAGAGCAGGAAGGCGACCGCCGCCGGAGTGACCGGCCCGGTATCGGTTGCGCGCTCGCCCTGAAGCCGGGCGATGGCGGCGGTCTCGATGCGGCGCGATTCGGTGACGAAACGTGCAACTTCCTCGCGGACACCCTCATGATGATTGGCGAGCGCCATGAATTCGAACGAAAGCTTGCCATCTGACGCATTGCTAAGCGTCTGCCAGATGGCCTGGACCGGATGCTCTGACGCCGCATCCTGTTCAAGCCTGACCAGCGCCCGTTCGGTCCGCCGCCGAAAGCAGGCGAGCAGCAGATCGTCCATGGTGCGGAAATAATAATAGACCAGCTGCTGCTTGAGCCCGGCTTCCTGCGCCACCCGGCGCGAAGTGGCCGCGCCATAGCCGTCGTTACGCAGCACCCGCTCGGTGGCGTCGAGCAGCGCGTTCGACGTGGCCGAATCGCTTGGCCCCATGCGGCGATGCGATGCCATTACCGGGACTGCCCTTCCGCCAGCATCGCCGTCGCTTCCGCACCGCTCCAATTCATTCCGCCGGTATAGCGCCAGACCTCGCGGCCAGCGGCGTCATAGTATATCGTCGTCGGCAGCGTCTGGACACCATAGTGGGAGGCAAGATCGCCCTTCGGATCGAGCCAGGCGGGCAATTGCGCGAATCCGTGCTGGTCGAGAAAGGCCTGGACCTTGGCGGGATCGCTCATGTCCTGCGACACTGTCACGACTTGCAGATTAAGGTCGGCGCGGTTGGCCATGGCATTGAGTGTCGGCAATTCGGCAATGCACGGCGCGCACCAGGTCGCCCAGAGATTGATGAGCAGCGGCTTGCCCTTGAGGCTTGGGAGTTTGAGCTCGTGGCCCTCTGGATCCTTCACGGTGATATCGGGGAGCGCACTGCCCTTGTGCGCACGATCGAGTTTTCCGCCCGCTTCGCCGCCGGGCTTTGCCGGGCTGGCCGAAGCCTGCGGTTGCACCTGCTGCCCGCTTTGCCTATCGCAGCCGCCAGCCAATACGGCCAGGCCAAGGACGGCACCAGTGAGCGAGCGGGAAAACAGCAAGAGCGTCTCCAATACGATGTGGGGCGGACGGTTCAGCGATGGGCCGTCGGCGATCATGCGCGAGATAAATGCCTCGATCCCCTTCGACAAGGCACTGTGGCGGCAGGACATCGCCGCGTCAAAGGCGCATGTCGCGATGCTGGGTGTGCAGGGGATTGTTTCGGCGGAGGATGCCAGGGCGATTTCGACGGGGCTGGATCAGGTCGCGGCGGAATATGAAGCCAACGGCGTTCCCGAGAACTGGGACCTCGAAGACATCCACATGACCACCGAAAGCCGGCTGGCCGAGCTGATCGGCCCGGTGGCAGGCCGGCTGCACACCGCGCGCAGCCGCAACGACCAGGTGGCGACCGATTTCCGCCTGTGGGTGCGCGATGCATGCGACCAGGTGGATGCGGGTCTAGCGATGCTGCAAAAGGCACTGGTTACCCGCGCCGGTGAGCATGTGGATTCGATCATGCCGGGCTTTACCCACTTGCAGACCGCGCAGCCGGTGACGCTCGGCCATCACCTCATGGCCTATTACGAAATGGCCGCGCGCGACCGTTCGCGGTTCGCCGCTGCCCGGGCGCGGATGAATCTTTGTCCGCTAGGCGCGGCGGCGCTGGCAGGAACCGGCTTCCCGATTGACCGGGATATGACGGCCAAGGCGCTCGGTTTCGACGGGCCGACGGCGAACAGCCTCGATTCGGTCTCAGACCGCGATTTCGCGCTCGATTACCTGATGGCCGCTGCGCAGTGTTCATTGCATCTGTCGCGTTTGGCCGAGGAATTCATCATCTGGGCGAGCCAGCCCTTCGGGTTTGTCGCGCTGCCCGACAGCCTGTCGACCGGCAGCTCGATCATGCCGCAGAAGAAGAACCCCGATGCCGCCGAACTGGTGCGCGGGCATTCCGGCCGGATCGCCGGCTGCCTGACCGCGTTGATGATGACGATGAAGGGTCTGCCGCTGGCTTATTCAAAGGACATGCAGGACGACAAGCCGCCGGTGTTCGAGGCGGCCGGCCTGCTGGCGCTGTCGATTGCGGCGATGACCGGGATGGTCGCGGAAACGACCTTCCGGACGGAGCGGATGCGCGCCGCTGCCGAACTCGGCTATGCCACCGCGACCGATCTTGCCGATTGGCTGGTGCGCGAGGCGAACATCCCGTTCCGCGAAGCGCATCACATTACCGGCAGCGCGGTCAAGCTCGCCGAGAGCCGGGGCGTGGCGCTCGACCAGCTGCCATTGGCCGATTTGCAGGCCATCGATCAGCGTATCGACGATCGGGTCTTCGCCGCGCTCTCGGTCGAGACGTCGGTCGCCGCGCGCGCCAGCCATGGCGGAACCGCGCCGTCCGAGGTATTGAAGCGCGTTGCCCAGGCGCGCGCCGCGCTGGGCATGGAGTGAGTCCGATGCGCAAGTTTGCCGTTCTGACCCTGGCTCTTGGCCTTGCCGCTTGCGGGGTGCGCGCCGATCTCAAGCCGCAGGCAGGCAAGCAGCTGCCGGTCGCGCCCTATGGCCGTGAGGAGCAGCCCAGTTCCGCGCAGTTGCTGGTCTCCACCCCGCAGGCCGCGCCCGAGCGCAGCGTTGAATTGCGCAAGCGTTCCGAAGCGCGCACCGACGATCCCTTCGCCCTGCCGCCTAGGGAATAGGGCGGGGCGGGGCTTTATTATGGATCATTTCAACCTCAGGAACGGCGAACTCCACGCCGAAGACGTGCCGCTGGCGGCAATTGCCGATGCCGTTGGTACGCCGGTCTATGTCTATTCGCGCGCGACGCTGGAGCGGCATCTACAGGTGTTCCGCGAGGGACTGTCAGGGCTGGATGATCCGCTGATTGCCTATTCGGTCAAGGCCAATCCCAATGCCGCGCTGCTGGCGGTGCTGGCCAAGCAGGGTGCGGGAGCGGATGTGGTTTCGGCAGGGGAACTGCTGCGTGCTGTCGCAGCGGGAATTCCGGCGGGCAAGATTGTTTTCTCCGGCGTCGGCAAGACCGCCGCAGAAATGCGCATCGCGCTGGAGCATGGCATCTACCAGTTCAATCTGGAGAGCGAGCCGGAAGCGGAAATGCTTTCTGCGATAGCCGTGCAAATGGGCAAGATTGCCAATGTCGCCTATCGGATCAATCCCGACGTCGATGCTCTGACCCACGCCAAGATTTCGACCGGCAAGGCGGAAAACAAGTTCGGGATTCCCTATGAATCTTCGCTAGTTGCCTATGCGGCGCTGGCAAGGATGCCGGGTCTGCGCATCCAGGGCGTCGATGTGCACATAGGCAGCCAATTGACCACCTTGGCGCCGTTTGAGGCGGCCTTCTCGCGGCTTGGGGTGCTGATTGGGCAGCTGCGCGAGGCCGGGCACAGCATTGAGACGGCGGATCTCGGTGGCGGGCTTGGCGTGCCCTATGATCCTTCGGAACCGCTGCCGCCCAGCCCGGCGGAATATGGCGCGATGGTGCAGCGGATCACTGCCAGGTGGAATGTCCGCCTGCTGTTCGAGCCGGGCCGGGTGATTGCCGGCAATGCCGGGGTGCTGCTGAGCCGAGTAATCCGGGTCAAGCAGGGAGCAACGCAGCCCTTCGTGATTGTCGATGCGGCGATGAACGATCTGGTCCGCCCGGCGATGTATGAGGCGTGGCACGATATCCGCGCCGTCCGCCCCCGCAACAGCCAGATCACCGCCAGCGTCGTCGGGCCGATTTGCGAGACCGGCGATAGTTTTGCGAGCGGGCGGACAATTGATGCGGTCGAAGCCGACGATCTGATCGCCTTCGCCACCGCCGGGGCCTATGGCGCGAATATGGCGACCACTTACAACAGCCGTCCGCTGGTGCCGGAAGTGCTGGTGTCCGGCGACAAATGGGCGATAGTCCGGGCGCGTCCGCCGATTGAGGCGCTGATTGCCGGGGACTCTATTCCTGACTGGGTGCGATGATCCTTCGACAAGCTCAGGATGAGCGGGGGTTGAAAAATTGATCGAGAGCCTTCCCCTGTTCCACCGCATATCCGGACAGCCAGTAATCGTACTGGGTGAGGGTGAGGCAGCGGCGGCGAAGCGACGGCTGGTCGAGCGGGCGGGCGGTGTGGTTGCGGGCGAGATTGAACCGGAAGCGCGGCTCGCCTTCGTTGCGCTGGGCGATCCCGAAGCTGCGGTGGCCCGTCTGAGGGCGCGCGGGGTGCTGGTCAATGTCCCCGACCGGCCCGAATTGTGCGATTTCATCGTCCCCAGCATCCTTGACCGCTCGCCGGTGCTGCTGGCGATTGGCACCGGCGGCGCATCGGCCGGGCTGGCCAAAGCGCTGCGGTTGCGGCTCGAATGTTTGCTGCCGCCTGCGCTAGGTGGGCTTGCTGCGGCACTGGGCCGGGCGCGGGAGGCATTGCGCGCGCGCTGGCCCGATGCCAGCACCCGCCGCCGCGCGCTCGATGCGGCGCTGGGCGAGGGCGGAGTGCTCGATCCACTGGGCAAAGGCAGCGCCGAAGCTGTTGACGCATGGCTGAGCGGAAATTCGGAGGTCGCTGCGGGTGGCGTCGTGGAATTCCGCCTCGCCAGCGCCGATCCCGACGATCTCACCCTGCGCCAGACGCGGCTGCTGGGTTCTGCCGATGTCATTGCCCATGAGCCGGATGTTCCACCTGCAATCCTCGATCGTGCCAGAGCCGATGCGGTGCGGCTGGTGCTTGGTGCTGGTGAGGCGGTGCCATCGCGAGATGGGCTGATCGTGGTGCTGCGGCGATAGGGCGATTGCTCAATATCTGAACCAGACCCGCTCATGCTGAGCTTGTCGAGCCGAAGGCGGGCGTAGCCCAACCACGTGGTTGTTACGGTGAGGTTGCCTGAGCACGATGGTCCTTCGACAGGCTCAGGATGAGCGGGAATTGGAGGTGTCAATTCCGATAAATCGCAAACCGCACTAAGATTATCGTTGGCCTGGTTGCCCCAGCTCCTCGCCAAGTATTTCCCCGACCCGCGTTTCCCCGGGAAAGCCCTCTGCCACCCAGCGGTCCTCCACCGCGCGCAAGATCCGCGCGACTTGCGGCCCGGCCTTGACCCCGCGCGCGACCACTGCGCCGCCCTTGAGCGGGAAGGTGGGGATCGTCCAGCCCTTGAGGGACGCGGTGTCGGCACCGGTGAGCAGCAGGCGGTCGAGCGCCTGATCGATGCCGAGGCGATAGGCGAGGGTGCGGGCGGACAAAACCCCCTCCCCTTCAGGGGAGGGGGTTGGGGGTGGGGTTTGTCCATCAGGCGTGACGTCGCGTGCGCCGACAGACCCCACCCCAACCCCTCCCCTGAAGGGGAGGGGCTTTCCGCCGCGCTTCGCTGCGCTGGCAAGCCGCTTCCGCTGTGCGCCTGACAGACGAAACCGCGCCGCAACCTGCTCGGCTTGCCCCACATCGGCAGGCAGCAGCGCGGCCAGTCGGCGGATTGCATCGGGCGGAATAAGCTGTCGCTGCTCTTCCTGCACCAGCGCGGCAAGCGGCTCGACCACGGCTTCCGGAAGCACTTGCCCCAGCACGCCCAGCTCCGCCATTCGCGCCGCGACCCTTGCCGGATCGGGCAGGGCCAGCAGGTTCATCATCTCCATGCCGATGCGTTCGCGCGACAGGCCCTTGAGCATCGCGGCGAGTTCGGCACAGGCCTTTTCCGAATCGGTATCAGCAGGTTCGGAACCAAACCTCGCCTGAAACCGGAAGTAGCGCAGGATGCGCAAATGATCCTCGCGAATGCGCTGCCCGGCATCGCCGATGAAGCGCACCCGCCGCGCGGCGAGGTCGTCCAGTCCGCCAAAATAATCGGAAATTTCGCCCGTTGCTGGATCGGCATAGAGCGCATTGATGGTAAAATCGCGCCGCGCCGCATCTTCGCGCCAGTCCTCGGCGAAGGCGACCGTGGCGCGGCGGCCGTCGGTGCTGACGTCATGGCGCAGGGTGGTGATCTCGATTGGGCCTTCCTGCAGCAGAGCCGTGATTGTGCCATGTTCGATCCCGGTGGGCACGGTACGGATGCCAGCCGCCTTCAGTCTATTGACGACCTCCTCCGGCACCAGCGGCGTCGCCAGATCGATGTCTTTCACCGCCAGCCCCAGCAGCGTGTCGCGCACCGCTCCGCCGACATAGCGGGCATTGCCATCCCCCAGCACGGCAATCAGCGCGGCGAGGTCAGCGTGTTTGGTCCATGGGGCGGGGGGCAGTGTGGTGGTCATGAGCAAAGTCTTGAGCCGATAGGCTCGGAATTAGTGTTTCGCGCAAAGCACGCAAAGGGCGCAAAGGGGTTGTGCTTGCCGCAGGCTTCCATACCAATCGAACTTGCCGCCATTCGTAACGTTTGGTGGGGATAGCAGCTTCGCCGCAGGGGCAGCCTCTTTGCGCCCTTTGCGGCCTTTGCGCGAAACAAACTTTCTTCCTTCTCACCCATGCCACTTCAACCGCCGCGAGAGGTTGACCAGCAACGCTGCCGTCACCCCCCAAATCTGGTGCTGCTGCCAGACAATCTCGTAATAGGCCCGCATCGAGCCCTCCCATTCCACCCATTGCCCGACATGGTTCTCAGGATCGAGGACATGGCCGAGCGGCGCTTCGAACCATTGCGCAACTTCGGTCGGGTTGGGGATTATCTCGATGTCGGGCGGAACTATGCCCAGCACCGGGGTGATCTCGAAGCCCGAATGGGTGCGATAGACATCGCTGGTGCCGATCACCCGCACATCGCCCGGGCTGATGCCGAGCTCCTCATGCGCCTCGCGCAGCGCGGCTTCGACCGGGCTCTCGCCGGGATCGATCTTGCCGCCGGGAAAGGCGATTTGCCCTGGATGCGAGCGCATGTTCGAAGGGCGGTGGAGCAATAGGATACCCGGCTCCCCCTCGCGCTCGGTGATTGCGGCGAGTACGGCGGCGGGCGTGAATTCGGTGATGCCTGCGAGCCGCTGGTCGCCGAACAGTTCGGGTGGCGTGCCGTTGTGACCCGTGGTGTAGAGCTGGCTGAGATGGTCGAACAGTGGGCTCATTGCGGCACCAGCGGGAAAGTGACACCCTGGCTGCTTACTGAGAGCGCACCATCGGACAGTGCAATGTCAATAAGTTGTCCATAAGTGCTACGATTAAGTCGAGCTTCGGTGCCGTGGCGCACCGCGAGATAGATCGCTGGAGTGTCGGGGTCGCCCTCCACCCGGATCGGGTGGTCGGACCCGGCGATAATGAGATCGTCGGTGTTCAGCCGGAAGGCGAGCGATCCATGCTCCTGTTTGACGTCCACGGCGATGAAGGCAGCGTCCTCGACTTCGATTCCCAGCCGTTCATGCGGCGTAACCAGCCAATGCTGGCCTTGCTTGTCGCGCATCAACAAGGCGGCAAAGGCGCGGACCATGGCCGGGCGCTTGATTTCGCCCTCCCCGATTTCCTTGGCGTCGTGGAACCAGCGCCCATCCGCAGCGATGCGCATCAGGCTGTCGCCGGTGCGTTCCGGTGCCCATTGATCGAGCGGCGGCAGCTCGCGGGCCTCGACCAGCGCAGCAATCTCTGCGAGCGACAGGGCGGCTAGTTCGGGAGGTGGCTCGTAGGGCATTGGCGATGCGATGCCAGATCGGGCGGAGTGCAACAATGCTTGGTGGGGAAATTTTGGTTCACACGAAGACACGAAGACACGAAGGGGTTGCGCTGCGCCGCATGCTGAATCCCTTTCTAAGCTACGCTCTGGTGGCATTGTTGAGGTATAAGGCGGCCTCGCCGTTGGCATAGCTTCTTCGTGTCTTTGTGGCTTCGTGTGACAAAATCTTTTGCCTACCTAAGCCAGGGCCCCAGCACGCCCACCTTGGGCAACACCGCAGGATTGTCGCTGCGCACCAGCAGGCGGCGGGGTTCCCAGGGGCCGGGAAGTTTCCAGCCGCCAGTGTGCTCGGCAGAGAAATCCCAGAAGCGGCCGTAATACTCCGGATCGCCGATCATCACCTGCGGCAACGGTGCCTCGGGGCTGATTGCGGCAATGCTGGCCATCATCAGCGCTTTGCCAAAGCCGTACCCCTGCTGTTCGGGCAGCACGGCCACCGGGCCGACCATCACCATCGGACATGGGCGGCCTTCGGGCGGCGTCAGCGCCACCGGCCAGCACTGAATGGTCCCCGCCAGCCTGTCTTCCTCGTCCAGCGCGGCGAAGCTGAGAGCAGGCAGCCAATCGGTGCCTTCGCGCACCTTGTAGGCCGTGCGCGTGCGGCGCTCCGGCTCGAAGGCGCGGTCGAGCAGGTCTTCGATCAGAGTGGAATCGACGTCTGCGAGAGGAATGATCGTGGCCATGGGCCGCGCGCCGATAGGGGAGGGGGGCCAGTCTTGCAAATGAAAGGTGGATTGCAGTGCCTCTATGCTTGCCGCCGGGGCAGTGTTGACGGCAGGCTCGCCGGGTGAGCAGCTTTCTCCTCCAATCGTTCGGCAAGATCGTCATCGGGGTCGATGAGGCCGGGCGCGGGCCGCTGGCGGGGCCGGTGGTGGCGGGGGCAGTGGTGCTGGGGGCCAGCCCGCCACAAGGCCTCGACGATTCCAAGAAACTCTCCGCCAAACGCCGGGCTGTGCTGGAAGCGGAAATTCAGGCCAGCTGCCACTGGGCACTGGGCATTGTCGATGCCGCGACGATTGACCGGATCAACATTTTCCAGGCGACCATGCTGGCGATGACCCGGGCAGTAGCGGCGCTGTGCGAGGGGCTGGGCGGGGAACCTGAGGAAGTGCTGATCGATGGCAATTTGACGCCTGCCGGGCGATGTGCCGACTGGCGCTGGCAGGCGCGGGCGATTGTCGGAGGCGACGGCATTGAGCCATGCATTTCCGCCGCTTCGATCATCGCCAAGGAACATCGCGACCGGCTGATGCGCGCACTGGCAACCGCGCATCCCCACTATGGCTGGGAGCGCAACATGGGCTATGGCACGCGCGAACACCTTGAAGCCCTGCGCCGCCACGGCCCGGCCCCCTGCCATCGCCGCAGTTTCGCGCCGGTGGCGCAGTTGTGCTTCGACAAGCTCAGCATGAGCGGTGATGGGAGCAGGGCCAAACCAATTCCCGCTCAGGCTGTCGAAGCCCCGCGCGCCTAGGAGAACCGAGATGCCATTCACCGCAGCCGACGTTCCCGATCAGTCGGGCAAATGTTTCATCGTCACCGGTGCCAACACCGGCATAGGTTTCGAAGCGGCGCGGGTGCTGGCCGGCAAGGGCGCGCGGGTGCTGCTTGGCTGCCGCGATGCAGGCAAGGCCGATGAGGCGATCCGGCGGATCGGGGGTGGCGATGTCGCACATCTGCCGCTCGATCTCGCCGATCTGGCCAGCGTGCGGCGGGCGGCGGAAATTGCCGCGCAGGAGCCGCGCCTCGATGTGCTGCTCAACAACGCCGGGGTGATGTTTCCGCCGCTGACCCGCACGGCGCAGGGTTTCGAACTGCAATGGGGGGTCAATCACCTCGGGCCCTTTGCCTTGACCGCGCTACTGCTGCCCAAGCTGGCGGAAACGGCGGGTTCGCGGGTGGTGGTGACCTCCAGCCTTGCCCACCAACGCGGCAATATCCAGTGGGACGATTTGAACGCCGAGCAGGGCTATAACCGGACGGCGCGCTATTCGGAGAGCAAGCTGGCCAATATGCTGCATTTTGCCGAGCTCGACCGGCGGCTGCGCGGGGCAGGATCGCCGGTGACGGCAATTGGCTGCCACCCGGGTGTCGCTGCCACCGAGCTGATGCGCCATGCCGGCGTGTTCCGGATTTTTACCCCGCTGTTCGGTCTGTTCATGAACTCGGCCGCGATGGGTGCGTGGCCGGCACTGCAGGCGGCTTGCGATCCCTCGGCCAGGCCGGGCGGCTATTACGGCCCGCAAGGAATGGGCGAAGCGCGCGGAAGTTCGGGCGAGGCCAAGCGGACTGATGCGGCGCAGGACCCGGCGCTGGCCCGGCGGCTGTGGGATGTGTCGGTGGAGATGAGCGGGATTGATCCGGGGCTGGCTGCGGCCTGAATCTTTTTTCGCCACGCGAGTCTTCCCCGCCACACCACATCATATGGAGTCCCACCGAATTCGCGGCCCGCAACATGCAGTGGCGGACTCGATCCGTTCTCCCGGCGTTGACCCTTCCTTAACCATGATCTGCAAGGATTCACGGCTAGTTCGCACTTGACGCGGACTCCTTGAGGACTCACCCTGTGGACAAGTCAGGGGGCAATGACGGGCATATGGCGCATGAAATGCTGAAGGAACGGGTGCGCCCACGCGCCGCAGACGAGTTGTGTCTTCCGCCCGATCTGCCTTTGGGACAGATATTGCCAGGCGATTGCATCGCAGCGATGCGCGCGCTGCCTGCGGGTTCGATCGACATGATCTTTGCCGATCCGCCCTATAATCTCCAGCTCGGTGGCGATCTCGCCCGGCCCGATGGCAGCCATGTCGATGCAGTCACCGATCACTGGGACAAGTTCGACAGTTTCGCCGCCTATGATGTCTTTACCAAGGCCTGGCTGGCGCAGGCTCGGCGCCTGCTCAAGCCCAGCGGCTCGCTGTGGGTGATCGGCTCGTATCACAACATTTTCCGCGTCGGCGCGACGTTGCAGGATATGGGTTTCTGGATTCTCAATGATATCGTCTGGCGCAAGGCAAATCCGATGCCCAATTTCAAGGGCACGCGCTTTACCAATGCCCATGAAACGCTGATCTGGGCCTCAATGGGCGAGAAGGCAAAATACACATTTAATTATCGTACTATGAAGACCTTGAATGACGAACTTCAGATGCGGTCTGATTGGGTCCTGCCGATCTGCGGCGGGCAGGAGCGGATTCGCAAGGACGGCCACAAGGCCCATCCGACGCAAAAGCCAGAAGCACTGCTCTACCGGGTCATGCTGGCGACGACCAAACCGGGCGATGTCGTGCTCGATCCCTTCTTCGGCACCGGCACCACTGGCGCGGTGCCAAGCGGCTGGGGAGATCATGGATCGGCTGCGAACGCGAGAGTGCCTACCGCGAGGTTGCACTGGAGCGGATCGAACTGGCGCTACCGCTTGATGAGAGCGCGATTGCGACGATGCA
>JAHFPT010000091.1 GCA_023266625.1 Novosphingobium sp. | reverse complement strand
TGTCGTCATCAACAATGCAGGCATTTTCGAATTCCTGCCGTTCGAGAACATGACCGAGGAAGCGTGGAAGCGCATGCTCAATGTTCACCTCGACGGCAGTTTCCACGTCAGCCAACCCGCGTTTCGGGCGATGGCCAAGCAGGGCTATGGCCGTTTGGTGTTCATCTCGTCCTCGGCCGGTATGTTCGGAATGCCGGCGAATTCCCACTACGGCACCGCCAAGGCGGGCCTCGTGGGTCTCAGCAATGCGCTGGCGATCGAGGGCGAGAAATACGGTATCCTCGCCAACAGCGTCCTGCCGACCGGCTTTTCACGCATGGTCGCCGAGCAGATCGGCGTGCGTTACGATGAAGCGGATCGATCCGAATTCCATGCGGCGATAGATCCCGACCTCGTCATGCCGATGGTGGTTTATCTGGCCAGCCGCGCCTGCACCCTGACGCATCACAACTTCGCTGCCTGCGCCGGTCGCTATTCGCGGGTGTTCGTGGGGCTCAGCGAAGGCTGGCTCTCCCCTTCCGGCACCAAGCCAAGCGTGGAAGACATCGCCGCGCATGAAGCCACGATAACCGCGACGGAGCACTTCTCCATCCCCGCCACGCTTCGGGACGAACTCATCGAAACCAGCGCAATGCGGGGCTTCAGACTGGGAAACTGAACCCGGCGACAGGAAATCCGTTACAGCTAGCAGACTTGGCCTGCCAGTAAGGAGGCAGGCCAGGTTTCGCTCGCGCCTGTTGTTCATGAGAGTGAGAGATTGGGTCTAAGCATAGACCTGGCCAGATGTGCAGCCCCGGCTGTCGGCGCTAGCCGCCGCACGTTTCCCGCAGCCCACACTCTCTGGACTAGTCAGTCACATTGTGATGGTCAGGCCCTGGCGGTCAAGGTTTCGGCTAAGCCCCGCGCGTGCGTCTCAACAGCAAAGATGTCGCCGCCCAAGGGTGAGATCGGCAGGCCCATGTGGGATTCGAGCCGGCCCGAGGTGATGAACAGCGTCGTCATGTCCTTGCCGCCGAAGGCCACCATGGTTGGGCCGAGAACGGGCATTTCGAAATGAAGATCGAGCCGGCCATCAGGCGCGTAACGCGCGACGTAGCCTTTATCGGAATAGGGGGCTGCGTGCCAATAGTAGCCCTCGCTATCGACGGTGGCCCCGTCGGGAATGCCGAAGCCATCGGGCATGGCGGTGAACAAGCGCTCGTTCGAGGGGGTGCCCGTGGCAATGTCATAATCATACTGCATCACGATCTTGCCTTCCGGGCGCCAGTCAGAGCGGTACATCGTCGTGCCATCGGGGCTGAAGGCCACGCCATTGGGTACTTTCACCCCGGAAATGCCTGCCACCACCTTGCCTGCTTCATAGCGGTAAAACGTCCCCTGTCCCGAAGCCTCCATCTCGAAAGCCAGCTTTATGCTTCCCGCCCACAGGCGGCCCTGACGATCGGCCTTGCCGTCGTTGAACCGGAATGCGGCAGGATCGAACGGCGCATCGCAGATCTTCTCGAACCGGCAGGTGGCAAAGTCGAAGTCGAAGAAACCGGTACTGGCGGCAAGCACAAGCCCGCCGCCTTCACGGAAGTTGAAACAGCCCGGCGTTCCGGGAGCCGGCCAGCTTTCGTTCCTGCCAGTTGCAGGGTCGAAGCGGTGCAGAATCTTGCCCTCAATATCGAGCCAATAGAGCGCCTGCTGATCGACCGACCAGCACGGAGCTTCACCCAGCTCTGCCTTGATGTCCAGCACATGCCTGATTTCGAACTGCACAGTCTCTCTCCCTGAAAATGCCTGCCTGAATGGCTCTAGCGCGCCATGAAGCCGCCATCGACGACGATCGGCTGGCCGGTAATGAACGAGGAATCGTCCGAGGCCAGAAAGGCCGCCACCGTGCCAATCTCGCGCGGCTCGCCCCACCGCCCCATCGGCACCCGCAGGTTTTCGTTGATATGCGCCAGGCCGCCATCTTCCTTGCCATGGAGCGAAACGGTCATATCGGTCTTGAAATAGCCCGGGCAGATCACGTTCACGCGGATGTTCTTCTTGGCATAGGCCAGGGCCAGAGTGCGGGTCAGGCCGACAACGCCGTGCTTGGCGCAGGCATAGCCTGTCGTCATGACGTCCGTCGCGGTGCTGCCGGTCACGCCGGCGATAGATGCGACGTTGATCACAGAACCGCCGCCGCGCTTTTCCATCTCGGGTATCGCATATTTGCAAGCGTAATAGCTGCTCTTGAGAAATAGGTCGATCGACAGATGCCATCCGGCATCGCCCGATCTCCCTTCGTTTCCACCGATGCTGTTCACCAGTATATCGACCCCGCCGAACTGCGCCACCGTTTCATCTACCGCGGCCTTGACTGCTGCATCATCGGTCCCGTCGGTGTGGATGAAGCTGGCGCTTCCCCCCGCCTCGCGGATAGCGGCAACCGTATCAGTGCCGGCCTTGTCGTTGATGTCGGCGATCATCACGCTCGCACCCTCGGCGGCGCAGGCTTCCGCCGAAGCGCGACCGAGCCCGGCCGATCCGCCAATGACCAGTGCGCATCTGCCTGAAAGTTTCATCATGCTTCCCTTCGCGAAAATGGAGTTGTCTTCGGAATGCTGCTTCTTACGCATCACATCTGGCTCAGATCGACTCCGCGCTGCCTACAGACCGTGATCGTCTCCTCAGTCGAGGAACTGGGCACGAAGAATCCATCGGTAGCGTCGATCTGGGCAATCCGGCCAGCCACATCTTCGGCAGATGGCGTGGTTCCTGCTTCCGAAAGCCAGCCATCGCCATAGCCGGAAAACACGCGTGAATAGCGACCGGCAGCAGCGGCGAAGGCGCGGTGCGAGAGATTGCATTCGCGGCTTGCCAGATAGGTCACCAAGGGCGCGATCAGTTCGGGCCGGATCGCATCGTAGAACCCCTGTCGGCCCGGCGGAACTTCCGCGTCAGGCGCCTGATCGGTCACCATGCGCGAGAAGCCCATCGGCAGCACGGCGTTGGACAGGATGCCGTGCGCCGCGCCTTCCAGTGCCACCACGTTGGACAGCCCTAGCAGTGCGGACTTCGCCGTCGAATAGCTCGCCGCCCCAGCCTGGCCGAACGCACCAAAGGAGGAGGAAATGAACACGAAGCGGCCATAGCCTTGGCTCATCATCACGCGGAACGCGGGCTGGCTGACATGGAAACTGCCATCGACATGGACGCTCAATGTCTTGTGCCATTCGCCGGCGGTTATCTCGTCGAAGGGGGTGAAGCGGATAATCCCGGCGTTGTTGATGACAATGTCGACGCGTCCGAACCGGGCGAGTGCGGCATCGACGATAGCCTGCCCCCCTTCGGCCGTGGCGACGCTGTCGCTTGACGCCGCCGCAACGCCGCCCTCTGCCTCGATCTCCGTGACGACCTGGCTGGCGACCGATGCGTCGGCGCCCTCGCCCTGGCTCGACCCGCCAAGGTCATTGACCAACACGCTGGCACCGCGCCGGGCAAGTTCCATCGCGTAGAGGCGGCCAAGCCCCCTGCCCCCGCCGGTCACGATCGCAACCTGTCCGTCGAACCGCAATTGCGTCATTCCATCTTCTCCCGGACACTAATTGACAGTTGACTATCACATAGCACCACCATATCTATTGACATCACCATGTCATTGCAAGTCACCTTTAACCAGCCCTCGCTCGATGCCTTTGCGGACATGCGCTCGCGCAAGAAGGCGCGCACGCGTCTGGCGATCCAGGATGCCGCGCTGGACCTCTTCGTCGATCAGGGCTTTGAGGCGACCACCGTCGAGCAGATCGCGCTGCGCGCCGACGTCTCGCCGTCCACTTTCTTCCGCTATTTCGGCACCAAGGCAGACATCATCCTGAACGATCACGATACCCAGCTGGGGCAGCTGTGCGACGCGATCCGCAGTCAGCCCCCGGCGGTCCGCGAGCTTGAGGTCGTGCGCCGCGCTCTGCAGGCAGCCTGGGTGCCCAATATCGATCCATTGCGCACCATTCTGACCGAACGGGCCGTGGCGCGCTCGGCATACCTGTGCGGAGCTGCCTATTTCGTTGGTCGCCGCTGGACGGAAGAAGTGGGCGCCGCCCTCGCTCAGCGGCGCGGCGACGCGCACGCGCTCGAGGAATGTCTGATGGTCGCCCGCACCGCCATGGGTGTGTTCGGCGCTGCTACCGAGCAATGGGCCGTCAGCGAGGCCGAGGAGGATTTCGGCGCGCTGATTGATCGGGGTTTCGAAATGCTTGAACGCATGCACAAGTACTGATTTTTCTCGCCGGAATGAAGCTTCTGGCGAAAATTTGAACACCCGGTTTCGGGCCAGAGCGGCCCCGGGCGACCATCAGGAGTAGAGAACAGATGTCCGATCCCTTTGATCAATTCAAATTTGACCCGGTCGCGATCAAGGCCAGATACGATGCCGAGCGAGACAAACGATTGAAGATGCGTCCTGACGGCGAAGCGCAGTACCAACGGATGGAGGGCGCCTTCGAGCATTACGCCATCGACACCTTCATGCCGGTAAAAGCGCGTGAGCCGCAGCAGCGCAATGTCGAGGTTCTGATCGCAGGCGGCGGCTTCGCAGGACTGCTGGCGGCCGGCCGTTTGCGCGATCAGGGTATCGACGATCTCCTGATCATTGAGCGCGCCGGCGATTTCGGAGGCACCTGGTACTGGAATCGCTATCCCGGTGCTACCTGCGATGTAGAATCCTATATCTACCTGCCAATGCTCGAGGAAACGGGTACAGTTCCCAGCGCCAAATATGTTAAATCGCCAGAGATTCTCGAGCATGTGCGCACCTTGGCGCGCCACTACGACTTATATTCGCGCGCATTGCATCATACGGTCGCTACAGAAGCGAAATGGGACGAGGATTTCTCCCGGTGGATCGTCACGACCGATCGCGGCGACGAGATATGCGCCAAATATTTGATCCTTGCATCGGGTCACTACAGATTGCCGAAGTTGCCAACTTTGGAAGGCATGGAAACCTTCAAAGGACATAGCTTCCACACCAGCCGATGGGACTATGACTACACCGGAGGCGATTGCGACGGGAACCTGACCAAACTGGAAGACAAGGTGGTCGGAATCATTGGTACAGGTGCTACCGCCATCCAGTGCGTTCCACCTCTGGGCGAGGCTGCAAAGCACCTTTACGTATTTCAACGCACCCCTTCATCGGTCGATTTCCGTGGGAATCGCCCGACCGATGTGGACTGGTTCAAGTCACTAAAGCCCGGTTGGCAACGCGAACGCATGGATAACTTCATGATGGCGATAGCAGGCGCCGCTGAAGTCGATTTGGTGGACGACGGCTGGACCCGGAGCATTCATCAGTACATGCAGCGTAGCGCTGCTGCGAAAATGACGCGGGAGGAGCTCGGGCGCTATAGCTTGATGGCCAATTATGCGCTGATGGAGGATGTTCGCAAGCGCGTGGATGAATTGGTGGTGGATCCAAGTGACCGCGAGGCGCTCAAGCCCTGGTACGACTGGCTGTGCAAACGCCCCTGCTTTCATGACCAGTACTTGCAGACCTTCAACCGCCCCAATGTCACCTTGGTGGATACCGAAGGACGCGGTGTCGAGCGACTGACGGAAGACGGCATTGTCGCCAATGGCAAAGAATACAAGGTCGATTGCCTGATCTACGCATCCGGCTTCGAAGTCGCCGCCTATGAGCAGGGTACGCCCTTTCCGATATCGGGCCTGGGCGGGCTGGATCTCGCCGACAAATGGAAGGACGGCGCCACTACCTTGCATGGGCTGCACGTCCATGGCTTCCCCAACTTCTTTCAGCTGACAAGCCGTGGCAGTGCGCAATCGTCCAACTTCACCCATCCATACGAAGGAATTGCAACCCACATCGCCTACATCCTTCGCCAGGCCAAGGATCGCGGTGCCGAGATGGTAGAGGTTACAGCCGAGGCCGAGGCCGAATGGGTACGGCACCATGAAGAGTTGTCCGTCGTTACGCAAAAGACCTGGGCGGAATGTACGCCCAGTTACTTCAACCAGGAAGGCAAGGTTACGTCACGCATGTTGCGTGACGGCACCTACGGCGGCGGCGTGTTGGGATTGCTGGACGTCCTGGCCGCGTGGCGGGCTCAAGGCGACCTGAAAGGCTTGAAGTTCACTTCGAAGGCAAAGGCAGGATAGCCCCAGCACCTGCGCTGATAAGGAGAGCCCAATTGGACCTTTCTCAATATGGACCCTGGGCCTTCATCGCTGGCGGTTCGGAAGGCGTGGGCGCCTCCTTTGCCCGCCTGCTGGCGGCCTCAGGAGTCAATCTGGTGATCGCCGCGCGCAAGCCTGAGCCGATCGCTGCGCTGGCGGCCGGGCTGCGCGGTGAATTTGGCGTCGAGGTGCGCGAACTGGCGATCAACCTGTGCGCCCCTGACATGCTGGAGCAGGTCCAGCAGGCAACGCACGATATCGAAATCGGCATGCTGATCTGCAATGCCGGCGCAGAAAATTCGCTGACCCCTTTCCTCGAGCGCAAACCCGGACGGGCCGAGATGTTGATTGCGCTCAACGTGACCGCACCGACCCAGCTGACCTACCATTTCGGCACGGGCATGCGCGAGCGGGGGCGCGGCGGCATCATCATCGTCGGCTCGAATTCCTGTCACACCGGCGCGCCGCGTCAGGTCGTCTATTCAGCGGCAAAAGCCTATCAGTTCAATTTTGCTGAAGGCCTGTGGGCCGAGCTGAGGCCGCATAATGTCCACGTACTCGGACTGATCCTCGGGCTCACCAACACGCCTAACCTGGCCCGCACCGGATACAAGCCCGATCCGGCAGCAGGTCTGATTATGGCCGAACCCAAAGATGTTGCGCAGCAAGGGCTGGACCAGCTTGGCCATGAACCGATCCACTGCATCGGCGGATGGACCGATAGGTGGAGGCAATTGCGGGGACTGCCGCGTGGTGAGGCAATGGCCATGATAGGCTAGGTCACGCCTGTTGCTGCCCCCTTTCCTAACCGGGAAAAGGGGCAGCTTACATCAGGAAGCTAGTTCGCATCGGACCCGAAGCGGACCTTGGCGCGAATGCCGAACATCCGGGGTTCGCCCAGGTTCTTGGTAATCACGCCAAGACGAAGTGTATCGGTCGCGTAAGTGTAATACTTTGTCTGGGTCAGGTTGGTTGCAAACAGGCTGATGTCGACCGGCTTTCCGCCAACGTCCTTCCAGTCGACGCTGGCTCCCATCGTATCAAAACCATCGATCCACGAAGCCTCGCGTCCCGAGGCGAAATAGCCGCTGGTGTGATTGTAGTTAAGCGACACGGTCAGCCTGCCCAAATCCTCATTGATCGGCAGCCTGTAAGCGATCTTGGCATAGCCCCTGAACTTCGAAGCAAAGGGGAACGGACGTCCGACGCCTTGCGATTCCGCGACCAGCGGGAAGCCCTCCGGTCCAGGCCCGACAGAAACGACCTCCAAAATCTTCGAATCGAGATAGGTGAAGCCACCGGTTATTCTGAAGCCCCGAACCGGCTCGATACCTCCGTCCACTTCCAGGCCATAGCTCCTCGACCTTGCCGTGTTTGCAATGGCGGTCACCGTCCTCAGTCTAGTGTTGTCAGACCAGGTGTTCAGGTACTGTTGCCTGGGGAAAGCGTTGTAGAACAGGGCAACATTCAGCGCACCCGGCATCGAACCACGCCAATCCACCTTCCCGCCCACTTCATAACTGTTGAGCTGCTCGGGTCCGAAAGTCTTGTAGGGGGGGAGCGTGCGGGGATCGACCGTGCCCTGCCGGTAGCCGCGAGCATATTTGGCATAAAGCAGCATGTTTTCGGCGGGCTTGTAATCCAGGCTGATCAGCCAGGTTGGGGCGCTGGTCTTGTAGTAGGCACCACCAGCTGGCGTGACAAGTATACAGTCAGGCAGAACGGCGCCCTGGGCTGAACAGAGAGCGGTGTTTATTAGCCCCCCAGCCGTGAATGTGTACCTGATCTGCTTGTCGATCGCTTTCGAAGCGTTCTCGGTATAGCGGATGCCGGCAGTCAGCCGCAAATTGTCAGTGAGCTTATAGATGCCCTGGGCATAGATACCCCAATCCCGGTAAGTCGTGTTGCGCAGCGAAATCGACGAAGTGCCGGAAGCAGGTCCGTAAGGCGCTTTGCACTGAAGGGCGACAACGTCAGTACACACCAGCGCGTTCCTGCCCTGGTTGCCGACGAACGGGTCGAGCGTCTTGCTGAACTCGTAATAGGCACCGGTCTGCCAATCGAGCTTGCCATCCATCTGGACGCCGTGAACCTGCAGTTCTTCGGTCATGGTGGACTGGTTGTTGCCATACAGGCCCGGCATCACCGCCGATTCCGCCGAAAGGATCACCTGCCCGGTAAAGTTGCCGAGACGGCCGTTGACACCGGCATTGGGATCGTCGGCCCTGATTTTCCAATAGGTGCCCAGCGGATCCTGGTTGGCGATATTCCTGAGTTCGCCATAAGTAAAAATGTTTTTCACGGTCAGGTTGTCGGTGGCCTTCCAGGTCGTCGTGTTGATGATCTGGAACTGCTGCATGTAGCTGCGCGGATTGGTGGTGGGATTTTCAATCGTCCAGAAATCGCCGGTCGCATCGATGCGGTCCTTGGAATCGCATGACATCTGGCCGGAAGGAATCGCGCCGCTCGTAGCCGTGTTCGTGCCGGATACAATAGATTTATCGCAAAACGTCGGCTTTGGCGTAAATCCATCTGTGTCCGACTTGGCATATGTGCCGATCAGGTAATTTTCCAGATTGGACGAGATCGGGTAGAGGAAGCTGGCGCGCGCAGCCGTGTAGTTGACATCGTTCATCTTCGAGGGCCCAAGGCCGATGTTGCGGAGATGTCCGTCGCGTGTCATCCGCTCGAAACCGAGCCGTAAGCCGCCTTCTCCCACTGGTACGTTCACCACGGCGGAGAACTTGGTCGAATTGTAATTGCCGTAAGCTGCTTCGGCAAAACCGCCGAATTCGTTTTTCGGCTTGTTGGGCACCAGCAGAACCGCGCCGCCCGTGGTATTCCGACCGAACAGTGTGCCCTGTGGCCCTTTCAGAACCTGCACGTTCTGCAGATCGGAAAATGAACCAGGTCCCGCACCTTCGCCCGAGGTGATCGACGAAGCTCCGCGCAGGGCGATGGCTTCGGCGAAATAGACCCCAACCGTGGGCATGGTGAACACGTCCTGGATGAAACCACGGATCGAAAAACTTGAGTTCTCGATGCCGAAACGCGCATTCGCGGTCAGCGAGGGCGTGAATGCAGCAATATCGTTCGCCGTGGAAACGTTCCGTTCAGTCAGTTGGTCCTGATTATAGGCGGTGATCGCGATCGGCACGTCGCGCAGCTTTTCCTCGAAGCGCCTGGCGGTAACGATAATGGTTGCGCTGTCGTTCACCGAATCGCCTGAATCTTCCGCAGCACCTGCCCCACCTTCCGCGGCAAATGCCGGACCGGAAATCAAAATGGTTGCAGCCGATACGACCAGCGCGGTCTTGATCTTTCTCAATGACATTGTTTGATACCCCTGTTCAAGTGAGCACTAACGGCCCATCTTATGGCTGGCACAGACCACTACCCGGCTGATCAGGCAATTGTGGAGGTGACATAGCCCCATGCCCAATGCTGGAGGGCACGGGGCCACGCGCAAGGGCTTCCTTTTCTTCGCTTGTTCAGCTTAGGAGGATGCAGATTCACAGCGCTGCTGCGGCTTGCCTGAGGACTGCCCGGAATCCGGAAATCGGATGGACCTTTATCCTGGCTACTTTTGCTGCTCGAAAGGGAATGAAAGTACAATGACCATGAGCGACATGACGGATTCTTTAAGCAAGCCCGCCGGGCAGGATCATCGCAAAAGCGCGCAGTTCGTGGCAGAAAAATCCTGCCCGCAGCCAAATTCCCACGTTGCCAAAAGCTTCGCAGGCGCGCGCGAACTCCTGCGCTCGCCCGATGTCCGCCAGGCCGGCGGCGAGGCCCTCAGGATGGTGATCGATAATCCCGATCACGTGTCCTTCTTCTTTCTCGACGGCGAAGTGCATCGCAAGCGCCGCGCATCTGTGGCGGGCTATTTCACACCCAAGGCGATCATTACCCGCTATCATCCGATCATCAATGATACGATGGACGCGCTGATTGCCGAATTGCAAGCCACGGGCACAGGCATTCTCGACGAGATGGCGCTGTTGGTCGCGGCGAATGTGACCGCGGAAATCCTGGGCCTGGAATGCGCCGGCGACCCGCTCGGCATGGCGCGCAGCATCCATGAGATACGCCGCACCACCGACAAGGCCGAAGCCGAGCGCCTGCGGGACCTCTTTTACGACCGGCATATTGCGCCGGCTGTCGAGGCAAGCCGCAAGGAGCCCAAGGATGATGTCATCAGCTACATGGTCCAAGAGAATTATTCAAAGATCGCGATGATGATGGAAGTTTCGACCTATGGCACCGCCGGGGTTTCGACCACGCGCGAATTCATCGGCATGGCGGCATGGCACCTGTTCGACCGGCCCGAACTGAAGCAGGAATTCCTCGACGCCGATGAGGCCGGGCAGTTCGCCATCCTGCAGGAAATCCTCCGGCTCGATCCGGTTACCAGCTTCCTCTATCGCAAGGCGGAAGTGGACATGCCCGATGCCGCCGAGGGACCGATCAAGGCGGGCGACATTGTGGCGATTGACCTGCGCAGCGCCAACCTCGACCAGGAAGCCGTCGGCGAATGTCCGCTCGCCTTCGATGGCGACCGGGCGGAAAAAGTCCGGAACATGGCAAGCTATCTGAATTTTGGCGACGGCCCGCATCGCTGCCCCGGCTCGCAGGTCGCGCTGCACGAGACGCGGATGTTCCTCGACCGGCTGATGCGCGTCCCGGGCATACGCCTGGAAAAGCCGCCAGTCATGAATCTGGCCGCCAATACCCAAAGCTATGAAATTCGCGAGGCCGTGGTCGCCTGCGATAAAGTCTGAGATTTGGGTCTGAGATTTGGCTGTCAGGCGTTCATTCCCTCGAACGGACGCCTGACAGTCCGCCTGTTCAGTGTGAAGGTTCCAGTGTGGACTTGCGTCCGCCAGCCAGGTTAGTCTTGGACATCTCAGCCTGACCGCCGATGCCCACGCCGACATTCTTCGCTGCACTCATGTCCATGATCTGGTCAACATTGGCAGCGATTTCCTCTGCCGTCAGGTTTTCGCTGGTGTAGCCCTGGTTTTGCATGATCGCCATGCGCAGCACCTGCCCACCGCCGCAGCACAGGATTGCCCCGTTGAGCGGGCAGCTTTCATGCGCGAGATAGATCACCGCAGGCGTAGCAAGTTCAGGCGGAAATATCTGACCGTTCTTGGCAAACGATTCAGGCGGCCGCCCGTAAACATGCGACATGACTTCCGGTGAAGACATCCGCGTCGCAATACGGGGCGAGAAGCCATTTACCGCGATACCATACTTCGGCCCCTCTGCCGCCAGCGCCAGAGTATGGCCGATCACCCCGCCTTTGGGGCCGCCATAAGCCGTCATCATTTCGTGGATGCCGAGCGGCCCTTCGGAGGCGGTATTGACAATCCGCCCGCCGCCATTCTTCATGAAATGCTTCCACGCGGCGTGCGAGACCAGCACCGTGCCGATATAGTTGACTTCGCACATCCGGCGGAACTGCTCGGCAGTGTGGTTTTCGAACAGTTGGGGCCCGTTGATGCCCGCGTTGTTGACCACGACATCGAGCCGCCCGAAAGCGTCAAGCGCGGTCTGGATCATCCGCGCAACGCCGGCTTCGTCGGTTACGGATTCGACGCAGGCCACAGCCTCGCCGCCAGCCGCCTTGATCTCCGCGACAACTTCGGCAGCCGGACCCGCCGACCCTCCCGAGCCATCGACTGCCACGCCGGGATCGACCACAACGACCTTGGCCCCGCGCGCCGCAAAGGACAGCGCATGCGACCTGCCCACCCCGCGCCCGCCGCCGGTAATCAGGACCACTTTTCCGTCAAAGCGTAGTTCAGTCATCGTTTCAGCCTTTCAAAAACAACTCAGCGCGCCATGAACCCGCCGTCGACGATCAACGACTGGCCGGTGATGAACGATGCATCGTCCGATGCCAGGAAGGCCACGGCCTTGCCAATTTCGTGCGGCTCGCCCCAGCGGCGCATCGGCACTTTCAGCGTTTCGTTGATCAGCCTGGCGCCGCCGTCCTCCTTTTCGTATAGCGGGCGGGTCAGTTCGGTCTTGATATAGCCCGGGCAGACCGTGTTGATGCGGATGTTGTGCTTGCCGTTGGCAATCGCCAGCGTCTTGGTGATGCCCATGATCGCATGCTTGGCCGCCGGATAGCCGGTGCCCTCGATCTTGCCGGCGAGCGAGCCGGTGACGCTGGACAGCGAACCGATGTTGATGATCGAACCGCCGCCCTGCTTCTCCATCACCGGAAGCGCGGCACGGCAGGCATAATAGGGGCCTTTCAGGTACATATCGATCTGGAAATGCCAGCCCGCGTCATCGGGCGTGGTCGGTGCGCCGGCGCTGTTGACCAGGATGTCCAGCGAGCCATACTCGCTCACGCAATAGGCAACCGCCGCCTTGACCAGTTCCTCGTTCATCGCATCGGTGTGGATGAAGGCCCCCTTGCCGCCACGCGCGCGGATGCCGTCAAGGACTTCCTCCGAGCGGCTCTGGTTGATGTCGCCGATGACAATCGTCGCACCTTCCTCGGCGCAGGCTTCCGCCGAAGCCCGGCCAAGCCCTGACGAACCGCCGATAACCAGCGCGACCTTACCTTGCATTTTCATGTTTCTTGCCCTTGAAATGGAATAGTGGAGTGAACCGAACCGGTCAGTCGAACATGGTCCGGTCGATTTCGGTCTGGTAGTTTGGTGCGCGCTTTTCGCGGAATGCGGTCAGCGCTTCCTTGGAATCGGGATGGCCGCTCATCCGCACGGTCGCGGCCTGTTCGAACTTGTAGCCTTCCTCCAGATCCATCCACTCGACCCGGTCGAGAATGCGCTTGGATACCCGCACGGCGGTGGGGCTGTAGCCCGCCACCCGCGCGGCGAAGCCCCGGGCCTCCTCCATGTGCTTGCCCGGCTCGGAAATCACCATGTTGGCACCGGCTGCAAAAAGGTCTGCGGCCTTCATCGGCTGTCCGGTGAAATACATCCGCCGTACCAGCGAATAGGGTGCGATGCGCGCAAGGTGGCGCGCGCCGCCCATCACGCCCACGGTCAGCTCGGGCAGGCCGAAGCTGGCATCAGGATCGGCCACGACAAAGTCGCACGAGCCCGCGAGCGCCAGGCCGGTGCCCAGCGCCGCGCCCTGAATCGCGCCGATCACCGGCACCGCGCAGCCAGAAATGGCATAGAATGCCTCGCGCACCCGCCACATCCGCTCGGTGCCGTTTTCCGGCGTCATGTTGCCGAATTCTTCAAGATCGTTGCCCGCGCAGAAATGTTTGCCGGTCCCGCCCAGCACGATGACCCGTACGCCGGGGCCAACCCGGTCGATGTGATTGAACAGGTCGGCGATCTCGATATACATGTCGCGATCGACCGCATTGGCCGGAGCGCGATTGAGCATGACCGTCAGGATGCCGTCTGCGTCGATTTCGGTCTGGAGGTACTTGTATGAGGGCATGGGGACGGGTTTCTCCATTGGTTAGGTTGGCCTGAATCAGCCGTAGGCTCCGCCGGCATGCCGGGCGGCGCGATAGCCGAATATGAACGATGCGCCGATCGAGGCACCCGCCCCGGGATAGACGGCACCGGTGACGCCGGCGGTGACGTTACCGGTGGCATAGAGGCCTTCAATGACGCTGCCGTCGTCCTTGAGCACGCGGCCAAACTCGTCGGCGACCAGTCCGCCATATGTGCCGACATCGCCGGGATAGAGCTCGACAGCAAAGAATGGCGCATCGCTCACCGTGCCCAGAGTCGGGCTGGGCTTGTGCGTGGGATCGCCGAAATAGCGGTCATAGGCGCGCTCGCCCCGGTGAAAGTCCTCGTCGCGGCCCTGGGCTACAAAGCCGTTGAAGCGTGCGACAGTCTCGGCCAGCCCAGCCTTGTCGATGCCGCACTGGTCGGCCAGATGCTCGATCGTCGCGGCTTTCTTCATATAGCCGCTGGTGATCCATTCCGACGGTGTGTAGCGCGGCGGCGTCAACGCCCAGCTGTACTTTGCACGGTGGCGGCTATCCATGATCGCCCAGCACGGCACGGCTCCCGCCTTGTAGATGTTCTGGCCGGTTTCCATGTAGCTGCACGATTCATCGGTGAACCGCTTGCCGTGCTTGTCGACCACGAACAGGTGCGGTTTCGCCAGTTCATTGGCGTGGACACCGATATTGCCATTGGGCTGGCGCGAGGCGATCGTCCAGATCGCCCGGTCAAGCCCGTGGGTTGCCGCACCCAGCTTCATCACGGTTTGCAGCATCTCGCCGGTATCGCCCGGATTAGCAACGGTCCATTCGGTGGAGGACGGCTGCGGGCCGAACTGCTTGCGCATCTCCGCGTTGCGGGCAAATCCGCCGGCATTGACCAGCACGCCTTTGGTCGCACCAATCCGCACATCCCTGCCACCCTGCCGGACGACCACGCCGGTCACCTTGCCATCCTCGACCACCAGATCGACTGTCGGGCAATCGGTGCGGATATCGATTCCGGCCTTCAGCGCGGTAAACAGCATCCAGCCCTGGATCGCCGCGCCGCTGCCAGCGTATTCGGTGCCCAGCAGCTTGGTCTTGACGATGCGGTAGCCCACCTTGATCGCTGTCAGCATGCCGACGACTGTCCGCGTCGCCAGGATGAGCTTGTGGCCTTCGACGCCCTGAACCGGAATCCGCAGGAAATTGCGGCGCAGCTTGTCCTTCCATGGGCCCAGCTTGCGCACGTCGAACAGCTTCATGCCCAGCGAGCGGCCCTGTGGCTGACCACCGGGCTTTTCGTCATAATAATCCGACCAGCCCTGGCAATAGACCATGGGAATGCCCTTTGACCGCAACCAGTCGATCATCGGGGGGCCGGTTTCGACATAGGCCTTCTTGCGGGCCAGCGTCGAACCGGGCTGCTCGGGAACCAGGCTTTCGAGATATTTGAGCCCGAGTTCGGGAGAATCCGAAACTCCGGCCTCGAGCATGAGCGAATTGCCGGGAACCCAGATGATCCCCCCTGACATCGCGGTCGATCCGCCGACCAGCGGCTCCTTTTCGAGGATCAGTGGCTTGAGGCCCATCTCGACGCAAGCCAACGCTGCGCACATCGATCCGCCGCCGCTGCCAACGATCACGAAATCCGCGATTTCGTCCCAGTTACTCATAGTGCCTCGCCCCTCGACCATCCCACATCCGTCGCAGCTCTAGTGGATTGATTCTGACATTTGCTGATGACCAAGCCGATAGCGGATGCAAATGTCAGAATCGGACCACTAGCGGGCCGCGTTTCTGTCACCAATCCGTTAGTGCGGCGGCGCGGATGAACAGCCGCTGCGGCCGCCCCCCCCATGCGAGGTCGAAAATGGCGCGCTTGAGATAGATATGTGCGTCGAATTCCCAGGTGAAGCCGATGCCGCCGTGCAGTTCGGTGCACATGCGTGCGACCTTGTCGTAGACTTCGGCAGTCTGCGCCTTGGCGAGCGAGGCAGCATGCGTCGCCTTTTCCGGCATATTCGCAAAGGTATATGCGGCGAACCAGTAGAGTCCGCGGGTCGGCTCGACCTCGACCACGACATTGGCCATCTGATGCTTGATCGCCTGGAACTCGGAAAGCCGGGCACCGAAAGCCTCGCGCACCTGGACATAGTCCCGCGCCATTTCGGTGATCTTCCACGAACCGCCATAGGCATCGGCGGAGAGCAGCGCGAGCGCGGCATCCCACATGCGAACTGCGGCAGCGGGCCCGTTTTCGAGCAGGTCGACCTTAGCCTTGTCGAAATCGATCGAGCAGATCGGACGGGTCAGGTCCAGCGGCTCGAAGCTCTCGCAGGAAACCCCGCCATTCGCCACTTCGATCACGCCGAGCGCGCCGCCTTCGAGGCCGACGACCAGCAACTGGGCGATCTCGCCGTGCGGCACATTGCGCTTGCGGCCCGAAATCGCGTCGCCATCGGGCTTCATCTGCCAGTCTTCGGGCGCCCATGTATCGTTGCCTTCGGTCAGCGCGACGGAGCCGATCATTTCACCCGAGGCAAGGCCGGGGAGGTACTTGGCCTTTTGCGCCGCACTGCCGCCCTCGACGATGGCAATCGTCGCCAGCACATGGCCGAGGAACGGCACTGCCGCCGCCGAACGGCCCAGCTCTTCGGCGCAGAGCGCCAGTTCGATCAGCGACATGCCCATGCCGCCGTTTTCCTCGGGCACGACAATGCCGGTCAGGCCGAATTCGATCAGCTCCTGCCAGGTTTCCTCGTCCCAGGCCTTCTTGCCGTCGATCACCGCACGGGTGCGCGGCTGGATGCGGTCCGTGGCCAGGATGCGGGCGATGGTGCCCTGAAGCTGCTGCTGGTCTTCGTTGAGACGGAAATTCATTGTGCGGCTCCCCGGTCCTTGCGCGCGTTGACGCCGACCTGATCTCGCGGCAGGCCAAGCGCGCGCTCACCGATAATGTTGCGCTGGATGTTGGACGATCCGCCCGCGATCCGGATCTTGAGCGTCTGGAGCGAGGCATCGACCCACTTGGCATTGCCCTTGAGGCCATCGGCCCCTTCTCCTGGCTTCAGCAGCATCAGATCGTCGGCCAGCAGGTCGCGAGTGATGTCGTCGAGCTTGAGCAGGAACTCGGTCAGGTAGAGCTTCTGCATCAACATGTAGTCGCCGGAAGGCTCGCCGACCGCTTCCATCGACATGTCTCGATAGGCCGAATAGCGCATCGCCATCGCCCGCGCCTGCAGCCGGGCAAGATCGGCACGAAGGTTCGGATCCTCGATCGCCGGGCGACCGTTACGCATCGTCGCGCGCGCCGTCTTCACCGCGCGCTGGATCATGCTGTCGGCCCAGTTGATCCCCGAAAAGGCCGCGCGCTCATAGCGCAGCAGCATGCGCGAAACATTCCAGCCATTGCCGCGGCCACCGACGATGGCATCGGCAGGCGCCTCGGCATTGGTGAAGAACACCTCGTTGAATTCCGGTTCGCCCGAAATCTGCTTGATCGGACGGATTTCCACGCCCGGCTGGCGCAGGTCCATCAGCAGATAGGAAATGCCGGCGTGGCGCGGTGCCACATCTTCCGGTTCGGTCCGCACCAGCACGACCATATAGGGATACTTGTGTGCGCCCGAACTCCAGATCTTCTGGCCGTTGATGATCCACTTGTCGCCGACCAGCTCGGCGCGCGTCTTGAGCGCGGCAAGGTCGCTACCGGCATTGGGCTCGCTATAGCCCTGGCTCCACATGAATTCGCGGCTGATCGTCGGCGGAATCCAGTAGTCCTTCTGCTCTTGCGTGCCATATGCCAGCAGCACCGGAATGACGCGCCCGGTGCCGATATGGACCTCCTCGGTCGGCGCGCCGTGCTTCTTGATTTCCTCGCGGATGATCTCGCCCTTGAGGAAGTCGAGCGGCTGCTCCGAGCCGCCATATTCCTTGGGAATCGCACGGTTCATGTAACCGGCCCCGGTCGCGCGCCGACGGAATTCCTCCTTGCGCTCTTCCAGATCGCCCAGCGATTCGGGCAGCGGCCAGTTAGCCTTCAGGAATGCCTGAAGCTCGGCCCGGTATTCCTCGTATTCCTGGGAATATGACAAGTCCATCCGAACCGGTCTCCTTTTGAATCTATAAAACACAAGAAGAAGGCCATGCCCGCAGGCATGCCTTCCTCCACTCTTTCACATCGCTGTGACGCCTCATCGACGGTCGGGGAAGTTGCCCCGCCCCTCTAGGGGGAGTCACACATGGCCTCATGCGAGGGCTATCAATCACCTGACCAATGCCCCGGCCAAAGCAATTCTATTCCCGCTTAGTCAACCTGTATCGCACCGCCAGCCGCGAGTCCGGCGATGGCGACCTCGTCCAAGCCCAACAGCTCCCTCAGAATCTCCCGGCCATGCTCGCCCATGCGCGGAGGATAGCGGCGGATCGGGTCGACGCCTTCGTCAAAGCGGATCGGCGATCCGATCAGCTTGAATTCGGGGTCGTCAGGGTGTCCGGCGGGAATTTCGACCTTGTTCGCAATCACCTGCGGATCGGCCAGAGCCTCCTGGATATCGGTCACCGGGCCGCAGATCACCCCGACGCCAACCAGGGCATCGTAGAGCTCCTGCCGCTCGCGCTTGGTGATGGCCTCGATTATCATGGGCTGGAGCTCGGGATAGTTCTCCACCCGGCGCGCGCGTTCGGCAAAGCGAGGGTCCGTTGCCAGGTGGTCCATGCCCAGGACATGGCACAGCTTGACATAATCGGGGTCCTTGCCGGCCTGGATCAGGATTTCGCCATTTTGGCAGGCAAACAGGCCCGAAGGCGCCGAGCCCTGCCCATCGTTGCCCAAGCGCAGCGGTGACTCTCCGGTCATCGCCGCGATGATCGCTTGCGAGCCCATCATCGCCATGCCGCAATCGAGCAGCGAAACCCGCGCCCAGTCCCCATGGCGGGTGCCCTTGGCGCGGCCATATAGCGACGAAATGACGGAGACCGCGCTGTAGAGTCCGGTCATCATGTCGACGACGGGAACGCCCACCCGGTTGGGCGCGCCATCCGCCTCGCCGGTCACGCTCATCAGTCCACTCAGGCCCTGGACGATGACATCGGTGGCGGGCCGGGTGATATAGGGACCGCTCTGGCCGAAGCCGCTGACCGACAGGTAGACCAGATCCTCGCGCACCTTACGCAGACTGGCTTCGTCGAGGCCATATTTGACCAGGC
>JAHFPT010000282.1 GCA_023266625.1 Novosphingobium sp. | reverse complement strand
GGAACCCGTCGGCAACATCCCGCCCGCCGAAGCCGAACAACGATACTACGCTATGCTGGACGATGTCCCCATGGCCGCGTAACTTAAACCAAATGGCCTCCGGCAATCCCGGGGCGGTTCATACGTCCCGCAAACCATAAGCGAACTTTGGGATCAATTAGGCGGCATGATGCTTAACTCACCGACGTTCGTCGATAAAACTGGGATGTTTCCAGACCGTGGAATTGAAACAGAGTTCTTCGAACTCAACGAGAGCCTCAAGCTTCTCCGCCCGAAATTCGGCGAGGAAAACTATGCGAAAATGGTCGAACTATCCGATCGCATGCGCGCGCATTTCGAGGCGGACCCCGAGGACGTGACTGAGGATGGCAAATTGGGTCGCGATTGTCTTTACGCTATGGAAGACATCATCAAATCGCTGCGACGCAAGCCTTCGCCCGACAGCTTGCCGCGCCAGGACTAACGCCTCGCAGCAACTATTCCTCGTCGGTCATCACCGGACCCGAATCCTGACCTTTGGCCGAGACATCGCGATCGACCAGTTCGATCACCGCAATCGGTGCGGCATCGGAGGCGCGGATGCCCGCTTTGACGACGCGGGTGTAGCCACCGGCGCGGGCCGCATAGCGCGGGGCCAGCACGTCGAACAGCTTGACCAGCTGCGCATCGTCGAGCAGCCGGGTGTGCGCCAGGCGGCGATTGGAAAGTCCGCCGCGCTTGCCCAGCGTGATCAGCTTTTCGACATAGGGCGCCAGTTCGCGCGCCTTCGGCGTGGTGGTGGTGATCTGCTCATGCTTGATCAGCGCCGCCGCCATATTGCGCAACAGCGCCTTGCGGTGGGACGAGGTGCGTTGCAGCTTGCGATGGCCGACTTTGTGACGCATTTTTTCTACTCCGTTCGTACGGGGCCCGTATCAGGTAGCCCGGTCCTGGCTGAAATGGGGTCCAGCCGATGCCCACTGCGCCTCCCCCGCAAGGGGGGAGGAGTGAATTAACCCAGCAGCTCCTGCTCAAGCTTCTTGGCCATTTCCTCGATATTCTCCGGCGGCCAGCCAGGGATATCCATGCCGAGGCGCAGGCCCATCGAGGACAGCACTTCCTTGATCTCGTTCAGCGACTTGCGCCCGAAATTCGGCGTGCGCAGCATCTCGGCCTCGGTCTTTTGCACAAGATCGCCGATATAGATGATGTTGTCGTTCTTGAGGCAATTGGCCGAACGCACCGACAGCTCCAGCTCGTCCACCTTCTTGAGCAGATAGCGGTTGAGCTGGTTGGTGTCGCCTTCTTCGGTCGTCGAGGATATAGCGATGCCGATCATCGGCGAAGCGCCGGCCGGGGCGGCGTCCTCGAAGTGGACGAACAGCGCCAGCTGGTCCTGCAGGATGCGCGCGGCAAAGGCGACGGCATCCTCGGGCGTAACCGTGCCGTCGGTTTCGACGGTCAGATTGAGCTTGTCGAAATCGAGCTCCTGACCGATGCGGGCGTTATCCACCTTGTAGCTCACCTGACGCACCGGCGAATAGAGCGAATCGATCGGGATCAAGCCGATCGGCGCATCGACCGGGCGGTTGCCGACGGCCGGGACATAGCCTTTGCCGGTATCGGCAGTCAGTTCCATGTTGAGCGTCGCGCCCTCATCGAGATGGCAGATCACCAGATTCTTGTTCATCACCTCGATATCGCCGGTAACGGCAATATCGCCGGCCGTGACTTCGCCCGGGCCGACGGCCGAAAGCTGGAGCCGCTTGGGGCCTTCGCCCTGCATGCGCAGCGCGATCTGCTTCACATTGAGCACGATGTCGGTGACGTCCTCACGAACACCGGCGAGCGAAGAAAACTCATGCAGCACGTTCTCGATCTTGATCGAGGTGATTGCCGCACCTTGGAGCGAGGAGAGCAGCACCCGGCGCAGCGAATTGCCCAGCGTCAGGCCGAAGCCGCGCTCGAGCGGTTCGGCGATGAAGGTGGCGCGGCGCTTGGCGTCGGTGCCGGGCCGCACTTCGAGATTGTTGGGCTTCTTGAGTTCCTGCCAGTTCTTGATGTTGACGGTCATGGAATTCCCCTAGGGTTTTTCTGGCGGGATTGGATCGCGGGCCTCAGCAGCCCCGCGACCGATCCGAAAATGCGGGTAAGGGCAAATGCCCCGCCGCAGAACTTCGATCAGACGCGGCGGCGTTTCGATGGCCGGACCCCGTTGTGCGGGATCGGCGTGACGTCGCGTATCGAGGTAATCGTAAAACCGACCGCTTGCAGCGCGCGCAGCGCAGACTCGCGGCCCGATCCCGGTCCCTTGACCTCGACTTCCAGCGTCCGCACGCCGTGTTCGGCGGCCTTCTTACCGGCATCGTCGGCGGCGACCTGGGCGGCATAGGGTGTCGACTTGCGGCTGCCCTTGAAGCCCATCGTACCGGCCGACGACCAGGCAATGGCATTGCCCTGGGCATCTGTGATGGTGACCATGGTGTTGTTGAAGCTGGCATTCACATGCGCGATGCCGCTGGAGATGTTCTTGCGCTCCCGCTTCTTAAGGCGTTGGGGTTCGCGTGCCATTGTATCTATCCTGTCGAAATTCGGGAAGGGAAAGCTGCCGGACCTGCTGGTCGGAGCCTACTTCTTCTTGCCGGCGATCGGCTTGGCCTTGCCCTTGCGGGTGCGGGCATTGGTATGGGTGCGCTGACCGCGAACCGGCAGGCCCTTGCGATGGCGCAGGCCCCGATAGCAGGCGAGGTCCATCAGACGCTTGATGTTCATCGCCGTGGTCCGGCGCAGATCGCCCTCGACGGTATGCTCCGCATCGATCGTCTCGCGGATATGCAGCACTTCCTGATCGCTCAGATCCTGCACCCGGCGGCTATGATCGATACCCAGCTTGGTGGCGATCTGCTTCGCCTTATGAGCGCCAATACCGTGAATATAGGTGAGCGCGATAATCACGCGCTTGTTGGTGGGGATATTTACCCCGGCAATACGAGCCACTTACTTCTCCATGCTCCACGGCGGTATCCGACTGGCGGAACCCCCATCTCAACGCTGAAACACCGGCAAAAACACCAAACAGCCCGGATGGCGCGCGCGTTGGCGGCTGCCTGCCGAACTGACCCGTTTTTGTCGAATGAAGGCCGCGCTTAGGGCGATTCGCAGGCGCTGTCAACGCCGCGAATGCTTCCACACAAGGTCGCTCATCGAACAGGTCCGACGAGGCAGATTGCGATTGTCTTGCTATACTGGATTGGGCGGGTCAGGTCAAAGGCTTCGCGCCGGACCGTTGGGGATCATCCCCCGAGTACTGTCTCGATCGCCCTGGTCACATCGTCGATATCGGCCATGCCATTGACCCGGGTAACTATCCCGCGCGCCTCATAGATCGGCAGGATCGGCGCAGTCTTGGCGCGGTATTCGGCCATGCGGGTGCGCACGGTTTGCTCATTATCGTCGGGTCGGCGTTTGAATTCCGTCGAGCCGCATTTATCGCAAATGCCCGGCTGGCGCGGCTGCTCGAAGCGGTCGTGATAGCCCTTGCCGCAATTGGCACAGGTGAAGCGACCGGTGATACGCTCGACCAGCTGGTCCTCGTCGACATCGAGTTCGATGACATGATCGAGGCTGCGACCACGCTGCGTCAGGATGGTGTCGAGCGCAGTGGCCTGCGCTGCGGTGCGCGGATAGCCATCGAAGATCGCCCCTTCGCCCGCGCCCATGGCATCGAGCTCATCGCCGATCAGGGCCGAGACGATCTCATCGGAAACCAGTTCGCCGCGTTCCATCACTGCCTTGGCCTTGAGGCCAGTGGGCGTGCCCGCCTTGACCGCAGCGCGCAGCATGTCGCCGGTCGACAGCTGGCGCATGCCGCGCTGTTCGACCAGCCGCTGCGCCTGGGTGCCCTTACCCGCCCCCGGCGGTCCCAGCAGAATGATATTCACGGCAGTGTCCCCTCGTTCGGCGCGCGCCCCTTCAGCGCAGGCGGCCCTTCAGTTTCGCCTTCTTGATCAAATCGCCATACTGGTGCGCCAGCAGATGCGACTGGATCTGGGTAATAGTGTCGACCGTGACATTGACCACGATCAGCAACGACGTGCCGCCGGCGAAGAACAACCGCATGCCGGTCTGGGCGATGACATATTCCGGGATCACACAGACGATAGTGATATAGGCGGCACCGATCACAGTGATGCGGGTGAGCACATAGTCGAGATAACTGGCGGTGTTCTTACCTGGGCGGATACCCGGGATGAAGCCGCCGGCGCGCTTGAGGTTTTCCGAGGTCTCCTCGGGATTGAACACCACGGCGGTATAGAAGAAGGCGAAGAAGATAATCCCCGCAGCATAGAGCAGCATGTAGAGCGGCTGGCCGTGGCGCAGATACTGGTTCAGCGACACGACGAAAGCGCCCGCCGTGCTGTCGGGCGAGAGCGACTTGCCGGCGAACTGGCTGATGGTCAGCGGCAGCAGCAGCAGCGAGCTGGCGAAGATCGGCGGGATCACACCGGCGGTATTGATCTTGAGCGGCAGATGGCTGCGATCGGCCTGCATCATTCCGCGAGCGCTGGCGCGTTTGGGATATTGCACCAGCAAGCGCCGCTGCGCGCGTTCCATGAAGGTGATGAACAGGATCAAGGCGACCAGCAGCGCAATCAGCCCGACAATCACGAAACCGCTGATCGATCCCGAGCGGCCGCCTTCGAACAAATTGGCAATGAACGTCGGCATCTGCGCAACGATACCGGCCATGATGATCAGCGAGACACCATTGCCGATGCCGCGCGCAGTGATCTGTTCGCCCAGCCACAGCAGGAACATGGTGCCGCCAATCAGGCTGATCACCGCGCCGATGCGGAACATCATACCCGGTATGACCACCGCTTGCAGGCCACTCGATGCGCCATAGGCCTCAAGCCCCGAAGCGACGAAATAGCCCTGGATCGCGGTCAGAGCGACCGCGCCATAGCGGGTATATTGATTGAGCTTCTTGCGCCCGCTTTCACCTTCCTTCTTCAGCGCCGCCAGCGCCGGATGCAGCGAGGCGGCGAGCTGAACGACGATCGAGGCGGTGATATAGGGCATCACGCCGAGCGCGATCAGACTCATGCGCTCGAGGCTGCCGCCGGAAAACGTATTGAACAGATCGAGGATGCCGCCGCGGGTTTGGCTGTAAAGGCTCTCGAGGATCAGCGGATTGACCCCGGGCAGCGGCACGAAGCTGAGGAAGCGGAAGACGACAAGCGCGCCGATCGTGAACCACATGCGGTTCTTGAGCTCGGTAGCCTTCGAGAAGTTGGCGAGGCTGAGGTTGCTCGCGACATTGTCGGCGCGTGATGCCATCGGGTGTGTCGACCTTGACTGATGACCGGAGGTTCACCGGTTCGCCTGCCCCATATAGTGCGCTGGGTCGGGATGTCGAACCCCCCGCTCTACAAACAATCTGGCA
>JAHFPT010000281.1 GCA_023266625.1 Novosphingobium sp. | reverse complement strand
AAGCGATGCGCTACGCGCGCGCGATTGCGTCGCTTTCCACCGACGGGTTGATGCTCGGCAAGCGCGCGCTGCACATGTTCCTGCACGGGCTGGGCATGGCGGCCTTCCAGAACTTCGCCAGTGTCGGCCATCCGCTCTTCACCAATCTGGTCTGGCGCGAGGATGAATATAATTTCCTGAAGGAACGAAATACCGAGGGCAACAAGGACGCCTGGACGAAGCTCAACAAGCTGTTCAGCGACCAGGGCTTCGATTGAGTTAGGTCAGTCCGCAGCGCTCGCCGAGAAGCGGGCTTTTCTGATTAGCCTGAAGCTCGTCAGCAGAAGTCCGATCCGCCATCCACATTGATGAAGGCGCCGGTCATGTAGCTGTTGCAACGCGAGCCGACGAAGGCGACAACCGGCCCCATTTCCTGCGGATCGCCCGCGCGCGGCAGGTGGGCGGGATGGCCGAAATGTTCATCGATGCCGCGCATGATCGCATGCAGGTCGTCGGCATCGATCCCCTTGGCAGTCGCCCACTTCCTGAGCGCGGGGCTGGCGAAGCTGCCGGGCAGGATGGTGTTGACCAGGATATTCTCCGGGGCGAGCGTCAACGACAGGTTCTTCGAAATGCTGGCCGCCATCGCCTTGCTGGCGGTGTAGGCGATGAGACTTGGTGTCTGCCGCTTGATCGAATGGGCCGAGAAGTTGACGATTCGCCGCCATTCTGCCTTGCGGATCAGCGGCAGCGCGGCGCGGATGCAGCGTACCATGCCCATTGCGCTCAGATTGACGCTTTCCAGCCATCGCTCTTCGGTCAGCGTCTCGAAATCGCCGACGACCTCGCCACCCGCCGCATTGACGAGCGTGTTGATGTGGTCCCAGCGCGCGCCGATGGCGGCGAATGCGGCATCGACATCCGCTTGCACGCCGATATCGGCGCGGAACCCTGCCGCATCGGCCGCACCAGCCGCCTTCAGCGCCTCGACCGCCTCGTCAAGGTCGGCCTGCGTCCGGCCGATGATGCCGACATTGGCACCGTCTGCGGCGAAGCATTCGGCGGCCGCCCGGCCCATGCCGCGCGAACCGCCCTGTACGATGACGACCGCATCTTTCAGTCCAAGATCCATGCATTCCTCCTGTCGTATTTCATGTGCCCCTGGTCGGTCGCGCTGGAGGGCATCCTCCGACCTACCGTCCCGAACGCAAAAGGCGGCCTGGCCGCGCGCCGGTGTCGGCGGTACGCGCCGGAGTGCACGAACCGTCAGCCAGTGTACCGCCGCGAATGAGGGTGTCGAACATCTCAGCCTGTCCTCTCGTTTTTCCCGGCGGTGTGTGGCGCAAGGGCTGCGCGCCTGCAAGTTATGTCTAACCATCTTGCGGAGAAACCTCCGGGACGATCGAGCGCCTGAGCCACGAGCAGCAGATCGAGCGGGTCGGCAGCAAAGTGGCAAAGATGAAACCGCGTTTCACCGATGAAGTGCTGATGGCCGACGATACCTATGCAAGTTCGGCGTGGAACATGTTCAGCGAATCCGAGCGGATGCCCCACATGAGCGGAATCGAGACCTTCAAGGTCGAGAAAAGCCGCCTTACCGAGTGCTGGAATCCGCCTTCAATCTTGCCTGTTTTCTGACCGGCAGTCAGGCGCGCTTGCCGAGAACCATCGGCAAGGTGGCCACGCCGCGCACGTTCGATAGTGCGACGCGGGTCGTGCGGTCCGGGAACACCTTCCAGCCAGGGTAGCGGGCGTACAGTTCCTGGAAGGCGATTGCGATCTCCAGCTGTGCAAGATGGATGCCGAGGCACTTGTGCACGCCATAGCCGAAGAAGACGGTACGCGTGTCGCTGTCGCGCTCGAAGTCGAATTGGTCGGGGTTCGGGAAGGCGCGCGGATCGCGGGTCGCCCCGCCCGTGGCCAGCATCACCCGCGCATCTGCCGGGATGGTGACGCCGTGAAGCGTCACGTCCCTGGTGGTGAGGCGCCCCTGTAGCTGCGATGGCGGGTCGAAGCGCAGGATTTCCTGCACGACCCTGGGCATTACCGAAAGATCGGCGGCAATCTTCGCCTTTTGATCGGGAAAGCGTTCCAGCGCCATCGCGCCGTTGGGGATCGCCTTGGCGACAGTCTCGTGGCCGGCAAAGCCCATTTCCAGGAAGCGGTGGGCGATTTCCTCGTCGGCAATCTTGTGAACCAGGCCATTCTCATCGGTCTCCTCGACCGCGATCAGCAGCGATATCGGATCATCCTTGGGTGCCTGTCGGCGTTCCTGGGTGAGCTGGAAATAGATGCCCCAGAGCTTGCCCATCGCTTCCATCTGATGGCTCACATCGGTGCCGTATTCGCGTGAGATGAAGGCATTGGACAGGTCGTGGATCGGCTGGCGCAGCGCCTCGGGAATACCCAGCAACTCGCTGATGACCGCCAGCGGCAGTTTTACCGAGAATTGCGAGACCATGTCGAATTCACCGTCAGGGCCGTGTTTGTCATAGGCCGCGTCCAGCAGACTGGCGGCCCTGGCGCGGATGAACCCGTCCAGTGCCTGCATGCGCTCGCTGCTGAAGACCTTGGTCATCATCGCCTTGGCCCAATTATGCTTGGGCGCATCCATGCCGAGCAGGTGGTTTCCGGCTTCCGTGGCTCGCTCGATCTGGACGCCGGCCTTGCTGGAATAGGTCTTGGCATCGCGATGCGCCTGCCAGACATCTTCGTAGCGGGACAGCATCCAGAAATCCATTTCCGGCTGGTGATAGACCGGGGCCTCGTCGCGCATCCACTGATAGGTGGGATAGGGGTTCTCGGCGAAGTCCAGCGCGTAGGGATCGAAAATATAGCCGGATTTGCCGATCGACTGGGCACCGTTGCTATCAGCCATGATCATGCTCCGTCGAAATCGTGGCGCGCAGGGGCGGGTTCTCCCTCGAATCCGGCAGCATCCGCCGCCGCCTCATGCCATGAGCCTCGCCTGCAAATCCACGCAAAAATCATCAACCCATATAAACGCCGTCGCGGCGATGGAGGCTCTCGAAGCCTGCAAATCGGGATATGCGCAGGTGTGGTGACCGGAAAAAGCGATTGTCAGATAGTTCGATGATTCTAGTTGTTTAGTCCCGTATTTGATTGCTCGGAACTAATCGTCCAGACCGTCCAGAAAGCTGACCAGCGCGCGGTTGACGGCGTCGGGACGTTCCTGCTGTATCCAGTGGCCGGCCCCCGGAACGATCGTTTCCTGGCGCAGGTCGGCACAGACGGCCCGCTGTCGCTCCAGTGCGCCGGAAGTCATGCTCAGCACGATTTCCTTGTCGCCGCACAGGAAACCGGCGGGCTGATGGATACGCTGATCGCCATAGGCGCGTCCCTGTTCGGCGTTGAGGTCGAGATTGCGATACCAGCAGAGCGAGCCGAAGAACCCGGCCTGCGCATAACGCTCGGCATAGATGTCTAGCTCCGCATCGGTCATAAACGACAGGGGTCCGGCGGGCGGCTCTGGCAGTCCCGGCAGCAAGGGGTCGTCGATTGGCCGCTGTTTCACCCACGCGCTCTTAGGCGCATCACCTGACACCGCGAAGAATATGCGTTTGAGCGTAGCGCGCGGATCGCGTTCCAGTTCCGCCTCGGCACGGCCGATCTCCTGGAAATAGCGGACATAGAAGAAGCGGTCGGGATAGCCCAGTTCGAACATCCGGGCAGCCGCGATCGGCGAGGCTTCGCTGTGCGGCACGCTGAGGCCGAAGATACCTCTTACCGTGTCGGGAAACCGCAGCGCACAGCGCCAGGCGGCGGGTGCGCCCCAATCATGGCCGACCGCAACCCAGCTTGTTGCGCCAAGCGCACGGGCGAGCGCCGCCATGTCATCCGCATGGCTGTCGAGATCGTAGGCGACTGGATCGGCTGGGCGCGACGACAGACCGTAGCCGCGCATATCGGGCGCCGCGACAGTGTAGCCAGCCTGCGCCAGCGCGGCCATCTGATGACGCCAGGAGAGGCCGAGTTCTGGCCAGCCGTGCATCAGGATGACGAGTGGCCCCGCGCCGACGACGGCGACTGAAAGCATGATGCCCGGAGCCGTTTCGATCCGGTGGATGGTGATCTCGGTCATTGGCCGCTTTCTCCCTTGCTGCGCTCGCTGTCGAATACCCGTGAGCAGACATTCCCGACCTCTGCGACAAGCGTGCTTATCGTAAACTCTATCTCCATGATGCCGCAGCAAAATCGCGGCACCGCCGGGTTCGAGCATTGCACAACTGTGCCGTGCCCGGCAAAGCGTTAAATGATTGTTGACCGAGCAACAGCTGGGCCTGCCGCGCACGCTCCGAGAACCTGCGCGGCCGGGAATTTTTTGGAAAGGTGAGGAATGAAGGATCAATACGACTATATCGTCGTCGGCGCAGGCTCTGCCGGATCGGTGATCGCCAACAAACTGTCGGCTGATCCCGGGACATCGGTCATGCCGACAATCGTCTCCGGCAATACCAATGGCCCGGCGATGATGGTTGGCATGCGCGCTGCGGGCTTCATCCTGGAGGACAACGCGGCCTGACGGCGGCTGACGCTTCCCGGTTCTCAGGGGTGCCCGCCCGGGTCAGTCGTTCAGATATTCGTGATAGACCCGGTGGAAATTGTTGATTGAGGTTTCCTGCTTTGGATTGAGCCGCGATCCTGGGAAGCCGCTCGATTTGATGCCTTTGTAGGTCCCTTCCATTTGCTGGAAGTCCTGAAGCAGAATTTCACCCCAGAAATCATAATCATAGATATCATCGTTGCGCAGATTCTCGGTCTTGGGAATCTCGTTCTCGGGCATGCGCTCAAGCTGGTAGACTTCGAAAATGCACCAGTCGGGATCGTTTTCGAACGGACGCGCGCGATAGCCGAGGCAATTACTGGCCATCGGCAGCAGCACTGTGTTGGGAAAAATATGCCAGTCGATGCCGCCCTTCATATATTGTTCGGGCGTGATCGGTGGCCAGGGCACGCCGCGGCTCTCGTCGATCGCGGCTGCCATCTCCATCAGCTTGCCGGATATTTCGCCGGGCGCCATGTCTGGCGTCACCACCGAGGGCAGCACCTGTGCTGCATAGCGGATCGAATCGCTGCCGTTGGAATCAATCGCAACCTTCAGATAGGTGTAGAACCCGGCAAGTGATGCCGCCACGTTCATGTCCGCAGCATACGATTTCTTGTTGATGCCCACATTGGTTGCGTGCAGCAGTTCGGAAGTGTCGGCGAAGAAAGTGCCGTGCTTGCCGGCGGTCCGGCTGGCGAAGCGGCTCGTGCCGAAGCGGTTCAGCGGATAGTGGGTGATCGCAACATGATAGCCTTCGTTGAAGGCCTCCAGCGCCACCTTCCAGTTGCACGGCATTTTGAGCCATTTGCGCCAGCGATAGCGCATGGTGTCGATGCAGAACGGGTCCAGTGCCTCGACCGCTTCGCCCAGATAGTCCATCAGCGGCTCGGCCTG
>JAHFPT010000280.1 GCA_023266625.1 Novosphingobium sp. | reverse complement strand
CGATGAGCGAGAAGATGGCGACCGCGCTCAAGATCGCCGGTGCCTGCCGGATGAACGTCGTCATCTCGGGCGGCACCGGTTCCGGCAAGACCACGATGCTCAACGCGCTGTCGAAAATGATCGACCCGGGCGAGCGCGTGCTGACCATCGAAGACGCAGCCGAACTGCGCTTGCAACAGCCGCACTGGCTACCGCTCGAAACCCGCCCGCCAAACCTCGAAGGCCAGGGCGCGATCTCCATCGGCGATCTTGTCAAGAACGCCCTGCGCATGCGCCCTGACCGCATCATCCTGGGCGAAATTCGCGGCGCCGAGGCTTTCGACCTGCTCGCCGCGATGAACACCGGCCACGATGGCTCGATGTGTACGCTCCACGCCAACTCCCCGCGCGAATGCCTGGGACGTATGGAAAACATGATCCTGATGGGCGACATCAAGATTCCGAAAGAAGCGATTTCGCGTCAGATTGCCGAATCGGTCGACCTCATCGTCCAGGTGCAGCGCCTGCGCGATGGCTCGCGCCGCACGACAAACATCACCGAGGTCATCGGCATGGAAGGCGACGTCATCGTCACCCAGGAACTGTTCAAGTTCGAATATCTCGACGAGAGCGAAGACGGCAAGATCATCGGCGAATTCCGGCCCGCAGGATTGCGGCCCTATACACTTGAAAAAGCACGGCAGTTCGGCTTCGATCAGGCCTATCTTGAGGCCTGCCTCTAAGCTGCCTCGAAGGTGTAGAATGCCATTAGCAGCACCACGGCCACCACATCCAGCAGACCAAGCCACAGCCCTGTCGTGTTGAGCGCGCTTGCCCCTGCGCGCCGCGTCACGAACCCGGCAATGGTCCCCGCCGCACCGGTTATTGCGCTGGCGATGAAGATCGTCGGGCCGACCGAATAGTTCCAAACCCCGGCAAGCACCGACAACAGCAGGATCAGCCCCGCAATGCTGAGAATGGCCGATATGGCCGACACCGTCTTGTTACCCGTTGCGTCCGACATAATTACCCCCCGCTTTGACTGACAGAGACCCATCCGCAGACTGTCGGCTTGTCATGAAGATGGCAAGTGCATGATCCACACTATCATAGCTGGGTTCGGACTCCTTTCGGCCCTTGCCTTGCAACGCCGCGGAATTTAAGCCGCTGCGTGGACCATCCCCAACGCCCCGTCTTTGCCCTTGGCCTGCGGATCGCGGGAGCCGTGTCGTTCGCAACGATGTACCTGTTGATCAAGCTCGCGGGACAAAGCGGTGTGTCGCTGCCAGAAATCATGTTTTGGCGGCAGTTCCTGACTGTCCCCCTGTTAATCGGCTTTCTCGCATTGAGCGGTGGACTGGGCCGCCTGAAAACCGGGAAATTGAGCACCCACGCGGCGCGTTCGCTGATCGGAATGCTCGGCATGGTGACCAATTTCACCGGCGTGCTGCTGCTGCCGCTGGCAGAGTCGACTACGCTTGGCTTCACCACACCACTGTTTGTCGTGATCGTCGCTGCGCTGGTGTTTCGCGAACACATCGGTCCATGGCGCTGGGCGGCAGTAGCGCTCGGCTTCGCCGGGGTGCTGGTCATTGCCCAGCCGGGGCATGCCCCGATATCTCCGCTTGGCGGCTCGGCAGCGCTGGCTTCCGCTTTGCTGACCGCGATCGTCAGCTTCCTGATCCGTGACATGGGCCGCACCGAGGAGCCGATCCGGATCGTGTTCTACTTCTCGCTGTTCGGCTCGGCGATGATGACTGCATCGCTGCCCTTCTATATGACCGCTCATAGCGGCCAGCAATGGCTGCTGCTACTGGCGATCGGTGCAAGCGGCATGGCCGGCCAGCTCTTCGTGACGGCCTCGCTGCGCCATGGTGCGATCGCCAGCGTGGTCGTTATGGATTACACCTCGCTGATCTGGGCGACGTTCTATGGCTGGCTGGTCTGGGACCACTTTCCGCCTGTGGCGACCTGGCTAGGAGCGCCGTTGATTGTCGTCGCCGGGCTGGTGATAGCCTGGCGCGAGCACCGGCTGTCGCTTGCTCGTGCGCCGTCGCCAGCCAGCGCACTGGAATAAATCCGCGACCGCTGTTATTTCCCGGAAACAACGGCTAGCCGCAAAAGCAGACCGTTTCGCCGGGCGGAACTTTTCGCAGCATCCGCGGTTAACTCAGGGTGCAGCCTGGACCTGCTCGGTCGCAGCAACCAGATACAAAGGACCTAATCATGTTGAAGAACATCCTTCTCGCACTGACAGCCGCCAGCATCGCGCTTACCGCCGCCGCCTGCAACACGGTCAAGGGCGCTGGCCGCGATATTGAATCGGTCGGCAAGGCCGGCGACAGGGCGATCAACTAAAAGCATATTACGAAATCCATGAAACCTTGTTCCCCCGCGAAGGCGGGGGCCTCGGGCGGCTGGGCGAGACGTAGCGTTTTCCTGCCTGAGATCCCCGCTTTCGCGGGGAAACCAAGTGGTGCAGATTAAACGCACGCTGCTTTTTTAATCCGGCCCTTCCGGCTCGCGCCACACCAGCACCGGCTTGCGCGCCGCCTGGGTCTCGTCGAGCCGCCGCCGGGGCGCGAAATGCGGCGCGGACTTCAGTTCTTCGTCGCCTGCCCGCGCCCGCGCGGCGAGGCTGCGCATGCTGGCGATCAACCGGTCCAGCCCCGCCTTGCTCTCGGTCTCGGTCGGCTCGACCAGCATCGCGCCGTGAACCACCAGCGGGAAATAGACCGTCATCGGGTGAAAGCCCTCGTCGATCAGCCCCTTAGCGATGTCGAGCGTCGAGAAGCCTTCGGCCAAGCCCCCCAATCCGAAATCGGCATCGCTGAACAGCGCCTCGTGCATGCAGGGCCCCGATGCGGCAAACGGCGCGTCGAGCACATCCTCAAGGCTGCGCAGGACATAGTTGGCGTTGAGCACTGCATCTTCGGCGACCTGACGCAGCCCGTCCGCACCATGGCTGAGGATATAGGTCAGCGCCCGGGTGAACATGCCCATCTGGCCGTGGAATGCGCACATCCGCCCGAAGCTCTGCGGGTGATCGGCACCCGCGTCCTCCTCTTCGGTCAGCCGCACCTTGCCGCCTGCCTCGCGGGTGACGAAGGGCAGGGGCGCAAAGGGGGCCAGCGCTGCCGACAGCACCACCGGCCCCGAACCCGGCCCGCCGCCGCCATGCGGGGTGGAGAAGGTCTTGTGCAGATTGATATGCATCGCATCGACGCCAAGGTCGCCGGGGCGCACCTTGCCGACAATGGCGTTGAAATTTGCCCCGTCGCAATAGACATAGCCGCCCGCGGCATGGACCGCATCCGAGATCGCCTTCATCTCGCGCTCGAGCAAACCGCAGGTGTTCGGATTGGTGATCATCACCCCTGCAACATCCGGCCCCAGCCGGGCTTTGAGCGCGCCAAGATCGACGCGGCCATCGGCAGTGGCCGGGATATTCTCCACCCGGTAACCGGCAAAGGCGGCGGTGGCGGGGTTGGTGCCATGCGCGCTTTCGGGCACCAGCACCACTTGCCGCGCATCGCCCTTCGCCTCTTGGGCAGCGCGGATGCAGAGCAGCCCGCAGAGCTCGCCATGCGCGCCTGCCTTGGGGGTCAGCGCCACCGCTGCCATGCCGGTGAGCGCGGTCAGCCAGTCGGCGAGCTGGGCCATCGTCTCATAGGCCCCGCGCACAGTGCCATGCGGCTGGAGCGGGTGAATATCGGCAAAACCCGGCAGCCGCGCGACTTTCTCGTTGAGGCGCGGGTTGTGCTTCATCGTGCAGGAGCCGAGCGGGAACGGGCCAAGGTCGATGGCATAATTCTGGCGCGACAGGCGCGTGTAATGGCGGACGGTTTCGGGCTCGGTCAGCCCGGGCAGCGCGGGCGGGGCTTTGCGCAGGAAGCGGGCAAGCCCAGGCGATGGCTCGGCATCCTGTTCGTCGAAATCGACACCGCACTTGCCTGCTGCTCCCAGCTCGAAGATCAGCGGCTCTTCCAGCGCCAGTCCATAGTCGCCGCTCGCGGTTTGAGCGCCCGGCACGGCAGAACCGCCAATCCCCATTTCGGGCCGCCAGCCAGAAGTGTTGGATGCTTTCATGCCAACACTCCTGCCAGCGCCTCTGCGAAGGCTTCGATGTCCTCGGTCGTGTTGGTTTCGGTGGCGGCGACCAATAAGCCGCGATGCAAGTGGGGCGCGTCAGGATAGAGCCGCCCCAGCGGCACCCCGCCGAGCACGCCCTTTGCTGCCAGCGCATCCGCAACTTCACGGGCATCGCGCGGCAGGATCAGGGTGAATTCGTTGACGTAGGTGTCGCATTGGCTGCCCAATACGAGTCCGGGAATCTGCGTCAATCGCTCGGCCAATTGCCGCGCCCTGGCATGATTGACCCGCGCCAGTCGCGCCAGTCCCTCACCGCCGAGCAGCGTCATATGAATGCTGAAGGCGAGCGCGCAAAGCCCTGAATTGGTGCAGATATTGCTGGTCGCCTTCTCGCGGCGGATGTGCTGTTCGCGGGTCGACAGCGTCAGCACGAAGCCGCGCTTGCCATCGGCATCGACCGTTTCGCCGCAGAGCCTTCCCGGCATCTGGCGCACGAACTTTTCGGATGCGCCAAATAGACCCAAATAGGGTCCGCCAAAGTTCAGCCCGACCCCCAGCGACTGCCCCTCACCAACCACGATATCCGCGCCAAGGTACCCCGGCGCTTCGATCAGCCCCAGCGCCACCGGCTCGGTCACCACCGCCACCAGCAGCGCGCCCTTGGCATGCGCGGCATCGGCAATCGCCGCGAGATCGGGGATGCGGCCGAGGATGTCGGGATATTGCACGACAACGCAGCTGGTCCCGTCATCGATAGCGGCGATAACCTCGGCATCGCCGGGCGCGGCCTCAAGTTTCGGCGTCGAGAACTCAAGCAAATCCCCGGTAAACCGCGCCATAGTCCGCGCCGTTGCGACATAGTGCGGATGCAGCCCGGCAGACAAAACCGCGCGCTTCCGTCTGGTTACCCGCCCCGCCATCGCGATGGCCTCCCAGCAGGCGGTCGAGCCATCATACATCGAGGCATTGGCAATGTCGGTGCCAAACAATCGCGCGACCTGGGTCTGGAATTCGAACAGCACCTGCAACGTGCCTTGCGCGATTTCGGGCTGATAGGGGGTGTAGGAGGTGAGAAATTCGCCGCGCTGGATGAGGTGATCGACGCTGGCCGGAATGTGGTGGCGATAGGCCCCGGCACCGAGGAAGAAGGGCACACTGCCAGCGCTGAGGTTCCGGCCCGCCAGCCCGGCCATATGCCGCTCGACCGCCATTTCGCTGGCATGCAGCGGCAAGCCGGGGACGAGGCCTGCCAGCCGCGCTTCGGCGGGCACATCCGCGAACAGATCATCGACAGAGCCCGCGCCGATCACGGCAAGCATGGCCGTGCGATCAGTCGGGGTCAGTGGGAGATAACGCATCCTCAATCCTCCCCGGCACGGGGAGGGGGACCGCCCGAAGGGGGGTGGAGGG
>JAHFPT010000090.1:13041-19062 GCA_023266625.1 Novosphingobium sp. | reverse complement strand
CTCCCCGTGGGGGAGGGGTTGGGGTGGGGGTTCGGCGCTGGCGCAGACGCGAGGCCTATCGGCCTCGCTCCCCCATCCCCGACCCTTCCCCGCAGGGGAAGGGAGGTGTGAGTCAACCTCAGTGCACGTTGGTATGAGGCCGCAATCACAGCCAATTATACATGACGATGGCAGCATAACTGCCGCGCTGGGCTTTTATATCGCTAATGCCAAAATGTCACCACGCCGTGGCTCCGCCATCAACCGAGATGTCGGCCCCCGTGACATAGGTAGACTCATCTGATGCCAGCCATGTGGCGCAATGGGCAATATCGACCGGCTGGCCCAGACGTTTGACCATATTCTTGGCCAGCACCCTTGCCTTGAACCCCGGATCGGAATTGACGTGTGTTGTCGTCGCGGCGGTTTCGATGAAGCCGGGGGAGATTGTGTTGGCGCGGATGCCGTGTGGCGCACCTTCCATCGCGAGCTGGCGGGTCATCGCGAGGACACCGCCCTTGCCCGCGCAGTGCGCCAATGCCGGGGAGCCTTCGAGCGCATGATAGGCGTTGGCGGAAGCAAAGTTGATAATCGAAGCAGCGCCACTCACCTTCAGCAGCGGCCATGCTGCGCGGGTTGCGAGGAAGACGATGTCGAGCTCGCCGGTCAAGGTGCTGCGCCATTCGGCATAGCTGAGCTCCTCGATCCATTTGAAAATGGCGAAAGCGGCAGCGTTGACCAGCACGTCGATCCGGCCGTGCTCAACCGCAATGTCCGCCATCAGCGCGCCCACTGCTGCTTCATCGGTCATATCGCACTGGGCAAGATCAATCCCGATGACTGTCGCGCCCTGGGCCGCGAACATAGTCGCGCAGCCCTTGCCGATGCCGTTTGCAGAACCGGTAACAAGCGCGATCTTGCCAGAGAGACGATCAGCCATTGCCGGTCTTCCCGCGCATCAAGGCAAAGGCAGCAACCACTGCTCCGGCCATCGCTCCATAAGACAGGAAGGCGAGGCCGGGAAGCAGCCCGCCGACCCGCAGCGCAATGAAGGTCACGACAATCGGGCTGAGCCATTGCCCCAGCGAAAATGCGGCTTGCCACATTCCGGTGCCCCGGCTGCGCACTTCAAAATCGAGGATGCTCATCGACCAGACCAGCAAAGTCGGAAGCAACAGTCCGGCACCCAACTGGTTGATAAAGCAACCGACAAGAAAGCCAGTCACAGTCCCCGTCCTGGACATCAGCATGAAGCCGACAGCGAGCAGGGCAAACTCGGCGAATAGCAACTTGCCAACCGCCGTCCGCCCGATGCGGGAATAGATGAAGGTGCCAAGCGGCACGCCGATACTGGCAATCGAGGTGAGCAAACCAATCCGTGCCGGATCGCTGAGACCAAGCGCCGTAAGCCCGCTCGAAGCCTGAATCTGCACTGTGTAAAAGAACACCGAACCAAAAATGGTAATCGCGATGATCCCGAGCATCTTCGCCCAGGGAAAGCCCTCCCAACTGCTATTGTGCGGCGCGGATTGCGCTGTCTTGGCGCCTTCCCTGGCCGGCTCCCATGTGAATGCGATCACCGCCGCCATCATGACCAGAGCGCTTGAATAGACCCAGAACGGAGTGCGCCAGCCATGGCTGCCCAGAAATCCTCCCAGATTGAAGAATAGCAACGCCGATATTGAAGCACAGGCCGTCTGCCCGGCCAGCCATTTGTCGCGCGACGCACCGGAATAATAGTCCCCGATCATCGTCGTCGAGAGCACCATGATCAGCGCTTCTGAAATGCCAACGCCGACGCGCGAGATCAGGATGGCGGTCAGGTCCGTCAGGAAGATTGGCGCAAGGCCAACGACCGCATAGATACCGAAGGCCGCAATCAGCAGTTTTCGCCGCCCGAAATAGTCACCAAGCACCCCCGCAAACGGGGAGAGAATGGCAACGCACAGCGCCGGGATCGTAAGGATCATCGGCACCCAATATTCGTAGTTCGGGGTGCCCTTATATTCGTCCATGATCTTGGGCAGGATCGGCGCGAGCAGCACGATCGCCATGGTCGAAAGCGTGATCGGGATCAGCAGTGACAGCCCGGTTGCAAAACCCGGATTGCTGTCTGACTGTGCGCGATTCATCGTGGCTCCTGACTCTGCTTTGCTCACTTCCAGTAAACTCCTTTTCGTCCCGTTTTTCGCATTCCCCACCACAGTTGAAGTCCGGTGAAAGCGAGGATTGCAAGCGACATTCCACAGAGCATGCCGATGATCCGCCCGGTTCAGCCGAAAAAGTAGCCTGTATGCAAATCTTGCCGAATGTATTGGAAATCGGCAGGTGGCATCGGCTCGGAAAATACTGCGCCAGTCACCGCATTGACCTTCACGACCGGCGCATCGGACGCCTTGAACTCTTCGACCACAAGGTTGCCATCGCCATTGCCATCGATGCCCGGCGGGGCTGCGTTGACCTCGTAATTGTGCTGGTTGACGTATCTGCGCCCCTTCTCAAAGCCGTTGAACGAACTGTCGGGCAGACCCTGCGCGGTCCGTTCGGCGCTCTTCTGCGCGGTGACAGTGATGTCCTGCAGACCATCCGATCCGCATCGCCAGCCGTGGCGTTCCGAGCCAAATCGGGCCTCGCCAGCGAAACTGCAACCGCTCCCAGCGCGGCCTTAAAAAAGCTGCGGTCTCATTCCCTCTCCCCCTCCCGATAATTTTCTGACTACGCTAGCCTCCGTCTTTCAACAAAGCTCTGCACGGTCAAAGCGATGTTATGGATGGCAGCCTAACGATTTGCTAGGTTGTGACGTGACCCCCAACCTTCACCCGTATGAAATCACCCCAGCAAGAATTGCACATCCGCGTCGGTCAGCCTGGCAGGCGCTGCCCCCTCCCCTTCGCCCCACAAAGTCGCGGCGAGCGTGCGCTTCTTGTCTTGCAGGGACAGGATTTTCTCTTCGATCGTCCCACGCGCAATCAGGCGGTGGATGAAGACGGGCTTGGTCTGGCCGATGCGGTGGGCACGGTCGATGGCCTGGGCTTCGACAGCGGGGTTCCACCACGGGTCATAGAGGATGACGGTATCCGCAGCGGTGAGGTTGAGGCCGGTGCCGCCGGCCTTGAGGCTGACCAGGATCAGCGGCACCTTGCCCGCCTGGAAAGCCGCGACGGGGGCCTGGCGATCCTTGGTGTCGCCGCGAATTTCGGTGAACGCGATGCCCGCATCACCCAGCACCGGCTTGATCAGATCGAGCATCGAGGTGAACTGGCTGAACAGGATCACCCGCCGCCCTTCGGCGATCAGCTCGGGAAGCATTTCCATCAGGCGCGAGAGCTTGGCCGAACTGGCGGGCGTATCCCCCTGCCCGGCCAACAGCCTCGGATCGCAGCAGATCTGGCGGAGTTTCAACAGCGCATCAAGGAAGATGATCTGTGACCGCATCAGACCGACCCGGGCGATCTCATCGCGTACTTTTTTCTGCATCAGCAGGCGCATCGATTCATAAAGCGCATGCTGCCCGCCATCCAGATCGATCCATTCGGGGATTTCGGTCTTGGGCGGCAGGTCACTTGCCACCTGATCCTTGGTGCGGCGGAGCATGAAGGGCCGCAGACGCCGCGCCAGCATCGCCTTGGCGGCAGTGTCAATATCGCGCGATATCGGTTTGGCGATATTGCGGTTGAACTGGTCGAGTGTACCCAGCAGCCCCGGCGTCACCAGCTCCATCAGGCTCCAGGCGTCGGTGAGCTGATTTTCGACCGGGGTACCGGTCATTGCGATGGTCTGCGCCGCCTTGAGCTGCTTCGCTGCCTTGAAACCCGCCGTGCGCGGATTCTTGAGCATTTGCGCTTCATCAAGGATGGCGAGGCCAAACTTCTGCGCCTTCAGCGTCTCGATATCGCGGACGAGCAACGGGTAGCTGGTCAGGATCACGTCATGGTTGCCGATTTTCGGTGCCAGTGTCTTTCGCGTCGCTCCGTGCCAGAGCAGGCAGCTGAGCTTCGGCGCGAACTTCGCCAGTTCGGCCTGCCAATTGGGCAATACCGATGTCGGGCAGACAATCAGCACCGGACTCTCAAGCGCCTTCGCTGCCTTCAACGTCGTGATATGCGCGAGCGCCTGGACGGTCTTGCCGAGCCCCATATCGTCTGCGAGCACTCCGCCAAAACCCGCGCCATGGAGCGCCTGGAGCCAGTCCAGACCCTGCTGCTGATAGGGGCGCAGCGCGGCGGTGAAGTTCTTCGGCGTTCTGGTCGGCTTGAGATCGAGCTGGGCCAGCGCGCGGGCCAGGGTGCGGAGCGGTTCCGCCCCGCTCCACGGAATATGCGCGGATGTGCCGCTTTCCAGATCCGCCAGCGCCGCCAGATCCCGCGCGGGCAGCCGCAGCCGTTCATTGCTGGTGCGATCCTGTAGCGCGAACTGGAGCAGCAGTGTCAGTACCGGCCTGACCTTTTCCATCGGCAATCGCGCCAGCTTGCCCGGTGCAATCTCGACCGAGAGCGTCAGCCCCGGAGACTCCAGCAAGGCCGCGCCGTGCTGCCCCAGCATCCGCCGCAGCGCAGGGAGAATATCGACAGCCTTGCCGTCGATCCGCGCACCCAGGCTGATATCGAACCAGTCGATCCCCGAGGGGTCGACATCGAATGACAGGCTGCCGGACTCGACCACAACAAAGGCCAGCGACCAGCGCGGCGCATAGGCGATCCGCCAGCCCTCATCCTGCAATATGGGAACATGATGTTCGAGTATCCCGGCATAATGGACCGTAGAGGCACCAATTGCGACTGCCATGTCCCATGCCTGTGCCGCCTTCGCCTTGGCCTCGTGAAAGGTCCGGATCGGCTTCAGGCCAATTTCGACGAGCCGGGCAAAAGCCTTGCCCTCGGCCGCTATGTCGCGCTCGAACTGCACCATACCGTCGTCAACTGCGTGGATGATCAGCGTCGCATCGGTCGCATGGGTGACGGGATAGCCTTCATAATCAAAGCTGACCCGCGCCGAGGCCGTCTGGCTTTTCATGGTGCCCGCCGAATAATAACGCGAGCGTTGCGGCAGCAAGACATCGACGCCTTCCTCGCGGAAGGTCAGCACGGGCACCGGGGTCAGACGGCCCCGATCCACCAGATTGGCGAGCGAGGGCGGCGGGACCATATCCCCGGCGATGGCCACCCAATGCGATGCGAGCGCCGCAACGGCGTGAGGCGGGACTGGCGGCAGCTGGAGCAGGCGCTGCGCCAGTTCAGGCTCAACTCCGGTTGCAATCGGGCTTACAGTGCCGCTTTCGCCATCAACCAGCAGCGGCGGCGCAAGCGCGAGCAGCACCTTGCCGACGAACCTTCCGGTCAGCGTCAGACGCTGCTGCCCGTCATGCTGAACCACCCAGTGAAACGATGCTTCCACCGGATCGCCGGGCGTCATCATCGGCCCATCGGCTCGCCCCCAGCGAGCCTTGCCCGTGGCGATGGCGCGTTCGATCCAATCCGATCCGCCAATCCCCCTGGGCGATCCGCCGCCGCCCATATCGCCGTCATAATGCTGGAGCCGCTTGACCAGCCAGGCATCGAGCGGTTCCAGATTCTGATCCGGCCAGTTGCGATCATAGCGCGATGGCTCTGCCCAGACCATGCGCCCATCAGGGTTTTCCCGCTTATACCAGATGCTGACATTGATACCCGAGGGCATGATATCCGTGGGCGGCGAAGCAGACTTGCCCTTGGCCTGCTTGATCGGATGCAACACGCGCGGCCTGAAGACATAGGCGATTTCCGACGCGACCGGAGCGAGCGCCGGAGCATTTGCCTGCGCTTCAAACAGCCAGGACAGCAATGGCTGCGGCAGGGGTGCAGGTCTTGCCGCAGGAGCGCTTCTCACCCGGTCTGCCAACTGTTTTGCTGGAACGAGCCCGCCCGGCGAAAGCTCCGCCCGCGCCGCATAGAGCAACGCCGCGCCATGCTTGCAGCCATAGCCCACCGGGCAGGAACAATCGACCTCGACCACCCCGTCGGGGTTATCCTCACCAAAGATAATCGCCACTTCATAGGGCTGCCT
>JAHFPT010000090.1:0-13031 GCA_023266625.1 Novosphingobium sp. | reverse complement strand
GTCGATCTCAAGATCGCCCACCCTTCCCTGCCGCCAATAAGTATGGCCTGCGCGCACCATATTCTCGGTCTGGATGGCGTCGTGGATCAGGGCGTCGGTGATGCGTGGGATCATGCCGTGGAGATAATCGAGGGTGAATGGTTCTGTCTACGCGCGATCAAGGAAACGCGATGTCAGTCGTCCAAACATTTAGAGCAGATCACCGCGGGATTTCATGCTGTCGGCGGGCTGTCGAAATATATTGGGACTTGGAGATGATCTGACCGACAGGCGTCTTGCATCGTCCCGGATATAGCTGCACGCACTGCTTCGCGAGATGGTGTCCCACGGCGTGGTGTAGCTGTGGGGGTTCTCCCTTGGCGACTTTATCGCAAAGTCGTTATTGCTTGCCCTGCCATATGGATTTTGGTGTCGGATGTCTCCAGTATGACAGCAACTATACACCAAGCTTCGTCAAGGCGCTTCATGACGGCGATTATAGGGATACTGGATGAAAAAAATAACTATCGTGGATGTCGCGAAACGTGCCGGCGTTTCGATGAAGAGCGTTTCCCGTGTCGTTAACGACGAGACCAATGTCCGCGCGACACTTCGTGATCGGGTAAACATCGCGATCGAGGAACTCGGCTATAAACCGAGCTTCGCCGCGCGCGCGCTTGCGGCTGGCCGATCGTTTGTCATCGGCGTGCTGTTCGACAATCCCAGCCCGCACTACACCATGAAGATCCAGGATGGAATCTATGCCGCCTGCAAGAGTGCCGGATACCAACTCGTCATCGAACATGTCAGTGCGAACCGCGATGAGGTCGCTGCCGACATCGACCGAATATTGATCAATGGGCGCCTGGACGGCCTTATCCTGACCCCGCCGATCACCGATTGCGAACCCGCGCTTTGCGCTATCGAAGCCCATAATATTCGCTATGTGCGCATATCACCGGGTGCCTTTCCCGCCCGTTCGTCCTCTGTCAGCACCAATGACGAAGCTGCCGTCGACGATATGGTCAATCATCTCTGGGATCTGGGCCATCGCAAATTCGGACTCGTCAACGGGCCCGCGATGCACGCTGCTGCACATTGGCGCCGCAACGGCTTCCTCTCGGCCCTGGCGAAGCGCGGGATAGAGCCTGCGGAAGTTCAGGAAGCGGCCGGCGAGTTCACTTTCCAGTCCGGCATTCTGGCCGGCCTCGATCTCCTGAAACGCGATAAGGTGCCAACAGCGATCTTCGCGACCAACGACGACATGGCTTCTGGCGTATTCGCAGCTTCAGCCCAGTTGGGCGTGCATATTCCGAATCAGCTCTCCGTCACCGGTTTCGACGATAGCTGGATCGCCGAAAGCGTCTGGCCGAGCCTGACGACCATCCATCAGCCAATTGCCGAAATGGCAGCAGCTGCCGCCGGGATGTTGATAGCCGGACGTGGCGGATCATCCGATCCGATCATGATCCATCAGGCGTGTCGCTTCGTCCTGCGCCAATCTACCGGTCCCGCCAACGGTTGAACCGGAATCAGACGACAGTCTGATTCAAGGCCCGGGTACTCGCACGTAAGATCAGCTGATGGGGCAGCGTGATCGACGTCTTGCCGGTGCTTTGGCCGCCCAATATTTCGAGCAGAAGCCTGACACTCTCACGGCCGATTGCATCGGCCGGTTGGGATACAGTGGACAAGGGTGGGTGCATAACGCGGGCAAAGCGAATGTCGTCGAAGCCCATCAGCGAAAGGTTGGCCGGGCAGTCGAGACCGATCGACCGCATGGCGCTCAGCGCGCCAATCGCCATCTCGTCGCTGAAACAGAAAATGGCGGTTGGTCGCTTTGTTGCAGTGAGGAAAGCACGCGCTTCACGCTCCCCTGAATCGACTGTGAAATCGCCGACAGAAACCTTTAGACTCGCAGACAGATTGACTGAAGCGGCGGCCGCCCGCACGCCGCTCAAACGGTCGCGGCTGAGTGGACTTTCCAAAGGGCCGGTGATGACGCCGATATCGCGATGGCCCAGCGCATAGAGATATTCCATCGCATCCATCGCCGCGCGATGATTGTCGATGTGAACGCTCGTCACCGGCAGGTCCGGGCTATGTTCGCAACCGTTGACGATCGGCGCGTCGTCGCGCGCCTCCAACATCTGGGTGAGGTTGGGTGGCAATTTGTGACCGAGAAAGATCAGCCCGTCGACTTCGCGCCGGCGTAGCATCGATCCATATTGAAGCTCCCTGTCCTCGTCATGCCGGGTGTCGCCCAGAACAATCGAATAGCCGGCAATGCTCGCCGCATCCTCCGCACCCCGGATCACGCTTCCGAAGAACGGATTGGATATGTCCGGCACCGTGAGCAATATCTTGGAGACCCGCGCCATCCGCAGGCTCTTCGCCGCGAAGTTCGGCTCATACCCGAGGGCATCTATCGACTGCTGGACACGATGGCGGGTCGCCTCCGTCACAGTATCTGGCTTGGACAGAACGCGCGAGACGGTGGCGATCGAGAAACCGGCCAGAGCTGCTACGTCCCGGATAGTCACCATTGCTTATCCTTGCGTATCCGATGGAATGTGGCAAGCATGCTGTAACCGGCAGTCAGAAGCGTAGCCTATCCAGATATCGGAAACTCTTCTCAAGCGCCGCGATACGGCTGCCGACGAAGGGGGGCTCCTGCTCAACATAGTATTCGGTGATGCCCGCCGCATAAGCGACAGGCAATATATGGTGCCAATCGATGATGCCGGATCCGACTTCGGCAGGATCCTGTAGCATGGAGAAGTTTGGCCGCGTCGTTGCCTTGATGTCCTTCACATGCATCAGGCGGAAGCGATGCGGATAAAGCTCGATCAGCGCGATCGGATCGACGCCGGCGGCGCATACCCAACCCGCATCCATCTCGAAGGTCACCAACGCCGGATCGGTGCGTTCCATCAATATCTCATAGCCCTTTCCGCCCGGCTTCGGCGCGAACTCGAAATTGTGATTATGATAACCAATCCGCAGCCCGGCCGTTGCCAGAGCAGCGCCCTTTTCGTTGAGCATGTCGGCCAACACCTTCCAGTCATCGGCTGTGATCATCTCGCCGGCGCGCCTGAGAAAAGAGCCGACATCCTTGCTTTCGGTGATCGACCCGGCACCCTTCGGGAATGGGAAGAGCGGCAGGACGATATATTCGAGACCAATGATATGGGCGTCGTCGATCAGCCGTGGCATGTCGGCGAGGGTCGCGCCCTGGCCGGGCCAGAAGGCTTGCTGCGGAATATGCGCGCTGCGGCAGACTAGGCCGGCCGTGTCGAACGCCGCGCGCAGCTCGGCGGCTGTCCGGCCGAGGAAGCCCGCCAGCTCGACCTTGCGATAGCCGATGCGCGCGACCTCGGCCAGCATCGGATCGAGGTTCGCGGCCAACGTATTGCCGAGCGCGTAAAGCTGGATACCGAGATCGATTCCCCTTCTTTGGAAGAAGGATTGGCCCGAGGCAGCGGCCAACGCGCTGCTTGCGGCCAGCGCTGCAGTAGCGGAGGCCGCTGCGCCACCCATGAAGGCCCGCCGTGATAGTTGATGCGTCATCTCACTCTCCCTCAATATTGTTTCGGTAGCGCGAAGGCCATGATCTTCGCATCGGCCATCGCTTTCGGATTCTTGCCCCCGCCGTCTTGTTGACGGTCGGTTCGCGGCACGTCGCCCATAAGTCCACCGTACAGGGCGCAACACCGCACGTTCCAGACAACGGGTATCGCCACAGTCCCCATCGTTGCTCTCCCTGTTCCCGTGGGGGTTTTATTGGTCGGCGATCCCCAGCAATGCACGCAGCCGCGCCATATCGACATTCGCCGCAGCGAAATCGTCGAACGCTCGGTCCGCGACCCTGATGATACGATCCCGGATGAAGCGTGCTCCTTCAGCGGCGCCGTCTTCGGGATGCTTGAGCACGCATTCCCATTCGAGCACGGCCCAGCCTGGAAAGTCATAAGCCGCCATCTTCGAAAAGATGCCGCCGAAATCGATTTGCCCGTCGCCGAGCGAACGAAAGCGCCCCGCGCGATCGATCCAGTCCCGGTAGCCGCCATAGACGCCCGATCGCCCGTCGGGACGGAATTCGGCATCCTTCACATGGAAGCATTTGATACGTTCATGATAAAGATCGATGAACTGGAGATAATCCATCTGCTGGAGCAGCAGGTGGCTCGGATCGTAGAGGATATTCGCGCGGCGATGCCCGCCGACAGCGTCCAGAAAGCGTTCAAAGGTCGCCCCGTCGTGCAGATCTTCGCCGGGATGGATTTCATAGGACAGATCGACGCCCGCCTCGTCGAACGCATCGAGAATGGGCAGCCAGCGCCGGGCAAGTTCGGCAAAGGCTTCCTCGATCAACCCGGCTGCGCGCTGGGGCCAAGGATAGAAATAGGGCCAGGCCAGCGCTCCGGAGAACGTGGCGTGCGCGGCAAGCCCCATGCGGCGGCTTGCCCTTGCCGCGAGGGTGACCTGGCGAGCCGCCCATTGCTGACGTTCGCGTGGCTTGCCCCTCACCTCCGGTGCGGCAAACCCATCGAACAGCATGTCATAAGCCGGATGCACGGCAATGAGCTGCCCCTGAAGGTGGGTTGAAAGCTCGGTTACCGCAAGACCGTGCGCGGCCAGCGTGCCGACGATCTCGTCGCAATAATCCTGGCTCGATGCCGCGAGTTCGAGATCGACAAAGCTACCGGGCCCCGTCGGCAACTGCAGACCGCGATAACCCAATCCTGCGGCCCATTCGGCGATGCTGTCCAGCCTATCGAACGGTGCCGCATCGCCAGCAAATTGCGCCAGGAAGATCGCCGGCCCCTTGATCGTTTTCATCGTGCGGCACGGCCCGATCGGCCCGCGCGCGGGCAAGGCAGAAACCTGTTATTTTCAAACGTAGATATTGCGTCGAAAGACACTCCGGCCATCTCCCCGCCCGCCCGCGCAACAACAGCGAATTTTCCAACTGTGCAGGGCGATGCCACCTTTATCGCAAGATCAAATATATCGGTGGGCGGCCGTTGTAAACGTTTTTACAAAACTCCCGAAATGGCGATAACGGCACCCCTGTCACCGACGAAAATAGAGTTGTAACCGGCGAAATCGATATGTATCCGTTTACATTGACCGCAGGGAGCACGCAGAAGTGCGCCGACAGGAGGGGCACAGGCAAAGATGGTAAAAACCAGACTCGCGCTGATGATGTTCGCGCAATATTTTGCATGGGGAGTCTGGCTGGTGCCGCTCAGCAGCTATATGAGCAAGGGGCTCCGCTTCGACGCGATCATCGGCAGCGCCTACGGGCTGATGGGCATCGCCACGATTGCCTCGGCGCTGTTCGTCGGCATGATCGCGGACCGCTATTTCTCTGCGCAGAAGGTGATGGGGATCTTATGCCTCGGCGCCGGCGCAGCGCTGCTGTGGGTGTCGACCATCCAGCAATCGCCATCGATATTCCTGTTCGGCCTGCTGATCCATTTCCTCTTCTATGCCGCCACCATTCCGCTCGGCACGGCAATCGCTTTTTCGGCGATGACCGACATAAATCGCGAATTTCCGCGCGTGCGGGTGTGGGGCACCATTGGCTGGATCGTCGCGGGCCTGCTGGTGGGATCGATAAGCGGCGCGGCCGAGACCCATGTGCCGATGATCATCGCGGGCGGGGTTTATCTGTTGCTCGGCCTGTACAGCTTCACCCTGCCGGCAACGCCGCCACGCGCCGCGCGCGAACGGATCAGCCTTACCGGCCTGTTCGGCCTCGACATAGTCGCAGGCTATCGCAACAAGCCCTTCTGGATATTCGTCCTCTGCATGCTCGTGCTGATGGTGCCGAAGAGCTTCTACGACACCTACGCCAACACCTTCTTCGTCGAGAAGAATCTGAGCATCACGCTATTCGGTGCGACGCTGGAGGCCACCGCGATCCAGACCGTCGGCCAGATGTTTGAAACATTGTTCCTCATCACGCTGCCATTTCTGCTCCTTCGCATGGGAATCAAATGGGTTCTCATCGTCGGCATGGCGGCGTGGGGAATCCGCTTCCTGGCATTCGGCTATGGCTATATCGGCGCGCAGGCGATCGTGCCGCTGATGCTGTTCGGCATCATCATCCACGGCATCTGCTACGACTTCCTGTTCGTGTCGGGGCAGATTTACGTCGATCACAAGTTCGATGCGGCCGCCCGGTCACGCGCGCAGGCCTTCTTCGCGCTCATCACCCAGGGGATCGGCGTCGCGGCGGGATCGAACATCGCCGGCCTGGTCTATCAGGCGCATACGGTATCGCCGATCGATCATGACTGGCGGATGATCTGGCTTGTGCCCGCCGTGATCGCGCTGGGGACGATGCTGATCTTCGCCTTCGCCTTCCGCGAACGCGTCACCAGCGGGATCGGGGCATCCGCCAAAGAAGCCCTCGCCGCGCTTCCGGGCTGAGCGGCGCGGCCGCGACAATATCCTATCACCCATCAGCGGAGTATCATGTGAGCGAACGCGTGTTGCGCATGGGCATGGTCGGCGGCGGACCCGGCTCCTTCATCGGCCCGGTGCATCGTCGCGCGGCAGAACTTGACGGCCGGATCAGGCTGGTCGCCGGCGCCTTCTCGCGAAGCCCGGAGAAATCGAAGGCCGCCGGGCTGAGCTACGGCATTGCCGAAGATCGCGCTTATGCCGACCATCGCACGATGCTGGCGCTGGAGGCGCTGCGTCCCGATCCGATCGATCTGGTCGCGATCGTGACGCCCAACGATACCCATTTCGCGATCGCCCGCGATGCGATGCAGGCGGGCTTCAACGTGATAAGCGACAAACCCGCCACCGCCACGCTCGACGAAGCGCTTGCGCTCGAGCAGGTCGTTCGGGCGACCGGGCGATGCTATGCGCTCACCTATACCTATACCGGCTATCCTATGCTGCGCGAGGCGCGAGCGCTGATCAGAAGCGGCACGCTCGGCAAAGTTCGCAAGGTCGCTGTCGAATATTTCCAGGGCTGGCTCGCCGACCCGGAAGAGTTGTCCGGCAACAAGCAGGCCGAATGGCGCGCCGATCCCGCGCGGTCGGGGATCGGCGGATCGATTGCCGATATCGGCGTCCACGCTTTCAATCTCGTCGAGTTCGTAAGCGGCTTGCGGGCCACGCGGCTCCAAGCCGATCTGGGCAATGTCGTACCGGGTCGGCTGCTCGATGACGACTGCACGCTACTGCTGCGCCTCGACAATGGCGCGCGCGGCATTCTGGCTGTGTCGCAGATCGCCACCGGCGAACGGAACGGGCTGAGGCTGCGCATCTGGGGTGATCACGGCGGCATCGACTGGTGCCACGAGCGGCCCGACATCCTGACACTCAACCGCGCCGACGGCATCAGCGAGCAGCGCCATGCGGGCTGGAACGGGCTTTCCGCCGCCGCCCGGGCGGGCTCGCGGCTGCCGGTGGGGCACCCGGAAGGATTCATAGAAGCGCTAGCCAATATCTATGGCGACTTCGCCAACGCGGCGCATACCGGTGGCGCGGCCGGCGACGGGTTGTTGCAGGGGATTGAAGAGGGCGTCCGCGGCATGGCGCTCATCGCCCGCGCGGTTGAGAACAACCGTGCAGCTTCGGGCTGGTCAACGATCGACCCGGCGGCCTGATCCGTCGCCGACGACCACATAGGGTGCGGCTTCCCGGACGGGACCTCCACTGGCATAAAAAAAGGGGGAGCGGCGATGGCCCCTCCCCTCGATTGTCGCGTTGCATGCTGCTCAGAATTTAACGCCGATGGTCGCACCGAAGTAGCGGCGCGAGTCCTTGTTGACGAAGGCCGTCAAGTCATTGGCGTTGGTCGCGCTCGCCAGCAGGGAGGTATGCGCCATCGCCGAATAGTAGTTCTGATTGAACAGGTTGCGCACGAACAGCGTGGCCGAATAGCGCTTGTCGATGGTCGATACGCCGATGTTGGCGTCGACGATGGCATAGGCTTTCTGGAACAGCAGCGGATCCTGCGAGAGATCGAAGTTCTGTCGGCTCTGATAGCTGACCGAAACCTGGCCGAAGCCGGTCAGGTTCGAACCCGGGATGTCGGCCTCCACACGCGGCGACACCATGATCCGCCACTTCGGCGCGTAAGGCAGGCGACCATTGACGATGTCCTGGAGGCCCGAGCCCGTGCCATAGCAGGTGTTGATCGGCGGCGTGCCGCCTGTCGGCACCGTGACCAGATTGGCCTGGAACTCCAGCGGGCAGCTCAGGCCATTGGCGGTGATGCTGGAATCGGCGTAAGTCAGGCCGAAGTTGATCGACAGCGCCTTGGCCGGACGCAGCGTACCCTCGATCTCGAAGCCCTTGGTCGTCGAACTGCCGGCATTGGTCTGCGCGAAGGCTGGCGCGGAAGGCGTGCCAATGTTCGCCAGAACCTGAAGATTCGTGAAGTCCGACCAGAAGGCCGCCATGCTGAAGCTCAGCAGGTTGTCCGAGGTGCGTCCCTTGAAGCCGATTTCATAGGCGTTGACGTTTTCGGGCAGCACGGGGGCCTGTGTGGCGAAATTGGTCGCCGGCTCGGTGTTGAAGCCATAACCCTTATAGCCGCGCGTGTAGCTGGCATAGACCTGGGCAGTGCGGCTGAACTCATATTGGACCCCAACCTTGCCGGTCAGCGCCGTGTCGGCGACCGAGCGATAGCCTGATACGGCTCCGAAGCCGGGAATGGCCGCATCGGTAGGAAATTGCGGCGCAGGACCATAGCGCTGGCCATCCACCGAAGTCGTTTCACGCTGGAGCCGGACACCGCCCAGCAGTTTCAACCCGCCGGTAAGCCGGTATTCGATCTGTCCGAAGGCTGCGACGCTTGTGGACTTGTTATAGGCATGTGAAGACACCGAGCGATAGGTTGGCGCGGCACAGACGGCGCCCAGAGTGCCTGAGGTGCACAGCGCCTGCCGACGCAAGAAATCGCGGGTGATAGAAGTGATGGCATAAAACACGCCGGCCACATAAGTCAGATCATGGCTGCCGCTGGAGGCGATGCGCAGCTCCTGCGAAAAGTTGTTCAGCGCTATCTGTCCGCCGTTCTGGTTGAACTGGGCGACGCCGCTTGTGTAGACCGGCAACGGATTATTGATCCGGTCCACCACATTGTTCGCATCGTTGGCATAATGCTGATAGGCAGTGATCGAAGTGATCGTCGCACTGCCCAGATTCAAGTTGCCTTCCAGCGAAAAGGTCGACTGGCTTTCGTTGTTGAACGAATCCTGATCGTCGATGAGCTGGCGGTTGGTGGGGGACGCGACGACCGGGCTGGACAGCGTGATCACCGCCGGCGTCACCGTTTGCACCGCCACCGACTGGCAACACAGGGCATTGCTCTTCCGGTAGTCGCCGGTCAGCAGGAAATTGAGATTATCGGTCGCATCCCAGTCCAGCTTGCCGCGGATGCCTCCGCTCTTGGCACCGTTGACGTCGCGCTTGGTGGCGACATTGTACAGATAGCCACCGACATCGTTGTAATATCCGCTAACCCGCACCCGCAGTGTGTCAGACAGGGGCCCGGAGACGGTGCTCTTGACGCGGTATTCGTTGCCCTCGGCGATCGTGGCTTCGAGTTTGCCCTGAAACGTATTGGTCGGGCGCGCGGTGACGATGCTGACCACACCGGCAGTCGCGTTCTTGCCGAACAGCGTGCCCTGCGGGCCGCGCAGCACTTCGATCCGCTCGATATCGGCGAAGTCGGAGAAGCCCTGCGTGGCACGCGCGGCGACGACGCCATCGACGACCACCGAGACCGAAGCCTCGACGCCGAGGCTGAACAGCTGCGAGCCGACGCCGCGAATGCGGAAACCGTTCGACTGTGAGCCCTGGCCCTGCTGAAGCGTCAGCGACGGGACCGCGCGGGTGAGTGACGTAGTGTCGTTGATCTGCTGCCTCGACAACGCATCACCGCTGATCGCCGTGACCGCCAGCGGCACATCCTGCAGGCGCTCCGAGCGCTTCTGCGCGGTGACGATGATTTCTCCCCCTTCCGGCGCGGCGCTCGCGGCCTCGGCCTGAGCCGTGCCTGCGGTCTGCGCGCTTAGGGGCTGCGCCAACGCGACCAGGCCGACCCCTGCCATTATGACCGTCGTAAACTTTATATTACTCATGTCTTCCTCCCCATGGCCCTGAGATTTGGGCGTTAAGAACAAACTGTCAGCTCCAATAGCAATTCACGTTATTCGACACCCGAAGGCCCATTACTTTGGTGTTATCGCATCCCGATTTGGCCGATCATGCCGATGATTCGCGCTCCTCACCGGACAAATCCGGGGCGATCGCCCGACCGCAGCGAGCGGACTCGACCGCCGCTTCGATGACCGACATCACGGCCAGCGCCTCAAGCGGGGGAACGGGATTGGCACCCCGGCCCGCCAGCGCCGCCGCAATTGCGGTATAGTAGCACCGCTGGTCGCCGGAGAGGGACGGCCTGGAACTGGCCACACCGGTATCGTCGTAGATCAGCAGTCCATCGGCATCTTCACCCCACCCCGGCGCACCGGGTGTCATGCCGGCGAGCAATTGCCGCTCCTGGGGGTCGGCCAATCGCTTGACGAGGCTTCCTTTGTCGCCATGCACGATGAAACGGGGCGAGCCGCCGGCGACGAGCATGCTTGCGTGGAGCACCACGCGACGCGAACCGTAATCGAGCAGGACATGCGCCCAATCGTCCGCCCGCGCGCCCTTGCGCTGCCTGGCAAGCGAAGCGTGAACGCTGACAGGCAGGCCGAACAACTGGAGGGCCTGATCGACCAGATGCGGCCCCAGATCGCACCATACCCCGCTTCCCGGCCCGCCACTCTCACGCCAGCGGGGCCTGACGTCGGGCCGAAACCGGTCGATATGCGATTCGAAATGCGCGACCGTGCCGACAAGGCCGTCCTCGATCGCGGCCTTCACGCTGAGAAAATCGCTGTCCCAGCGGCGGTTGTGGAAGACCGACAACAGACGTTGATGCTCATCTGCCAGCGCGATCAGTTCGCGCGCTTCCGCCATATCGAGCGTGAAGGGCTTATCGACGACAACATGCTTGCCCGCCCGCAAGGCCGCCCGCGCAAGCGGCGCATGGCTGTCGTTGGGCGACGCGATGACAACAAGATCGATATCGTCGGACGTCGCGACTGCAAATGGATCGCCATCAACCCTGGCGCGCGGCAGATCGGCCATGACCTTCGCAGCGTCGCCGGAGGCAACAGTCGAGAGCGTGAGGCCAAATTCGGCGGTCAGCAACGGCGCATGAAACGTCTTCGCGGCGAAGCCATAGCCGACAAGGCCGACCCGGAAGGGCGGATGCTGCGCAACATTCCGGAAATCGTGCGACAATGACGAATCGGCGTAACGCAAGAGTTTGGCCTTCTCTACAAACCAATAGACAGCGCTGTCTTTTCTGAATACACCCATATCGAGCTTGATGTCAAATGGGTCTGTAAGCAGGGGAGAGTGTGGGCAATGGCACGAATGTCGCGATGAAGATCGCGGTGGCCGATATCGGCGGCACGCATGCCCGCTTCGCCTTGGCGACGCTCGTGAACGGAGCGGTTGCCTCGCTCGACAAGGCGACCGTGTTCAGCGCGGCGCAGTATTCCAGCCTGGAAAGCGCCTGGAACGCCTTCACCATGACACTCGGCGAGGACGTGCCACGCCATGGCGCCTTCGCGATTGCGGCGCCGGTCGAATGTGCCGCAGCGATCGGCGGCCAGGAATTGCGGCTGGCGAACAGCGCCTGGCACATTCGCCCCGCCAGCCTGCAACGCGAATTGGGCCTGGATCGGCTGACCCTAGTCAATGATTTCGGCGCGGTCGCCCATGCCGTTGCCAAGCTGCCCGATCAGGATTTCCATCATATCTGCGGACCCGACATTGCCGTTCCTCGTTCGGGCGTAATCAGCATCTGCGGCCCTGGAACGGGTCTTGGCGTTTCAGCAGTGCTGCGCACTGGCAACATTCATCATGTGATCGCCACCGAAGGCGGTCATCAGGATTTCGCGCCGCTCGATTCGATCGAAGACCGGCTGGCCGGCCGACTGCGGGAGCGCCATGGCCGCGTGTCGATCGAGCGGGTGGTCGCCGGGCCCGCCATCGTCGCGATTTACCAGACGCTCGCCGAGATCGAGAACAGTGCCGTGCCCGCGCTCGACGATCGGGCTATCTGGTCGCTCGCGATGGACGACCATGACGATCTGGCGCTGGCGGCCGTCGAACGCTTTTTCCTCAGCCTGGGCGCGGTCGCCGGAGATCTGGCGCTGGCGCACGGTGCCCGCGCGGTGGTGATCGCCGGCGGACTTGCGCTGCGGCTGCGGGATCGTTTTTCGGGATCGGGATTCGCCGCGCGATTTTCCGCAAAGGGCCGATTCGAAAGCCTGATGGCAACGGTGCCGGTGAAGCTGGTCACGCACCCCAATCCGGGATTGTACGGGGCGGCGGTCGCGTTCGCACAGGAACATGGTCTGTAGTATCTGGGAATGGCCGGGGGAATGACCGGCTCATTCGATTGCGTGGAGGAAGATGGTGTCATTGACGAAGAAGGCCCTTCTGGGCGCAAGCGCAGCGATGGTGCTGCTGTTCAATCCGGCGATCGCGCCGGCGGCCAAGCCTGTCACTGCGGGCGCCGCAACGGAAACGATGCCTGCGCGGCAGGCGCGACCGCGCAACATCATCTTCATCTTGCTCGACGATCTGCGCTTCGATGGCATGGGCTTTCTGCAGCCACAGTTGCACACGCCCAATATCGACAGGCTTGCCCGCGGCGGCAGCTATTTCCCGAACACAGTGGTAACATCGTCGCTCTGCTCGCCGAGCCGCGCGACGATCCTGACCGGCCAGACAGCGCGCAATCACCGTGTCGTCGACAACAACAATTCCTCGGAAGAAGGGCTCACTTTCTTTCCCGAATATCTGCAGAAAGCCGGCTATCAGACCGCCTTCATCGGCAAATGGCACATGGGCAACGACACCGACGCCCCGCGCGCGGGCTTCGATAGATGGGTGAGCTTCCGTGGCCAGGGCAGCTATCTGCCGATGGCCGGCTCGGGGCCAGCCGCGCG